>DASYLT010000019.1:0-5237 GCA_036009425.1 Baekduia sp. | reverse complement strand
CCGCCGACGCTGCGAGGAGGGGGCCATGCTGCCGCCGCTAACCTCCGCGCTCCATGTCCGAGCGCCGCTACGACCCGCACGCGATCGAGCCCAAGTGGCAGGCGATCTGGGAGCAGGAGCGCACGTGGGAGGTCTCGAACGACGAGGCGCTTGACGGCGCGGAGAAGTTCTACGTGCTCGAGATGCTGCCGTACCCGTCGGGCGAGCCCCACATTGGACACCTCAAGGTGTACTCGGTCGGCGACGCGGTCGCCCACTTCCACCGGCGGACCGGCAAGCGGGTCCTGCACCCGATGGGCTACGACGCGTTCGGCCTGCCCGCCGAGAACCACGCCATCCGCACCGGCCAGCACCCGCGCGAGTCGACCGATGCCGCGATCCGCTCGTTCCAGAAGCAGTTCCGCGAGTGGGGCATCTCGATCGACTGGTCGCGCGAGCTGGCCACCCACGAGCCCAGCTACTACCGCTGGACGCAGTGGATCTTCCTGCAGATGTTCGAGCGCGGCCTGGCCTACCGCAAGGACGCGGCGGTCAAGTGGTGTCCCAACGACGCGACGGTGCTGGCCAACGAGCAGGTCATCGACGGGCGCTGCGAGCGCTGTGGCCACGTCGTCGAGGTGCGCCAGCTCGAGCAGTGGTTCTTCCGCATCACCGACTACGCCGACCAACTGGTCGAGGAGCTCGACACGATCGCGTGGCCCGAGCACGTCAAGACCATGCAGCGCAACTGGATCGGGCGCTCCGAGGGCGCCGAGGTCACGTTCCGCTGCCAGGAGCTGGGGATCGACTACCCCGTCTTCACGACGCGTCCGGACACGCTCTTCGGCGCGACGTTCTTCGTCATGGCCCCCGAGCACCCCGACATCGAACGGCTCATCGAGGGGACGGGTCGCGAGCAGGAGGTGCGCGACTACGTCAACCACGCCGCCAGCGAGTCGCTGGAGGATCGCGGTGACGCCGACAAGCCCAAGACCGGCGTGTTCTTGGGTCGCCACGTGATGAACCCGGTCAACGGCGAGTCGCTGCCGATGTACGTCGCCGACTACGTGCTGATGGAGTACGGCACCGGCGCGATCATGGGCGTCCCGGCCCACGACCCGCGCGACTACGCGTTCGCCGAGGCCCACGGGCTGCCGATCAAGCGCGTCATCGCCGATCCGGAGGGGAGCGACGAGCTGCCCTACACCAGGGACGGCCCGCTGATCGACTCCAACCCGGACTTCGACGGGATGTACAACCGCGAGGCGCTCGACAAGATCGTCGACTGGCTCGACCGCGAGGGCAAGGGCCACCGCTCGGTCAACTACCGCCTGCGCGACTGGCTGGTCTCCCGTCAGCGGTACTGGGGCACACCGATCCCGATCATCCACTGCCCGGTCGATGGGATGGTCCCCGTGCCCGAGGACCAGCTGCCGGTCGTCCTGCCCGACGTCAGCGACTACAAGCCCAAGGGCAAGTCGCCGCTGGCCGCCGCCGAGGACTGGGTGAACGTGACCTGCCCGATCTGCGGCGGTCCGGCCCGGCGCGAGACCGACACGATGGACACGTTCGTGGACTCGTCCTGGTACTTCCTGCGCTACACCGACCCGCACAACGATCAGCGGGCGTTCGACCCGGAGGTCGCCAACCGCTGGATGCCCGTCGATCAGTACATCGGCGGCGTCGAGCACGCGATCCTCCATCTGCTCTACGCGCGCTTCTTCACCAAAGCGCTGGCGGACCTCGGGCACCTCGACGTGCGGGAGCCGTTCGAGCGGCTCTTCACGCAGGGGATGATCACCAAGGACGGGGCCAAGATGTCCAAGTCCAAGGGCAACGTCGTGTCGCCGGCGTCGATCGTCGACCGGTTCGGGGTCGACACCGCGCGTGCGTACACGCTGTTCATCGGTCCGCCCGATCAGGACGCCGACTGGTCCGACACCGGGGCCGAGGGCATGTACCGCTTCCTGGCACGCCTGTGGCGCCTGTCGGCCGTCGCCGCCGACGAGCTGCCCGACGTTCCCGTGCCCGACGATCTCAGCGTTGACGGCATGCGGGTCGTCCGCAAGGCGCACTGGGCGATCGACAAGGTCACCAACGACATGGACCAGCGCTTCGCCTTCAACACGGCGATCGCCGCGGTGATGGAGCTGATCAACGAGGTCCGCCCGGAGCGCCGCGGGGACGCCGACGCCGGCAGCGTGCGCTTCGCGCTGGCGACGGCCTCGTCGCTGCTGTTCCCGTTCGCGCCGCACATCGCGACCGACGCCTATCACCTGCTCACGGGTCGGCGGGTGTGGGAGGAGCCGTGGCCGGCCGCCGAGCAGCAGTTCCTGGAGGCCGACACCTTCGAGCTGGTCGTGCAGGTCAACGGCAAGCTGCGCGATCGCATCGAGGCACCGGCGGACGCGTCGAAGGACCGCCTGCTGGAGCTCGCCCGCTCGCTGCCCAACGTGCAGGCTCACGTCGACGGCCAGCGGGTCGTCAAGGAGATCGTGGTGCCGGGCAAGCTGGTCAACATCGTGGTGCGAAGCTAAGGGAGCGGCCCGCCTCGCCAGGGGCGACGGCGTGATCGGACACGCTTTCTGCGCAGGTTCGTAACGAAGCCCGCGTCCCGTGTCACACGTCTCGGCCTAGCGTGGCCGAATGCCCGATCTCAGCCGCTCCGAGCTTGCCGCCTACGCGGCGTGCGCCGTGCTCGTGGCGCTGCTGGGCTGGCGCGCGCTGCGCTCCGACGGCGGCGGTGGCACGGCGACCGCGGCGGCGTCGGGAAGCGGGCCCGCTACCGCCGCGACCGCCGCGAACGGCTCTCCGGACGGCGGGTCTGCGGCGGTGACGGTCGGAACCGCGGGTGGAGCCGCAACCGTGCACGTGGTGGGCGCGGTGCACCGTCCGGGCGTCTACCGGCTCCGCCTCGGCCTGCGGGTGCAGGACGCGATTCGGAGGGCCGGCGGCGCGGCGCCCGGTGCGGACCTACAGGCCATCAACTTGGCCGCCAAGCTGACGGATGCACAGCAGGTGGTGGTGCCCAAGCGTGCGGCGGCAGCGCCGGGTGGGGCGGCGGCAGGGATGGCCGGCGCGGGCGCGGCGGCGGCCGCGGGCGCGACGGGTGCTGCCGGAGCCGGAGGGGCGGCCGCTGCCGGGCCACCCATCAACCTCAACTCGGCCACCGCCGAGCAGCTCGACACCCTCGACGGCGTCGGGCCGGCGACCGCCCAGAAGATCCTCGAGTACCGCGCCCAACATGGAGGCTTCCGTTCCGTCGACGACCTGTCGCAGGTCTCGGGCATCGGGCCCAAGCGTCTGGAGGCGCTGCGCGGGCGGGTGGTCGTGTGATGATGAGGATTGCTGCGCAATGTCGCCGGCGGGGCGCCGACGTGGCCGGTCGCCACGGACGCCACGTCGCGCTGGGCACCGTCGTCGCCGGGCTGGTGCTCGGGCCGTGGGCACCGGCGTCGGTCGTCGCGGCGGCCGCGCTGGCACTCGCGATCGCGGCGATCACCGTTCCGCTGGTTCGCTCGCCGGCGGCCGCCGTCGCGCTGGCAGCACTGCTGATCGCCGCCGCGCTGGCCGCCGATGCGCGCACCGCGACGCTGGAGCGCACGTCGCTGGCCGCGGACTTCGGGCATGCCGTCACCGGCGCGGCGACCGTGCTCACCCCGACCCGTGCCGACGCCTTCGGCGGCCACCGCGCCGTCGTGGGCTTCCGCGGCGAGCGGGTGCTGCTGCGCCTTCCGTCGTGGGGAACGCCGCTGCGGCCGGCCGTCGGGGACGTCCTGCGGGTGCGCGGCGGCTTGCGCGCCCCCGACCTGACCGCCCGCGCCGCCCACGCGCACGCGGTGCTGCGCGCCACCGACGTCGCGTCGACGGGCCGGCGCCGGGGCGGGGCCCTCGGGGTCGTGGACGGCGTCCGCCGGCGAGCGCAGGCCACGCTCGGCCGCGGCCTTCCAGCCCCGGAGGCGGCGCTGCTGCGCGGGATGGTGCTCGGCGACGACTCGGCGCTGCCCGACGACCTGCGCGAGGCGTTCCGGGCGGCCTCTCTCACACACCTGACGGCGGCGTCCGGGCAGAACATCATGTTGCTGGCGGCCCTGGCGCTCGGGTTGTCGATGGTCTTGGGGCTTGGGGTCCGGGCGCGATGGCTGCTCGTGCTGGCGCTCATCGCGCTTTACGTGCCGCTGGCCGGTGGCGGTCCATCGATCCAGCGCGCCGGGATCATGGGGGCGGCGACCCTCGCGGCGGCGTTCGCGGGGCGCCCGGCGTCGCGCTGGTATGCGCTGCTGCTCGCCGCGGCCGTGACGCTCGCGCTCGACCCCCGCTCGGTCGTCGACGCCGGCTGGCAGCTCAGCTTCGCGGCGGTGGTCGGCATCGCGGTCGTGGGCCGGGCGGCGCGCGACCGGCTGGTGCGTGCCCACGTGCCGCGGCCGGTCGCCGAGGCCGTCGCGGTGACGCTCGCGGCGACGCTGGCCACCGCGCCGCTCATCGCCCTGCGGTTCGATCGCGCCTCGCTCGTCGGTCTGCCGGCCAACGTGCTGGCGACCCCGGCCGTCGCCCCGGTGATGTGGCTGGGCATGGCCGCCTGCGCGGTCGGCCAGGTGGCTCCCGGCCTGGCGGCGCCGCTCGTCGCGCTCGCTGGTCTGCCGGTCGGCTTCCTGGTCGCGCTGGCCCGCAAGGCGGCCGCGCTTCCCGCGGCGCACGTCGCACTGCCCGTCGCCGTCGTCGCGATCCTGTGCGCGCTGGCCCTGGTGCTGATCACCGCGCCGCCGGCGCGCGAGCGCCTCGCGGGCGCACGGCATCGCCGCTGGCGGACGCTCGGCGTCGCGGTCGCGACCGGCCTCGCCGTCATGGCGGCGATCGGGCCGGCGCTCGTCGGGCGCCAGCGCCTTGGCGCGCCGCCGCCGGGTGACCTGCGCGTCACCGCGCTGAACATCGGTCAGGGCGACGCGACGCTCGTCCAGGCGGGCGGCCACGCTGTTCTCGTGGACGCGGGGCCGGCCGGTGCGGGGGTGGTTGGGGAGCTGCGGGCCGCGGGCGTCTCACGGCTCGACGTGCTGGTCGTAACCCACCCGCAGGCCGATCACGATGGTGGAGCGCCCGCGGTGCTGGCCGCGCTGCCGGTCGACGTGCTGCTCGACGGGCGCGGGGAGGACCGGTCCCCGACGTCGATGGCGATCGACGCGCCCTTGCGGCGCCGGGCCACCCGCGTGGTGCGTGCCGCCGCGGGGCAGCAGTTGCGCGTCGGGCCGCTCACCCTGCAG
>DASYLT010000018.1:0-17919 GCA_036009425.1 Baekduia sp. | reverse complement strand
CACGCGAAGAAGATCAACTCCGCGGTGTTCCCAGGCCAGCAGGGCGGCCCGCTCATGCACGCGATCGCGGGCAAGGCGGTGACGCTGCGGATCGCGCAGACGCCGGCGTTCCGCGAGCGCCAGGAGCGCACCGTGGCCGGCGCCAAGGCGGTGGCCGAGGAGCTGCTGCACGCCGGCAGCGGCGTCAACGTCCTCACCGGCGGCACCGACGTGCACCTCGTGCTGGTCGACCTGCGCGAGTCGGAGCTCGACGGCAAGCAGGCGGAGGACCGCCTGCACGACATCGGCATCACCGTCAACCGCAACGCGGTGCCGTTCGACCCGCGCCCGCCGATGGTCACGAGCGGGCTGCGCGTCGGCGCGCCGGCGCTGGCCACCCGCGGCCTCCAGGTCGACGACTTCCACGAGGTCGGCAAGATCATCGCGACGGCGCTGACGCCGGCGTTCGATGGGCAGCGCGACGAGCTGGCGGAGCGGGTCAGCGCGATCGCGGAGCGGTATCCGCTGTACGAGCAGCTGGGGGCCGGGGCGGCGGCTTAGCTGGGTTGGCGTCTGTGGCGCCCAGCCCGGGCGCCGGGGTCGCGTGTCGTTTTCGACGTCTCTATGACGCCGAAACCGACACGGACCCTGGGCGCGCGCGGCCCCCGGCCACCGCCGCCCCCAGCACCTCAGCCATCCGCCTCGCCTGCCGCACCACGTCGTGCGCCGCCGCGGCCTCCCGGGCAGCACCATTCGGCACCGGCATCGCCACCGCCCGCTCCAACCCCGCCACCAGCGCCGCCGGATCCGCCGGCGCCACGAGCACGCCGGCCTCCGGCGTCACGAACTCCGGCGGACCACCTTCGGTCGTCGCGACGACGGTCCGCTCCAGCGCCATCGCCTCCAGCGCCGCCAGACCGAAGGGCTCGACCAGCGACGGCTGGCAGAGCACGTCGGAGGCGGCGATCCACGACGGGACCTCGGCGTGCGGGACGCGGCCGACGACCGTCACGCCGGCGCGACCCTCCAGCGCCCCGCGCAGCGGACCGTCGCCCACGAAGACGAGCGAGCCGCGGCCGAGCTCGGCGAACGCCTCCGCCAGCCCCACGACGTTCTTGCGCTCGATCAGCGAGCCGACGCAGAGCAGCCGCGGATGCGGTCCGGCCGCGGGCCACGCCGCGGGCGTCGCGCCGGGAGCGAACTCGCGCAGGTCGACGCCGAGGTCGCACACCTCGCACGACAATCCGGGGTAGCGCGCCTCCAGCCGCCCGGCCAGCCAGCGCGAGTTGGCGATGACCGTCGCGGCGCCGCGTACGACCGGCCGCGTGAGCGCGTGCAACGGCGCCCGCTCCAGGTTGGCGACGTCGGTCCCGTGCGCCATCACGACCAGCGGAACGCCCGCCGCCCGTGCGGCGGCGAGGCCCGCAGCACCGGCGGGGAAGAGGAAGTGCGCGAACACCACGTCCGGCCGCCACCGGCGCGCGGCCCGCACCGCGCCGGCCGTCAGCCGCGCGTACTTCAACGGTGAGCCGCCGCGCCGGGAGATCGCCGCGACCTCGACCTCGTGGCCGAGCGCGACCAGCTCGCGGTGCAGCGGCAGCAGGAAGCTGCCGAGGTCCGGCTCGGCCGCCGAGGGCCACATCTGGGTGACGAGGAGGATGCGCACCGCCGCGGAAGCCTCGCACGCCGCGGCGGCGAATACCCTCTGCGGCGTATGACGGAGCTCCACGCGGTCTACGCGTTCGTCGTCGCCTTCGCGGTGGCAACGGCTCTGACCCCGCTCACGGCGCGCTTCGCGCGGCGGGTGGGCGCCGTCGACCAGCCCAAGGCCCGCGGCCTGGGCCGCGAGTCCACGCCGCTGCTCGGGGGTCTGGCGATCTTCGCCGGCGCGCTCGTCGCCGGCCTGCTGTTCATCGAGACGACGTCGCGCACGCAGGACCGCTTCGTCGGGATCCTGGTCGGCGCCGCGCTGATCACGCTCGTCGGCGCGCTCGACGACCGCTTCGACCTGCACCCGGCCGTCAAGCTCCTCGGCCAGGTCGCCGCCGCGATCGTGCCGGTCGCGTTCGGTGTCGAGGCCACCAACATCACGCTGCCGTTCGTCGGGCCGATCGACTTCGGCTCGCTCGGCGGGCCGATCACCGTCATCGGCCTGGTGGCGATGATGAACGTCGTCAACTTCTCCGACGGCGTCGACGGCCTCGCCGCCGGCGTCTGCGCGATCGCCGCGATCGCGTTCTCGATCATCGCCTTCGACCTGGAGCGCAGCCACGCCGCGATCCTCGCGGCCTGCACGGCGGGAGCCGCCGCCGGGTTCCTGGTGCACAACTTCCCGCCCGCCTCGATCTACATGGGCGACTGCGGCGCGAACCTGCTCGGCTTCCTGCTCGGCTGCGTTGCCGTCGAGGGCGCGGTCAAGACCCAGGCCGTCCTCGCGCTGGTCATCCCGCTCGTCGTGCTCGCGGTCCCGTTCCTCGACACCACGTTCGTGGTCCTGAAGCGCATGAAGTACCGGCGCAAGGTCTACATCGCCGACGCCAACCACTTCCACCATCGCTTCAGCCGCATCGGCTTCAGCGAGCGGCGCACGCTGGTCTACCTCTACGCCTGGACGCTGCTGCTGGGCGGCTTCGCCGTCGGCCTGCGCTTCATCCCGTACTCCGACAACCACGGCAACCTCGACACGGGGTGGTCGCTGGTCGTCGCGGGCTTCGCGCTGGTCGTCGCCGCCGCGAGCGCGTACCTCGTCTACGTGCTGGAGATCCTCAAGCTCCGCCGCCTGAGCGCCGTGCGCATCCGCCGCCTCCGTCCCGACGTGAGCGAGACGGAGGTCGACGCGCACGTCGAGCGGCAGATGGAGACTGGCGAGTTCGAGGCCGTCGAGCGCAAGGGGTAGTCCGGCTGGGGCGGAGGGCTCGAAATCGCGGCGAGTTCGAGGCCGTCGAGCGCAAGGGGTAGTCCCGGCGGCAGGCGCCCGGCCGCTACGGCCGGACGCCGTAGACCGTGTTGCGGTAGATGCCGACGATCGCCTCGACGACCTCGGCCTCCGGGAGCGGCTGCTCCTGGACGAGCTGCTGGTAGTAGGTGCGCTCGACCATCCACGTCAGCGCGAACGCGGTCGCCTGAGCCGAGCCCGGGAGCGGCTGCCCCTCGCGCTCGATGCGCCGCGCGGTCGCTTCGACGAACTGGTTGAGCAGGCCGCGCCAGAACGTCGCGATGTCCTCCTCGTACGTCGAGACCTCGACGATCGCGCGGATCAGCGTGCCGTGCTCCTGGTAGAGCCCGGCGATGCGCGTGAGCGCCTCGCGGATCTCGTCCTCGGGATCCTCGCCCTCGCCGGAGAACCAGATGTCGGCCTGGCGGTAGAGCAGCTCGGTGACGTCGCCGGCCAGGCGCATCAGCAGGTCGCGCTTGTCGGCGAAGTAGAAGTAGAACGCGGTGCGCGAGATGCCGGCCGCGGTCGCGATGCGCTCGACGTTGAGGTCGGCATAGGACGAGCCCTCGGCCAGCAGCTGCTCGGTCGCGGTCAGGACCGCGGCCTGGACCTGGGCGCGCTTGGCGGTCGCCGGTCCCTCGCGGTGGGCGACCGGCGAGGCGGCGCGGGGGTCCTCTTCGGCCATGAGGTCCACGATACCGGCCGCTCTTTGACACCGTGTCAAGAAAAGCTTGACACCGTGTCAAACGCGCGGCAGGATCCCGCGGATGTCCAATCTCCTCGACCTCACCTCGCAGGGCGACGTCGCCACGATCACCGACGAGTCCAAGCTCTCCCAGGTGGTCCTGATGACCCCGCAGCAGCTCTACGAGCTGTGGGAGCGCCAGCCGTGGCAGTCGCACACGATCGACTTCACCCACGATCGCGAGGACTGGGCGGCGATCAGCGACGAGGACAAGGACCACATCGTCTGGTTCCTGTCGTCCTTCTTCATCGGGGAGGAGCGCGTCGCCACGCAGTTCAACGGCCTGGTCGGCGCCTACGAGAGCCAGAGCGAGGAGCACTTCCTCACGACCCAGCAGGTCGACGAGGCCCGCCACGCTCAGCACTTCAACAACTTCTACACGCAGGTCGTCGGCTACGACGGGTCCTTCGAGCAGCGGCTCGATCGCGCGCGCGAGGACCTCAACGACTCGTTCAAGGTGCTCTTCGACGACGTCCTCGTCGACGCCAACCGCCGGCTGCTCGCCGCGCCCGACGACGTCGAGGCCAAGGTCGACTTCGTGACGACCTACCACATGGTCATCGAGGGGACGCTCGCGCTGACCGGTCAGGACACGCTCACGCGCGTCTTCGAGGAGCGCGGGATCCTGCCCGGATTCCTCGAGGGCTTCCGGCGCATCTCCCAGGACGAGCACCGCCACGTCGCCTACGGGACGTGGTTCCTGCAGCAGAAGGCCAAGGACCCGGCGCTGGCGCGGCGCATCCAGAAGACGCTCGCCGAGCTGATCCCGATCGCCGCCGGCGTGCTGACGCCGCGGGGCTACGACGTCGGCGAGGAGTACGAGATCCTCGGCGTGCGCAGCGACGAGGTCCACGGCTTCGCCTTCCAGGCGCTGACGCGACGGCTGAAGGTCATCGGCGTGTCGCTCGCGCCCGCCGAGGACGAGGCCGTCCCGGCCTGACCTCGGCCGTCGGCCTGATCGAACATCCCCCGATCAGGCCGACCGGCCGCTCAAGGCGCGGGGGTGGCGGCCGATCCCGGGGGAATGCGCCGCCTGCTCCTGCCGCTGAGCCTGCTGATGCTCGCCCTGTCTCCGGCCGCCGCGCGGGGCGCCGTCGGCATCGGGATCGCCGACAACAAGCCCGACATGTTCGCCGACGCGCGCTACCAGGCGCTGCGGATCGGCTACGCGCGGATCGACCTGCGCTGGGACGTCCTGACCGACGCCGGCGCGACCCTGGCGCTGGACCGCTGGATGGCCGGCGCGCACGCCACCGGCGCGCGCCCGCTGGTGACGTTCGACCGCTCGCCGCGGCGCCCGTCCTACAACCCCACGCCCCAGCAGATGGCCGGCGCGCTGAAGGGCCTGCGCAAGCGCTACCCGTACCTCAAGGACGTCTCGGCCTGGAACGAGGCCAACATCAACAAGCGCCCGGAGATCGTGGCGAAGTGGTGGCTGGCCCTGCGGAAGGCGTGCCCGATGTGCACGGTGCTGGGCACCGACCTCCTGGACCGCGGCAACATCGCCTCGTGGGCGCAGCGGTTCGTCGCGGCGGCCGGACGGACCCCGAAGGTCTGGGGGCTGCACAACTACATCGACGCCAACCGGATGGGCACGAAGACGACCAAGCTGCTGCTGGATTCGGTGGGCGGCAACGTGTGGTTCACCGAGACCGGCGGCATCGTGCGCCGGGCCAACGGCTCAGGCGTCCGGTTCCCGACCTCGGCCGCCCGCGCCGCCAAGGTCACCCGCTTCATCTTCGACCACCTCGCGCCCCTGAGCCCGCGGATCCAGCGGGTCTACCTCTATCACTGGGACACCGGCCTGGGCACCGCCATCCCGGCGACGTGGGACTCGGGGTTCGTGGGGCCCGACGGGCTGCCCCGCCCGGCGCTGGCGGTGCTGCAGGGCGTCATGGCCCGCGCGGCCGCCGCCAAGCACGGCTAGCGGGGAGTCGCCGGCTCGCCAGGTCGGTACCGTGGCGCAACCTCTCCCGTCCCAGGTGGTTCCCTTCCTCATGCGCCGAATCCGTCCCGTCCTGCTGCTGACCCTGCTCGCGCTGGCCGCCCTGCCCGCCGCAGGCGCCCACGCGAAGGTCGCCATCGGCATCGCCGACAACAAGTCCGACATGTTCAGCGACCCGCGCTTCGCGGCGCTGCACGTCAAGTACGTGCGGATCATGGTCCCGTACGACGCGATGCACGACTACGCCACGCGGACGTGGCTCGACGGCTGGATGGCCGGCGCCAAGGCCAGCGGCGTCAAGCCGCTGGTCACCTTCGACCGCTCGCGCAAGCGCACGTCGCACAACCCGTCGGCCGCGCAGATGGCCACGTCGCTGAAGGACGTGCGCAAGCGCTACCCCTTCGTCAAGGAGTTCGCCACCTGGAACGAGGCGAACATCAACAAGCGCCCGGAGACGGTGGCGCGCTGGTGGACGGCGATGCGCAAGGCCTGCCCGACCTGCACGGTCCTCGGCGCCGACCTGCTGGACCGCGCCAACGTCGGCACCTGGGCCAAGCGCTTCGTCAAGGCCGCCAAGCGCACCCCGAAGGTCTGGGGTCTGCACAACTACACCGACGCCAACACGCTGAAGACGACCGGCACCCGCAAGCTGCTGGGCGCCGTCAAGGGCGCTGTGTGGTTCACCGAGACCGGTGGCGTCGTCTCGCGCAACAACGGCTCCGGCATCAAGTTCCCGACCTCGGCGACGCACGCGGCCAAGGCCACCAAGTTCGTCTTCAGCACCCTGGTCAAGCTGAGCCCGCGGGTGCAGCGCGTGTACCTGTACCACTGGAACATCGGCCCCGGCGACGGAGGCACCTGGGACTCCGGTCTGATCGGCCCCGATGGTCAGGGACGCCCCGCGCTCGCGGTCCTGCAGGGACTGCTGGGTGTGAAGGCGGGTTAACCGCACTTGCCAGGCCCGGGAGCCGCTGGTACGGTCCCCGGGACTTCTCCTACACATAGGTCATCAAGACCTATAACTCATGGAGGAGGGACCGACATGCGAATCGATCGACGCGACATCACCCCCACGACGCACAAGGCGACCAACCCGGTCGCCGCGGGCCTCCGTGGCTTCGCTTCGTCTTCGCTCGCGCGCTAGGTCCAGTCCTACCTGTCCGCGGGCGTCCATCGCCCGCCGGACCCTCAGCCTCCTCGGAGGCCCACAGAGTCACCGGGCGGTGGCCCCTTCATCCCAGTTCCGAAGGAGCACCACCGTCATGCTGTTCAACCTCCACGCCGACTACGTGCACGCCGCCACTCCGCGCCCGCGGCCGACGGCGCGTCACGTAGCCGACCTCAGGCTCGCGCAACCTCCCCCGAGATCGGGCCGGGCGCGCGTCGCCCGCGTCCTGGCCTCGGCGGCCACGCGCGTCGACCGCGAGTCGGCCCGGCGCGTCCTGGCCTAGTCTGATCGGCCGATCCGCCCGTCCCTGCCTCCGGGCCGGGCGGGCGGTCTGCCGATCCGCTCCGACGGGTACGGTGCATCCCGATGGACTTGGGGAACCTGAACGAGCGGGAGCCGTTCACGACGCTCGACGGCTCGACCATCCGTGAGATTGCGGGCCGTACGACGCTGCCGTCGCAGAACCAGAGCCTGGCCGAGGCCACCGTCCCGGCCGGCGGCTCCACGACCGCGCACTACCACCCGCAGTCCGAGGAGCTCTACTTCTTCACCTCCGGCCGCGGGCGCCTGCGCGTGGCCGGCGAGTGGCGCGACGTCGGCCCCGGCGACTGCGCCGTGCTGCCGCCCGGGACCGAGCACAAGCTCGAGAACCCCGGCGATGAGCCTCTCGTCCTCCTGTGCTGCTGCTCGCCGCCGTACGCCCACGAGGACACCGTCCTCACCGAGGAGCCGGCGCCTCAGCCGTGAGGGTCATGCGCTCCCTCCTGCTCGCCGTGTCCCTGCTCGCGGCGGCGCTCGCCGCGCCGTCCGCGGCGGGAGCGCTGGTCGTCGGCATCGGCGACCAGAAGGCCGACATGTTCTCCGACCCGCAGTTCGCGAGCCTCGGCGTGTCCCACGCGCGCCTGGCCGTGTCGTGGGACGCGATGGAGAACCGCTGGGAGCGCGACCAGATCGACACGTGGATGGACGGCGCGCGCGCCGAGGGCGTGCAGCCGCTGGTCGGCTTCTGGCACGCGCGCGGCGACCGCCGCCGCGTCCTGCCGACGCCGTCGCGCTTCAAGTACGAGTTCCGCCAGTTCCGCGCGCGCTATCCGTGGGTCACCACCTTCGCCACGTGGAACGAGGCCAACCACTGCGGGGAGCCGACGTGCCACCGCCCGGAGCTCGTCGCGGCGTACTACCGCGCGATGAAGCGCGAGTGCCCGCGCTGCACGGTGCTGGCCGCCGAGGTGCTCGACATGCCGAACATGGGCAGCTGGGTCGACGCGTTCCAGAAGCACCTCGGCTTCCGCCCGAAGCTCTGGGGGCTGCACAACTACATCGACGCCAACCGGCTGCGGACGACCGGCACCCGGACGCTGCTCGCGCACACCCGCGGTCAGATCTGGTTCACCGAGACCGGCGGCATCGTGCAGCGCCTCAACCGCTCGAAGGTCGGGTTCCCGGAGTCGCCCAGCCACGCGGCGACGGCCACGCGCTGGGTCTTCGACCGGCTCGTACCGCTCAGCCGCCGCATCACGCGGGTCTACCTCTACCACTGGAACGCCGTGCGCGGCGACAACTGGGACTCGGCCCTGATCGACCCGCGCGGCAAGGCGCGGCCGGCGCTGGGCGTGGTGCGTGGCGAGCTGCGCCGCGCCGCGGCGCGGCGCCGCGCCCGCGTTGCCGCCGGCCTCAGCGCCGGCTGACCAGCACCGTCCGGGCCCCGCCCGACGGTGTGAGGACGATCGCGCGGCGCCGCGTGCGCTCCGGGCGCGGGTCGGCGGGACGCAGGTCGGCGCCCGACAGCACCGTCCGCAGCACGCTGCGCAGCTCCAGCTGCGCGAAGGCGGCGCCGACGCAGCGGCGGATGCCGCCGCCGAACGGCAGCCACGCGTAGGTCTCCGGCCCGCCGTCCAGGAACCGCTCCGGGCGGAAGGCGGTCGGCTGCGGGTAGAGGTCGGCCCGGCGGTGGGTGAGGTAGATGCACGGCGCGACGCGGGCGCCCGCCGGCAGCGCGTGGCCGCCGACCTCCAGCGGCTCGCTCAGGCGCCGGACCGCGAGCGGCAGCGGCGGCTTGAGCCGCAGCGTCTCGGCGGCGACGGCGTCCAGCCATGGCGTGGGATCGCCGGGGGCGGTGGCGCAAGCCTCGTCGACGGCGCGCGCCGCCGCCGCCGGGTGGCGGTGCAGCAGCTCGAACGTCCACGCCAGCGCCGTCGCCGTGGTCTCGTGGCCGGCGAGCAGGAGCGTCATCAGCTCGTCGCGCAGCTCGCGGTCGGTCAGCGACGCGCCGTCCTCGTCGCGCGCGGCGAGCAGGAGCGACAGGACGTCGGAGCGGTCGGCGAGCTCAGGATCGGCGCGGCGTGCCGCGATCTCCTGCAGCAGCAGGGCGTCGACCGCGTCGCGGGCGGCGAGGAAGCGCGTCCACGGCGACCGCGGCCCGAAGTCGCGCCGCAGCGCCGGGAGCAGGACCAGCGACGACAGCGTGCTGTCGGGAAGCAGGTGTGGGATGAGGTCGCGCAGCGCCGCGGCGCGCTCGCCGTCGGCGATGCCGAACACGACGCGGACGATGATCGCCAGCGTGATCGCGCGCATCCGCGGCTCCAGCGCGAACGGCTCGCCGAGCGGCCACGTCGCCAGGTCGCGCTCGGTGATGTCCACCATGTCGGTCGCGTAGCCCTGGAGGCGCTCGCCGTGAAACGGCGGGAGCACGAGCCGGCGCCGGCGCAGGTGCCGCGGCCCGTCGAGCAGCAGCAGCGACTCCGGCCCGACGACGGGCTCCAGCGGCGCGTTGCCCTCGCCGGCTCGCAGCACCGCCGGGTCGCCGGTGAAGACCTCGCGCAGCGCCTGCGGGTCGCTGACGGCCACGACAGGCCCGAGCGGCAGGTGCAGGGTGAACACGTCGCCGCACTCCCGGCGGCCCTGCTCCATCAGCCACTCGGGCCGGAAGACCCAGGCGAGCACCTGGCGCCGGACCGACACGTCAGGACCGGGCGGCAGGGCGGTGGTGGAGGATCCTTCCAGCAGCATGCGCCTGGCCATCATCTCCGACACCCATCTGCCGCGCGGCACTCGCGCGCTGCCCGCCGCCTGTATCGACCGGCTGCGCGCCGCCGACCTCATCCTGCACGCCGGCGACCTCAGCACGCCCGCGGTCCTCGAGCTGCTGGAGGAGCTGGGGCCGCCGGTCGCGGCGGTGCACGGCAACGTCGACACGCGCGAGGTCGCGCAGCGCCTTCCCCAGACGCGCGTGGTCGAGGTCGGCGACGGCGTGTCGATCGGGATGGTCCACGACGCCGGTCCGGCGCGCGGCCGGCTGGAGCGGCTGCGCGAGCGCTTCGACGGGTGCGCGGCGGTCGTCTTCGGCCATTCGCACATCCCGCTGCACGAGACGTCGGCCGACGGCGCGTTCCAGATCTTCAACCCCGGCAGCCCCACCGATCGCCGGCGGCAGCCGCGCCACACGATGGGGCAGGCGAGCCTCGACGGCGGCGCGCTGCGGTTCACGCTGATCGAGCTCGACTGACCGCGCCGGTCACATGCGGCACCCGCCATGACAAGTACCCGACGCATGGCCGCTCGCCGCCACGATCCCGACGACGCCGCGCTCCTGGCGGGCGACCACGAAGCCTTCGGCACGTTCTACGCCCGCCACGAGGACGCCGTCCTCGGCTTCTTCCTGCGCCGGACGCGGCGCGCCGACCTGGCGGCCGACCTCACCGCCGAGACCTTCGCGGCGGCGTTGCGCGGCCGGCGGACCCATGACCCTGAGCGCGGCGAGCCGCGGGCGTGGCTGTTCGGCATCGCGCGCCACGTGCTCGCCTCCAGCCTGCGCCGCGGACGCGTCGAGGACGAGGCGCGGCGCCGGCTCGGCATGGAGCGCCTAGTGCTCGACGACGAGGCGCTGGAGGGCATCGAGGAGCTCGCGGGTGCCCCGGCGCTCGCAGCGCTCGCCGAGCTGCCGGCCGAGCAGCAGGCTGCGGTCGCCGGCCGCGTCATCGGCGAGCGCGGCTACGACGAGCTGGCTGCAGAGCTCGACTGCTCCGAGAGCGTCGTGCGCCAACGCGTCAGCCGCGGCCTCCGATCGCTGCGCGCCCGACTGGAAGGACCGACCGCATGACCCGGCTCCCGGATCTGCAGCGCCAGCTGATCGCCGCCGCCGCGGCGTTGGAGCTCGAGGCAGACGAGCTGCCGCGCGTGCCCCGGCGTCGCCCGCACCGGCGCCGTCCGGCCGCTCGCGTGCTGGTCCTGGCGCTGTTGACGCTCCTGGCGCTCGCGGCCATCGCGGTCGCCGCGACCGGCCTCCTGCGGTCTGGCGCCGACGTGCCGACGCGCTCGGGCAAGGCGCCGACGCCGAGCACCGCGTTCGGCGTCCCGACCGGGAGGATCGCGCTGCCGATCCAGGTGGCCGACCCGGCCGGCGGCCTGCCCTGGGGACTGCGCACGTTCCACACGACCCGCGGCTACGCGTGCATCCAGGTCGGGCGTGTCCAGCACGGCACCCTCGGCATCATCGGCCGCGACGGCGCCTTCGAGGACGACGGCCTGTTCCACGCGCTCGCGCCGCAGGTGCTCGACAAGGGCGCCTGCGCGCGCCTCGACGCCGGCGGCCAGGGCTACCTCGCGCTGCACGACGCGAACTTCCCCTCCGGTGGGCTGACCGGATCGTGCTTGGCGCCCGAGCTGGCCGGCGCGGCGGCTGCCGCAGGCATGACCGCCTGCGCCCGGCCGGCGCTGCGCCAGCTCGACTACGGGCTGCTCGGAGCGCATGCGCGGTCGATCGTCTTCCGCGACGCGCGCGGCGCCGAGCACACCGTCGCGGTGCAGCGCGGCTCGGGCGCGTTCCTGATCGTGCAGCCCTACCAGCGGCCGGCCGTCCGCCGTCGCCTCCCGATCGGACCACCGCTCACCGACGCCTTCCTCGTCGGCCGCTCGCCCGCGGCGCACAGCATCGTGGCCATCACCTACGACGACGGGCACCGCTGCGCGGTCCGGTACGTCCCGGGTCCGCACCGCGGCTGCCCGGCGGTCGGCTACGTGGCGGTGCGCGTGACGGCGCCCAGCCACGCCGCCGTCGCCACGCCGCTGCACGTCCGCATCGACCGCCGCGAGCGCGCGGCGCACGTGTCGTTCCGGGCGCGCGTCGCCACCCGCTCCGCCCGCGCGGCCTACACGCTCGTCTTCCATCCGCTGGGCCGGGGCCGCTGCACGACGACGGGGCGGTCGCTGGACCGCGACGTCGCGGTGGGGGAGCGGGTGTTCTCCAAGACGCCGATGGATCGCGTGTGCGCGGGTCGCTACCGCGTCGACCTGTCGTACCGGTTGCAGAGCCGGAGCACCGGGCTCGGCGGCCACTACCGCTATCCGGGCACCGCCGTGGCGAGCCGGACCGTGACCGTGCGGTGAGCGCGGGCCGGCACCGCCGCCGCCGCGACCCGGCCCGCACGTTCCGTGAGGGTCCCCTAACCTCCAGCCCGATGCATCTTCTACTCGTGCGCGCGTCAGACTGATCGAGACGAGTGTCACGATGTTGTTACAAAGTCGGCGAGTTCGCTAGGCTCCCGGTTGCCGCCAAGGAGGCCTGTGTCCCCGCCTCCGGAAGGGTCGCCCGAGCACCGGTCCGCACGGGCGTGCCACCCCATCGAGCAGAGGTGCCCACGCGCACCCTGACGCCATGAACGAACCTCACGAGAACCTCGATCACGACCCCTTCTCCGACGACGGCACCCGTCGTCGCAGCCGCCTGCGCGGCGACGGCGTCGTGATGCGCCGCCGGAGTCGTCGCGCCCAGCGCTGTGCCGCCGGCACCGCCGGCCGGGGGTCGGTGCGGATCGTCCGTCGCCCGTGCCCGTGTGGTCCGCGCGGCGTGGAGAGGGCATAGCCATGTGGATCATGCGCCAGCTCGACCTCGTCATCCTCGCGATCGCCCTGCCCGTCTTCGTCGTCGCCGGCTGGCCGCTGGTCGGCTACGCCGCGGGAGCGCTGGCGTGGCTGGTGCAGCGCGGCATCGCCGAGTACACGGGGCGCCGCGCCGCTGCCTCCGACGACCCGCGGACCGTCGTCGGCCTGACCGCCGGATCGATGATCGGACGCGGATGGCTCGTAGCCCTTACGATCTTCGGCGCGTACCTCGTCGCAGGGAGCGATGACAGCGTGGGGCTCGCCGCCGCCGTCCTGGTCGTCGTGCTGTTCACGGCCTACTTCACCGTGTCCCTGATCTTCCGCCCGTTCGAGAACCATCGAGAGCTGCCTTCGTGACCAAGAGACTGGCCATCCTCCTGACTCCGCTGATCGCCCTGCTGGCCTCGCCGGCGGGCGCGTTCGCGTTGAACATCAACGAGAACTTCAAGCCGCAGAACGAGTTCAAGCTCGACCCCTGGATCGACCTCGGCACGTTCAGCATCAACAAGGCCGTCTTCTACGTCATCGTGGCGTCGGCGCTGACGTGCGTCGCGATGATCTACGTCGCCAAGCGGATGACCGAGCGCCCGAACAAGGTGCAGACGGCGGTCGAGAGCCTCTTCCTGCTCATGCGCGACAACATCACGCGCGGCAACATGGACGACAAGATGGCCGCGAAGTGGTTCCCCTTCATCGGGGCGCTCTTCCTGTTCATCTGGTTCTCGAACCTGCTGGGCTACCTGCCGCTCCCGACCAACACGGAGCACAAGGTCGACATCTTCGGCGCGCACATCCCGAGCTTCGCGCTCTATGCCGCCACGGCCAACATCTCCGTGCCGCTGGTCCTGACCCTCATCGTGTGGTTCAGCTACCACATCGAGGGCGTCCGGGCCAAGGGCTTCGTCGGCTACCTGAAGTCCTGGGTGCCCGCCGGCGTCGAGGGTCCCGCGACCGGCCCGATCTTCGTGATCGAGGTCATCTCCCACTTCGTCCGCCTGGTCAGCCTCTCCGTTCGTCTCTTCGCGAACATCCTGGCCGGCCACCTGCTGATCCTGTTCATGGGCGGCGGCCTGGTCGTCCTGCTGAACCTGTCGATCTTCGGGTCGGTCGTCCTCGGCCTGGTCACCGGGACGATGGCCGTCGCGTTCTTCATCTTCGAGGTCGCGCTGGTCGCGACGCTGCAGGCCTTCATCTTCGCCACTCTTACCGCGATCTACCTCGGCGGCGCTGTGTCCGCCGAGCACTAAACAAGGAGACAGCACCGTGGATCTTTCCGTCCTCTCCGAGGTCACCCACATCGCCCAGGCTGCCGACGCTGCGACCGCGCAGGAGTACGGGCGCAAGGCCGGCAAGGCGATCGCCCTCGGCATCGGAGCCGGTCTCGGCACCATCGGCCCGGGCGTGGGCGTCGGCTTCATCTTCGGCAAGGTCATCGAGTCGGTGACCCGTCAGCCCGAGATGCGCGACGAGATCACGTCGATCCAGTGGCTGGGCTTCGCTCTGACCGAGGCGATCGTGTTCTACGCGTTCATCTTCGGCCTCATCGCCTTCTTCCTCGGCTAGACCCCGATGCTGATCGGCCTCATCACGTCCCTGCCGCTCGCCGCGACGACGACGACCACCACCGAGGAGAACAGCAACTTCCTCGTGAGCCCCGACGTGGGGCTCATGATCTGGACGCTGCTCGCGTTCCTCGTCACGTTCTTCCTCCTGCGCAAGCTGGCCTTCCCGCGGATCTCCGAGGCATTGGAGAAGCGCCAGCACCTGATCGAGGAGTCGATCGACACGGCCCAGCGCACCAAGGCGGAGGCCGACGAGATCCTGGCCGAGTACCGCGAGCGGCTCAAGGAAGCCCGCACGCAGGCCGAGGAGATCGTCGCTCGCGCCCGCAAGGCGGGGGAGGTGCACGAGCGCGAGAGCCTCGAGCACGCCAAGGAGTCGCGTGAGGAGCTGCTCGAGCAGACCCGCCGCGACATCGAGTCCGAGACCCGTCGCGCGATCCAGGAGATCCGCAAGGAGGTCGCCGACCTCACGGTCGCCGCCACCGAGGCGGTCACGCGGAAGACGCTCGACGGCGACGACCAGCGCCGCCTGGTGGAAGAGGCGCTGTCGGAGCTGGACTTCACCGCCCTGGGGGAGCGCCGCTAGATGGAGGAGATCGCCCAGGTCTACGCGCGGTCCCTCTTCGAGGTCGCCAAGGAGCACGACAAGCTCGACGTCGTCCGCGAGCAGCTCGGCCAGTTCGCCGATGCGCTCAACGACAACCGCGAGCTGTCGATCTTCTTCTTCTCGCCGTACTTCAACACGGCCGAGAAGAAGGACGGCCTGGGCCGCGTGCTGGAGGGAGCCGACGACGTCGTCGCCAACTTCCTCTCGCTGCTGATCGAGAACCACCGGATGCCGGCGATCTTCCGCCTGCGCCGGGAGTTCGAGGTCCTGTGGGAGGAGGAGAACAAGCTCCTCCCGGTGACCATCACGTCCGCGGTCGCGCTCGACGAAGCTACCGTTAAGAGCATCGGCGATGCGATCGGTCGGCAGACCGGACAGCAGGTCGAGCTGACCTCGAACGTCGATCCCGACGTGCTCGGCGGACTCGTCGTCCGCGTCGGCAATTCCATCCTGGACGCCTCCATCCGCAACCGCCTCGAGAACCTCCGCCGCAGCGTCGCGCGCTCCTAGCGCGGCACACGAGCTCTCACATCAAGGAATCCGAACCCGCATGCAGATCAAGCCCGACGAGATCACCTCCATCCTGAAGTCCCGCATCGAGGGCCTCGACCAGGGACAGGCCGAGCTGACCGAGGTCGGCACCGTCCTGTCGGTCGCCGACGGCATCGCCCGCATCCACGGGCTCGAGAACTGCATGTCGTTCGAGATGCTCGAGCTGCCCAACGACGTGACGGGCCTCGCCCTGAACCTCGAGTCCGACAACGTCGGCGCCGTGCTCTTCGGTCCGTGGGAGCAGATCAGCGAGGGCGACACGGTCAAGCGCACCGGCCACCTCCTCGACATCCCGGTCGGCGAGGGCATGCTCGGCCGCATCGTCTCGCCGCTCGGCGTGCCGCTGGACGGCAAGGGCGACATCGACACGACGGAGCGCCGCCCGGCCGAGTTCAAGGCCCCCGGCATCGTCAAGCGCCAGCCGGTCACCGAGCCGATGCAGACCGGCCTCAAGGCGGTCGACTCCATGATCCCGATCGGCCGCGGCCAGCGCGAGCTGATCATCGGCGACCGCCAGACGGGCAAGACGGCGATCGCGATCGACGCGATCATCAACAACAAGGACTCCGAGCTGGTCTTCGTCTACGTGGCGATCGGCCAGCGCATGGCGACGGTCGTCGGCATCGCCGAGACGCTGGCCGAGGCCGGCGTGCTCGACAAGACGATCATCGTGGCCGCCGCGGCCGACGAGGCCGCGCCGATCAAGTTCCTGGCCCCGTACGCCGGCGCCGCGATGGCCGAGTACTTCCTCTACAAGGGCGGGCACGCGGTCGCGATCTACGACGACCTCACCAAGCACGCCTTCGCCTACCGGCAGATGTCGCTGCTCCTGCGCCGCCCGCCGGGCCGCGAGGCGTACCCGGGCGACGTCTTCTACCTCCACAGCCGCCTGCTCGAGCGCGCGGTGAAGCTCTCCGACGACCTCGGCGCGGGCTCGCTGACGGCGCTGCCGATCATCGAGACCCAGGCCGGCGACGTGTCGGCCTACATCCCGACGAACGTGATCTCGATCACCGACGGGCAGATCTTCCTGGAGCCCAAGCTCTTCAACTCGGGCGTGCGCCCGGCCATCAACGTGGGCATCTCGGTGTCCCGCGTCGGCGGCAACGCGCAGATCAGCCCGATGAAGAAGGTCGCCGGCCGCCTGAAGATCGAGCTGTCGCAGTACCGCGACCTGGAGGCGTTCGCCCAGTTCGGCTCCGACCTCGATCCCGACACGCAGCGCACGCTCTCGCGCGGCGCCCGCCTCGTGCGGACGCTGAACCAGAACGAACGCGAGCCGCTCCCGGTCGAGTTGCAGGTCGTCCAGGTCTACGCCGCGACCAACGGCTTCCTGGACCGCATCGACGTCGACCGGGTCCCCGAGTTCCTGAGCGGGCTGACGCAGCGCGTCCAGTCCGAAGGCAAGGAGATCCTCGAGAAGATCGCCGGCGGCGACTGGTCCGACGAGACGCAGAAGGCCCTCCGGGACCTGCTGACGACGTTCGCCGACGACTTCGGCTACGACCTCGACGAAGAGGGCCAGCCGACCGAGGACGGAGGCAGCGATCGCATCGCGTCGCGTCCCACGGGCGACAGCCCCGCCGGCGACGTCGGCGAAGAGTCCGAGGCCCAGACGGAGGCAGCCGGCGCCGCCGCGTAGGCGGCCCCGGCTCACACCACATGGCGCAGCGCGACGTCAAGAACCGGATCGCCTCGGTCCAGAACATCCGCAAGATCACGCGGGCGATGGAGATGGTCGCCGCTGCCCGCCTGCGGCGGGCCGAGCAGCGGATCGAGCACCTGCGTCCGTACGCCGGTGCCATCCGCCGCATGACCCGCCAGGCGGCCGAGGCCGCCGGCGGCGAGATCGGCTCCCTGCCGATCCTCAAGCAGCACGAGTCCGAGAAGCGGATCGGGCTGCTGCTGGTCACCGCCGACCGCGGCCTGGCCGGCGCCTTCAACTCCCAGATCGTCCGCGCCGGCGTCCGCGCCGCCGCCGACTACGAGGAGCAGGGCAAGGACGTCTCGTTCTCGGCCACGGGACGCCGCGGCGTGTCGTCGCTGACCTTCCGCGGCCGCGAGCTGCAGGGGTCGTGGACGGGCTTCACCGAGCGTCCGGCCTACGCCAACGCGCGTGAGGTCGCCGAGTCGATGATGGCCGCCTACATCGACGGCAAGGTCGACCGCGTCGAGATCCTCTACAACGGCTACGTGTCGCCGCTGGTGCAGGAGGTGCGCCGCGAGACGCTGCTGCCGCTGCAGGAGGCCACGATCCTCGAGGGCGACGATCGCGACCAGGAGGGGGCCGACGGCGAGAGCGGCCACCACGCGCTGGTCGAGTACGAGCCCGATCCTGCCGACATCCTCGAGCGCCTCGTGCCCGACTACGTGGAGATCTCCATCTTCCGGGCGCTGCTGGAGTCGTCGGCCTCCGAGCTCGGAGCGCGCATGACCGCCATGCGCTCGGCCTCCGAGAACGCGGGCGAGGTGATCGAGGACCTGACGCTGCAGATGAACCGCGCCCGCCAGGCCGAGATCACGCAGGAGATCATGGAAGTCGTCGG
>DASYLT010000017.1:0-34649 GCA_036009425.1 Baekduia sp. | reverse complement strand
GGACGCGTCGGCGGCGACCGTGAGCGTGCCCTTGGATTTGACGGCGGCCGGCACCTCGCCGGCGGCCTTGGCGTCGACGCCGGTGGCCGCGACGGTGGTGGTGCCGGCCACAGCGTTGGTCCCGCTGCTCGAGCTGGAGCTGTTGCTGCTCCCGCAGCCGGCGGCCGCGAACGCCATGGCCGCGAGCACGCAGGCCAAAGGCCCTGCGCCCCGACGGGTGGTGGACATGTTCATCAAGATCTCCCTGTTGGTCGTACGCCGAGTCGCGCGTCGGCGGCATGTTGGCCCGCCGCGCCTCGACACCACCGGATCGTACGCCGGTGCGCGCGCCGGTACCGCCGTGACGCGCGATCAGGGCGTCGGCGACAGCCGGGCCGGGAGGACGCCCGACTGCAGGAGGGCCACGAGCGTCCGGGCGCCGGCGACCGTGAACCCGCCCGCGATCTCCACGCCACGCCGGGCGTCGAGACCGTCGGGGTTGCGCTGGAAGTCGATGAACGGCACGGTGAGCAGACGGTTGTCGAGCACGACCGCCACGTGCTGTGCGACCGTCGGGGCGGGCTCACCGGGGCGGAGCTGCCCGGCCCCGCGCCGGGCGATGCGGCGCGTGAGCGACTGCCAGGTCCGCTGCCCTGCGGGGGTGAACTTCGCCGTGACGATCGGCGCGCCGGTGGCGTGGTCGACGCTCCGCTGCGGATCGGTGACGTCCCGGCCGATCAGCGCCGGCCGGTCGCGCAGGACGTACCACTGCGAATCGATCCCGGCGCGGGGATCGGCCTGGTCGTCGGCGGCGCGGACGACCGTCGTCCCCTCGAGCACGCGCACGATCCGCGCGCGGAGCGGGCCGTCGTTCGGCGTGGCGGCGCGTGCGGCCGCCAGCGCGGCCTGGCTGGACGGCGCAGGGCCGCTGAGGACCCGGCCGCGCGTCGGGTCGAGTGCGTAGTAGTCGGGCGAGGCGTGCGCCATCGCGCTGTACTGCCGCGCCGGGCAGCGCGCCGCCCGCAGCACCGCCTGGTACTGCGTCATGCTGCCCGCGCCCGGCTGGCCTGCCGCCGGTCCGCCGGTGACCGCCTCGTCCGCCGGCTGCGGCCGGCAGTGGGCGTCCAGGACATTCGCTTCCCAGTCGTAGATCAGGAGCTGCCCCGGCTGGGCGACGCTGGACGCGACCATGGCGGAGCCGCCTTCCGTGCAGCCGGCGCAGGAGACCCGGATCCGGTCCGGGCTCGGGGAGTCGACCGACCAACCCCGGACGGCGAGCGCCGCGAATCGCTGCCGCAGGACCTTCACCGAGGCGTCGATCGCCGGCGTCGAGGCGCGGTGACCGGACGGGCTCGACACGGCGAACGTCCGGGCGACGGCGCTTCCGCCGCCATCCGATCCCAGCAGGAGCGTCGCGAGCAGCGCGGCGACGAGGCACACCGCGGTGACGGCCCCGAAGGCCCCGACCCGGCGACGGCTGCCGCTCTTGCGGCTCGGGTCGAACGTCTGCGCGATCGGCCACTCAGCGGGCAGCGCGGGCGGCGCCAGCGCTTCGGGAACGACACCGGCGAGCGGATCGGCGTAGTGGATGCGCGTGGCGACTCTCATGACTTGGGCTCCGTCTCGGCGGTGAGCGGGTGTCCGGATTCGGCTCGGTGCTCGAGCTGCACGGCCAGGCGGCGGCGTGCCCGGAGCAGCCGCACCCGGAAGGCGGCAGGGCTGCAGCCGACGACCCGCGACGCCTCCGCGGGACGCAGCCCGTCCCAGCCGACGAGGATGAGGGCCTCGCGGTCGTCGGGGCTCAACGTGGCGATCGCGTGCAGGAGCTCGTGGTCGGCGCCGGCCGGCTCCGTGGAGGCGCGGCTGGCCTGATCGGCGAACACCTGCGTCAGGGCGTCGCGCCGGCGCTGGCTTCGGGCATGGTTGGCCAGCACCATCCGCGCGACGCCGAGCAGCCACGGCAGCTCTTCTCGTGGCAGGTCCGCACGGCGGCGCCACGCCGTCAGGAAGGTCTCGGACACGACGTCCTGCGCCGACGCGCGGTCCGTTCGCCGGAGTGCATAGGCGTAGACCCGGCGGTGATGGCGCGCCCAGAGCTGCTCGAACGCGTGCTGGCTTGTATCGATCACCGCTACGTACTGTCCGGCCGCGCCTCGCGCGTTACCAGCGTCGTCCTCGGTTGCTCCGTGGATCTCGCTTCAGCGCCTCACGGGCCGTCTGCGCAGCTCATGGCTGCGCTCGCCGGATGGCTCAGCGGACCTCGTTGAGGCGGATCAGGTTGCCCGCAGGATCGCGGATGGCGCAGTCGCGAATCCCGTAGGGCTGCTCGATCGGTTCCTGGACGATGTCGGCGCCGCTGGCCTGCAGGCGCTCGAACGTGCCGTCGAGGTCGGCGGTGGCCAGGACGATGATGGCGTAGGTCCCCTTGGCCATCATCTCGGTGATGGTGCGGCGCTCGTCGTCGGTGATGCCGGGGTCGGCGGCCGGCGGGTGCAGGACGATGGACGTGGGCTGACCGGCGGGGCCGACGGTGATCCAGCGCATCTCGTTGTATCCGACGTCCATGCGGACCTCGAAGCCGAGCGTGTCGCGGTAGAAGGCCAGGGCCGCCTCCGGGTCGTCGTGCGGGAGGAAGCTCGAGTGAATGGTGATGTCCATGGCGGTCATGCTAGGTGCGGCTCGGTGACCGGTGCTTCTCGATTCCTGATCGGTCGGGTCACCTGTTTCGCCACGCACGACGGCATCTCCGCCGTCGCACGCGCCGCGTCGCGCCGGTAGGTGCTGGGCGGCACGCCGACCAACTCGCTGAAGCGCGTGCTGAAGGTGCCCAGCGACGAGCAGCCGACCGCGAAGCAGACCTCGGTGACGCTGAGGTCGCCACGGCGCAGCAGCGCCATCGCGCGCTCGATGCGCCGCGTCATCAGGTAGCCGTACGGCGACTCCCCGTAGGCGAGCCGGAACTCGCGGCTGAAGTGGCCGGCCGACATGTACGCGCCACGGGCGAGCGCCTCGACGTCCAGCGGCTGCGCATACTCCCGGTCGATCCGGTCGCGAACGCGGCGCAGCCGCGCGAGGTCGCTCAGGCGCTGCTCTGCGGCCGGTGTGCTGGTCACCTGGGAGATCGTGCCATATACGGCAACTCCGCTCAGGGTGCCGGGGAACGCCTCGGTCAGGCGCCGACGTAGGCCGCGAGGTGCTCCCCGGTGAGGGTGGAGCGGGCGGCGACGAGGTCGGCGGGCGTGCCCTCGAGGACGATCCGGCCGCCGTCGTGGCCGGCGCCGGGGCCGAGGTCGATGATCCAGTCGGCGTGCGCCATGACCGCCTGGTGGTGCTCGATGACGATGACCGACTTGCCGGAGTCGACGAGTCGGTCGAGCAGGCCGAGCAGCTGCTCGACGTCGGCGAGGTGGAGGCCGGTGGTCGGCTCGTCGAGGACGTAGACGCCGCCCTTCTCGGCCATGTGGGTGGCCAGCTTGAGCCGCTGCCGCTCACCCCCGGACAGCGTGGGGAGCGGCTGGCCGAGGCTGAGGTAGCCGAGCCCGACGTCGGCGAGCCGGTCGAGGATGCGGTGCGCGGCCGGCGTGCGCGCGTCGCCGGCGCCGAAGAACTCCTCGGCCTCGGTCACCGACATGGCGAGCACCTGGTTGATGTCCTTCCCGCCGAACTCGTACTCCAGGACCTCGGCCTGGAACCGCTTGCCGTCGCACTCCTCGCAGGTGGTGGCGACGCCGGCCATCATCGCCAGGTCGGTGTAGATGACGCCGGCGCCGTTGCAGGTCGGGCAGGCGCCTTCGGAGTTGGCGCTGAACAACGCCGGCTTCACGCCGTTGGCCTTCGCGAAGGCTTTGCGGATCGGGTCGAGCAGTCCGGTGTACGTCGCCGGGTTGCTGCGCCGCGAGCCCTTGATCGCTGCCTGGTCGACCGACACCACTCCAGGGCGGGTTGAGATCGACCCGTGGATCAGTGAGCTCTTTCCCGACCCCGCCACGCCGGTCACCACCACGAGCACGCCGAGCGGGATGTCGACGTCGACGTCCTGCAGGTTGTTGGTGTCGGCGCCGCGGACCTCCAGCACTCCCGACGGTGTCCGCACCGACGGCTTGAGGGACGTTCGGTCGTCCAGGTGCCGCCCGGTGATCGTGCCGCTGGCCCGCAGCCCCTCGACGGTCCCCTCGAACACCACCTCGCCACCGGCCGTGCCGGCGCCGGGGCCCAGATCGACGGCGTGGTCGGCGATCGCGATCGTCTCCGGCTTGTGCTCCACGACCAGCACGGTGTTGCCCTTGTCCCGCAGCCGCAGCAGCAGGTCGTTCATCCGCTGGATGTCGTGCGGGTGCAGCCCGATCGTCGGCTCGTCGAACACGTAGGTCACGTCGGTGAGCGACGACCCGAGGTGGCGGATCATCTTGACGCGCTGTGCCTCGCCGCCCGACAGCGTGCCCGACGACCGGTCGAGCGAGAGGTAGCCGAGGCCGATCTCCACGAACGAGTCGAGGGTCTGCCGCAGCGTGGCCAGCAGCGGCGCCACCGACGGCTCGTCGAGGCCGCGGACCCATTCGGCCAGGTCGCTGATCTGCATCGCGCAGGCGTCGGCGATGTTGATGTCCTTGATCGTCGACGATCGCGCAGCCTCGCTGATGCGGGTGCCGTCGCACTCGGGGCACGTGGTGAAGGTGATGGCCCGCTCCACGAACGCCCGGACGTGCGGCTGCATCGCGTCGACGTCCTTGGAGAGGAACGACTTCTGGATCTTCGGGATCAGCCCCTCGTAGGTCAGGTTGATGCCCTCGACCTTGATCTTGGTCGGCTCCCGGTGGAGCAGGTCCTGGAGCTCCTTCTTGGTGAACTTGCTGATCGGCTTGTCAGGGTCGAAGTAGCCGCAGCCGGTGAAGATGCGGCCGTACCAGCCGTCCATGCTGTAGCCGGGGATGGTGAGCGCGCCCTCGTTGAGCGACTTGCTGTCGTCGTACAGCGCGGTCAGGTCGAAGTCGGTGACCGAGCCCCGGCCCTCGCAGCGCGTGCACATCCCGCCGGTGCGCGTGAACTTCACGGTCTTGGACTTGCCGGCACCGCGGTCGACCGTGATCGCGCCGCTCGCCCGGACCGAGGCGACGTTGAAGGAGTACGCGTTGGGCGAGCCGATGTGCGGCTGCCCGAGTCGGCTGAAGAGGATGCGCAGCATCGCATTGGCGTCGGTGGCGGTGCCGACCGTGGAGCGCGGGTCGGCGCCCATCCGCTGCTGGTCGACGATGATCGCCGTCGTCAGCCCGTCCATGACGTCGACCTCGGGCCGCGCCAGCGTCGGCATGAAGCCCTGCACGAAGGCGCTGTAGGTCTCGTTGATCATCCGCTGGGACTCCGCGGCGATCGTGCTGAACACCAGCGAGCTCTTGCCCGAGCCGGAGACGCCGGTGAACACGGTCAGCCGGCGCTTCGGGAGCTCGACGGTGACGTCCTTGAGGTTGTTCACGCGTGCGCCCTGCACGCGGATCAGATCGTGGCGGTCGGCCACGTGCAGCTCCGGCGACTGCGTGTCCGTCCTCGTGGCCGTGCTCATCGTGTCTCCGTCTGTTGGGGGCAGCCGCCTGCGCGGTCTCCGTCGGCGTCGCCAGGCTCGATCTGGCCAGCCTGGCACAGTACATCTGGTGCTCGCGGGGCCCCGGCCGACGGGAGCGGGGGCCGGCGCTCACCGGTCCTGAAGCAGCCCCAGCACGTTGCCATCGGGGTCGGTGACGGTGGCCACCAGGCGGCCGCCGCCGACGTCGCGCGCGGGCTCCTTGACGGTGGCACCCGCGGCGGTCACCTCGGCCAGCTTCGCCTCAATGTCCGGCACCTGCCAGTAGGCCACCGGGCAGGTCATGCCCTGCGGTCCACCGCCCGGCAGCAGCCCGACGTGTTGGCCGGCGGCCTCGAAGCCGACGTAGTAGGACTCGTCGGTCTGCGGCGCGACGCCGAGCAGGGCGGCGTACACCTTCTTGGCCGTCGCCAGGTCGGACACGGGATGCAGCACGGTCTTGATGCCCTGGGTGGAAGCGTCGGTCATGGTCACTCCTGAAGTCGCGGTGGTGATGTCCATGGCGGTCACGCTAGCTTCGGCTCTGGGGCCGCGCTTCTCGATTCCTGATCGGTCTGGTCACCTGCTTCACCACGCGCCGACCCGGGCGTAGCATCTGTCGCGCGAGCCGGCGACATTCCTACTGAGGGGGCTGACGGGTGAGCGGCGCCAGTGATCGTGATGATGATGTGCGGGCTCGGCTCCAGCAGCACTGGGAGGCCTCCGAACGCGGGGACGTCGATGCTGAACATGCGATCTACGCTGCAGACGCGATCCTGGACTACCCGCAGTCCGGCGAGCGCTTCAGAGGCCGGTCAAGGATCCAAGCGCAACGCGGCGGCCACCCGGCCGAACGCCACTTCACCATCCGCCGGATCGTGGGCGGCGGCGACCTGTGGGTGAGCGAGTGCGTGATCACCTATGACGGCGTGCCCACGAACTCGGTCAGCGTCATGGAGATCACCGACGGTCTCGTAACGCACGAGACCCAGTACTTCGCCGACCCATTCCCGGCGCCTCCCGGGCGCGCTGCGCTGGCTGAGCCGATTCCCGGCCGCGACCAGTAAGCCGAGGCAACTGTGCTCGCACCTCCGTGCCACGGCGTGCCGGTCAAGAAGGTGAACATCATCAGCGTCGAGCTGGACGACCGTCTCGACGAAGCCGGCTTCCGTCACATGGCAACCTCGGCCGGCGTCCGGCTGGGCGCTCAGCGGATCGGCGCGAGCATCTACGAAGCCGAGGCGGGCGTGCCGATCTGGCCGTACCACTACCACCACGGCATCGAGGAGTGGCTCTACGTCATCGCGGGCGCGCCGGTGCTTCGCGAGCCCGCGGGAGAGCGGATCCTGACGCCGGGCGATCTCGTCTGCTTCCCGTCCGGGCATCTCGGAGCCCACACCGTGAAAGGACCGGGCCGGTTCTTGATGTTCTCGACGGGTCACGACGCCGAGCCGTGGATGAGCGTCTATCCCGACTCGGACAAGGTCAGCGGCCCGGGAGGCGTCCTGCTCCGAAAGAGCGCCGTGGGCTACTGGCATGGCGAGGGAACGGCGGGGCCGTCGGAGCCGGTTGAAGTCGTGCGCGAACCGAAGACGTCGCCACCGCAGCCGGCGGTCAACGCGCTCGCCCTCCCAGAGAAGGCCAGGCTCGGCCCGCTGCTGGGCGCCGGCCGGCTCGACGCAACGGTGGCGGACTTCGATCCCGGAGAGGGATCCGACCCCTACCACTACGTCTACGGGCGAGAGGAGTGGCTGCTGGTCCTGGCCGGCACTCCCACCCTGCGCCACGCCCAAGATGAGAGTCCCCTCGAGGCCGGAGATCTCGTGTGCTTCCCGGAAGGCCCAGCCGGCGCCCACCGGCTGATCAATCGCGACGAGTCGCCCGTGCGCGCGCTGTTCTTGTCGACGACGGGTGTGCCGGCCAACGTCTGCTACCCCGACACCGGGCACTGGCTGATCCACAACGGGCCCGGGGACGACGTCGAGGTCCGCGAGACCGGCCGCTCGCCCCCACCGCCCACACGCGACGAGTGACGAGCGATCTACTCCTCAAAGCGACCCGTGGCTTCACGATCGCGGTCGTATCGTCGCTTGAGCGGAAACGACGGCAACCAGGACTCGCGACGGACGACCCAGCTTTCGTAGGTCGGCATCAGCTGGTCGGGGGCATCCAGGGATCCCACGCTCACTTCGATCTCGTCTGCGGTGCGTGCGAACACGGATGAGCCGCAGCGGGGACAGAAGAACCGGCCCATGTAGTGGCGTGTTTCGCCATCGATCGTCACCGCATCCTGAGGGAACACCGCGGAAGCGTGAAAAACGGCCCCATGATGCTTGCGGCAGTCGAGGCAGTGGCAAATGCCGACCCGGTATGGGAGTCCCGACGCCACAATTCGGACGTTGCCGCACAGGCAACCGCCGGTGAATCGGTCCATGCTGCGTCTCCTCCAAGATCAAGCGGCCGGAATGCTGATCGACACGACCCCGCAACGAACAACGCCGCCCCAAGCGGGACGGCGATGTGTGAAGAGCGGGAGCGACGGGACTCGAACCCGCGACCTCCGGCGTGACAGGCCGGCGCTCTAACCAACTGAGCTACGCCCCCGAGCAGGCGGGACCGACAGTATGGCATTCGTCGCGATCTGCTCGTCGTGAGGCCGGCGGACGGCGCTGAGAAGTCCTGGCTGGCCGGCCAGGTAACCGGTACGCTCCTGTCCCTATGACCCCTGTCGCCGCTCCACCCCCGCCGGCGCACACCAACCCGTTCGCCCGGATGGGCGCCGACCTGCGGGCCGAGCGGGCGGCGACCGTGCCGTTCCCGCCCGGTGACACGTGGTTCTCGATGGCGCGCACGATGGGCTTCACGCGCGATCCGCTCACGCTGCTGTTGAAGGCCTACGAGCGCTACGGCCCGGTCTTCACCCAGCGGGTCTTCCACCAGAACATCATCTTCGTCCTGGGCCCGGAGGCCAACCACCACCTGCTGGTCTCCCACGCCGCCAACTACTCGTGGCGCGAGGGGCACTACGGCGATCTCATGCCCCTGCTCGGCGACGGCATGCTCGCCATCGACGGTGCGTTTCACCGGCTCTCGCGCAAGGCGATGCTGCCGATGTTCCACCGCGAGCGGATCGCCCAGTCCCAGCAGCTGATGGTCCAGGAGGTCGACGCCGCGCTCGACGCCTGGGAGGACGGGACCGAGCTCGACCTCTACCACTGGACGCGCGAGCTGGCGCTGCGCATCGCGATGCGCGCGCTGTTCGGACTGGACCCCGACCACACGCGCGGGCAGATCGACGCCGCGCAGGAGTTCGAGAACGCGCTCAGCTTCTGGTCCAAGGACTACGTCTTCCAGGTGCTGCGCGGCCCCGGCTCGCCCTACAAGAAGATGGTCACCGCGAGCAAGCGCCTGGACCGCGTGATCCTCGCCGAGATCCGCCGGCGCCGCGCCTCGGGCGAGCTGGGCGACGACCTCCTCGGCCTGATGATGGAGACCCAGGACGGCGACGGCCTCCTGCTGACCGACCGCAACATCCGCGACGAGGTCATGACCCTGCTGTTCGCGGGCCACGACACCACCACCTCGACGGTCGCGTTCCTCTTCTACGAGCTCTCGCGCAACCCGGCGCTCGCCGAGGCGCCCGACTTCGACCTGTCGCTCGCCCTCGACGAGACCCTGCGGATGTACCCGCCGGCGTGGATCGGCCCCCGGCGGTCGATCGAGTCGGCCGAGATCGCGGGCGTCACCGTCCCCGCCGGCGTCCCGGTCCAGTACAGCTCGTGGGCCAGCCACCACCTCCCCGACGTCTGGGAGGACCCCTTCGCCTTCAAGCCCGAGCGCTTCACGCCCGCAGCGCGCGAGCAGCTGCCCAAGGGCGCCTACGTCCCGTTCGGCGGCGGCTCGCGCACCTGCATCGGCATGCGCTTCGGCCAGGCGGAGATCCACGTGATCGCCTCCAAGATCCTGAGCCGCTTCCGGCTCGAGGTGCAGCCGGGCTACGCGCTGCGCGTGCGCCAGATGCCGACGATCGGCCCGCGCGACGGCATGCCGGTCACCGTCCGGGCGGCCGCTCCCGCCGCCGGCCTGCAGCGCGCCGCGGCCACGATCGCCGCCTCGTAGAGCACCGCGCCCGCCCCACCACGCGAGACGGCCGCCCGAACCCGGGCGGCCGCCGCACTTCTCCTCCGGCGCGATCACCGGGCGCGGTTCCGCGCCCGGCGCACGCCGTGATCTGTTCCAGAGGGTCCGGCCTACTTCTTCGAGGACCCCTTCTTCACCTTCCCGACGGTCACCGTCAGGACCTTGGATCCGTCACCGTGAGCGGCGAAGTTGCCCTGCCACTGGGCGACGAACTGGTTGGCGCCCTTGGCCAGGTTCCAGCTCGTGGTGTAGGACCCGTTGGCGCTCGCGGCCACGGTCTGCGCCGTCCAGCGCGTGGACCCCGGACGCCGGTAGGACACCGTGATCCGCTCGTTGCCGGAGGCCGGCTTGAGCTTGCCGGTGACCACGATGTGCGCGGCCTTCGTGTAGCGCGTCTTGGGCGCGGCGATCGTGAGCTCGCTGCTCGGCCCGGTGTCGCCACCGGTCGTGCTGTAGAGCAGCGACTGCTCGCCGCCGAGCAGGTAGTCGGTGGCGCCGCCGGCGGCCACGCCGCCGTCGACGATCGGGTTGGACACCACGAACTGCGGGTGCCAGGTCGCGCCGCCGTCGTCGGTGCGCAGCAGGAACCCGGTCGGCGTGCGCACGTCACCGAAGGTGCTGATGACCAGGTAGCCCTTCTGCGCGGTGGAGAACGACATGCCGCGTGCGGCGTTCGTGCCGATGCCGGCCAGCTCGGTCCACGCCTTGCCGCCGTCGGTGGTGCGGAACAGCCGCCCGCTCGCGTCGAGCAGGAACCCGTGGTTGGCGTCGACGAAGTCCACGTTGCGGACCCCGAGGCGGTTGACGAGCCGCTTGCCGCGCTTGACGTACTTGCCCGGCTTCTTGATGGCCTTCCACGTCTTGCCGTTGTCGAGCGAGCGGATGAGGTCCTGGTCGCCGTAGGCGACGATCGCGCTGCCCGCGCTGTCGACCTCGCGCACCAGCGTCCGCGCCACCGCGTCGCCCTTGACTGCGGGGAACGAGCCGCCGCCGTCGGTCGAGCGGCGCACACCGGTCGGCCCGATCACCATGACGGTGTCGGCGCTCGGCGCGTAGACGGCGCCCGGCCGTGCGGTGCTGCCCGTGTCGAGCGTCTTCCAGAACTGGCCGCCCGACGAGGTGCGGAACAGCCCGCCGGAGACGTCGAGCGCGTAGCCGTCGTTGACGCTCGGGAACGAGACGTCGAGGACGTCGGCGGTCGTGGTGACGTTGCCGCGCGTCCAGGTCTTGCCGCCGTCGACGGTCTTGCCGAGCGTCGCGTTGGGACCGGGCGCGAAGGCCGAGCCGGGGACCTTGCCCGCGCGGATCCGCGTGAACTTGCCGGTGAGGCGCCCGCCGATCGGGCGGAAGTTCGCGCCGGTGTCGTCGGAGACGACCGTCGAGCCCTGCTGGCCGGCGGCCGCCAGGCGCGTCGGCGTCGCGAAGCCCGCCGCGAGGATCGGATCGGTCGACGGCGTCGGGAACGTGAAGGTGTTGCCGCCGTCGGTCGTGATGCCCAGCAGCGTGCCGGCGTCGGTCGTCACGACGCAGGTCTTCTCGTCGGCGCAGCGCACCGCGGTCAGGTTCTGCGCCGCCGTGCCGCCGATGTCCTTGGCGTTCCACGTCGCGCCGCCGTCGGTCGTCTTCAAGAAGAGCGACCGGTCGCCGACCGCGTAGCCGATCTGACCCGTCACGAACGTCAGCGCCTTCACCGGGCGATCGGTGTTGCTGACCGACTTCCAGGTGACGCCCGAGTCGGTCGTGCGGAAGATGTTGCCGTCCGACGTGCTCGCGAAGCCCTCGGTGTCGCTGAGGAACCGGACGTCGGTCGGCACGACGCCACCGCCGGCCTGGCGCGTGCCGGGCAGCGCGGTCTTGGTGGCGAACTGGATGCCGTCGTTGGTCTCGAAGACGGAGCCGTCGGTGAGCAGCAGGTAACCGTGGTTGGCGCTGACGTACCAGAGCGCCGCGAGGTGCGAGCCGTCCGGGCAGCTCGACTCGACCGGCGTGAACGCGATGCGCGAGAACGACGTGCCGCCGTTGGTCGAGATGCGCGCGACGCAGCCGCCGCCGGCGACGACCGTGTTGGCGTCGACCGCCTGCACCTCCGTGAGGTTGGTGAACGTGCCGGCCGGCAGGCCGCTCCACGTGTCGCCGGCGTCGGTGGTCTTCAGCAGCGTGCCGAAGTCGCCGACCGCGTAGCCCGTCGGACCGGAGAAGGTCATCGCCCGAAGGGTGTTGCCCTGCGGCAGCGGGTTGCCCCACAGCCAGCCGGAGGACCCGACCTGGACGTTGGCCGACGCGGCCGCCGGCAAGGCGGCCAGCGCGCAGGCGACCACGGCCGCCGCGCCGCTCCATCGCGACATCTTCATCGGTTCCAGCTCCTCGTTCGGTGGTGCATGTGCCGCTCGAACGCGCCGGGCGCGCGGAAGTTACGCGCAAGCGCTGAGCGCAACGCCGATCGCGCCGTCCACGGACCTCAAGTCCGGGCACGGTCCCGCCGACCCACGGGGGGAGATCGCCTCGGATGCCGCCTCGCCACGCCCCCACCTCGGATGACGCCTGGTCCGGCCTGCTCGGCCCGGCCGCCGACGCCACGACCGAGGGCCTGATCGTCCAGGACGCCGCCGGCACGATCCGCGCCTCCAACGTCGCGGCGCGCGTGATCGCGGGGATCCACACACCCGTGCAGGATCGCCTCGTCGGCCGCGGCCCCGACGAGCCGTCGTTCAGCCCGCGGCATCCCGACGGCAGCCTCATGGCCCGCGAGCAGCAGCCCGCGCTGCTGGCGATCGCCACCGGCCGCGCGCAGCGCGACGTGCGCGTGATCTTCGAGCGCCGCGACGGGACGAAGCAGTGGCTGCGCGTCAACGCCGTCCCGCTCTTCGCCGAGGGCGCGCCCACGGCCTACGGCGTCGTGACCTCGTTCGTCGACGTCACCGCCTTCGTCGAAGCCCAGGCCGCGCTGGCCGAGCGCGAGCGCGAGCTCGCCCTGCTGGCGGCCCACGCCGGCGACCTCATCGCCCGCCACGACGGCGAGGGGCGCATCCTCTACGCCGGCGGCGGCGCCGAGGCGCTCCTGGGCATCGAGGCCCGGCACCTCGTCGGCTTCTGGGCCGCCGACGTCTGCCACCCCGACGACGCCGAGGCGCTGCGCCACTCGCATGAGCTGGCGCGCTCGGCCATCAGCAGCGTCGTCAGCTACCGCATCCACCACTTCCGCGATGGGCGGGAGATGTGGCTGGAGTCGACCGTCTCCCCGGTGCTCGACGAGCACGGCGCGTTCGTGGAGGCCGTCACGACGACGCGCGACATCAGCGCCCGCAAGGCCAGCGAGCAGCGCGGCCGCGACGCCGAGGAGCGCGCGACGGCCGCCGCCGAGGAGGCCCGCCGCCAGCAGGCCCTGCTCGAGGATGCCCAGGACATGGCCCAGCTCGGCAGCTGGACGGTGGACGTGGCCACCGGCGACACCTCGTGGACCTCCGGGCTGTACCGCATCTTCGGCCTGGACCCCGCCGAACGGTCCGAGAGCGGCATCGAGGTGCACGACGCGCTCACGCACCCCGAGGACCGCTTGGCGCTGCGAGCGGCGTTCGCGCGCGCGATCCAGGACGGCGAGCCGTTCGACATCACCTACCGCCTGACCCGGCCCGACGGCAGCGAGCGGATCATGCACGGCCGCGGCGCGGCCGCCGACCGCGTCGACGGCCGGATCACCCGCGTCTGGGGCACGACCCAGGACGTCACCGACCTGCACGCGCTCGAGGCCAGCCGGCGGCTGGCCGAGCGCCGCTTCCGCACGGCCTTCGAGCATGCGCCGATCGGCGTGTGCGTGCTCAACCTCCAGGGCGCCGACCCCGGGCAGTGGCTGACGGTCAACGCAGCGCTGGCCGAGCTGCTGGGCTGCGACCGCGAGACGCTGCTGGAGCGGCGCGTCAGCTCGTTCCTGCATCCCGACGAGATGGCCGACACGCGCCGGCGACTGATCGCCCTCGCGGGCGGGACCGAGGAGCGCATCACCGCGGAGTGCCGCATGGTGCACGAGGACGGGCACATCGTCTGGACGCTGGTGACCGTCGCGGCCGTCAACGGCGACGACGGGCGCCCGGCCTACGGCATCGGCCAGATCGTCGACATCACCGAGCGCAAGCGCTTCGAGGGCCAGCTCCAGTACCTCGCCGACCACGACGCGCTCACCGGCCTGTTCAACCGCCGCCGCTTCGAGGAGGAGCTCGACCGCGCCCTCGCCGCCGCCGAGCGCTACGAACGCCGCGGCGCCGTCCTCGTGCTCGACCTCGACGGCTTCAAGCACGTCAACGACACCCTGGGCCACCCCGTCGGCGACGAGCTGATGGCCCGGCTCGGCGCCACGCTGCGCGCCGAGCTGCGCGAGACCGACGTCATCGCCCGGCTCGGCGGCGACGAGTTCGGCGTGATCCTGCCCGAGGCCAGCGAGGAAGAGGCCAGCGCGGTCGCCGCCAAGCTCCTGCATGCGGTCGAGCGCGACGGCATCGTCGCCGACGACTCGCGCCACGCCCGCGTCACCGCCTCCGCGGGGCTCGCCCTCTTCCACGGCACCGACGGGCTCACCGCGGAAGAGCTGCTGGTCGAGGCCGACATCGCGATGTACGACGCCAAGGAGGCGGGGCGCAACCGCTCATCGCTGCATGAGCGCGAGCTCGTCGGCCCCGGGCGCCGGCTGTCGCGGCTCTCGTGGTTGGAGCGGATCCGCACCGCGCTGGCCGAGGATCGCTTCGAGCTGCACGCCCAGCCGATCATCGCGCTCGCTCCCGAGAGCGACCCCGGCTCGATCCCCGCCTTCGAGCTGCTGCTGCGCATGCGCGGTGACGACGACGAGCTGATCCCGCCCGCCGCGTTCCTGCCGATCGCCGAGCGCTTCGACCTCGTCCAGTCCATCGACCGCTGGGTCGTCGGCAACGCGGTCGCGCTGCTGCGCCGCGAGCACGAGGCGGGCCGGCCGGTGACCCTCTCGGTCAACCTCTCGGGCCGGACGATGGGCGACGCCGACTTCGCCGGCTGGCTCGAGGCGGTGCTGACCGCGAGCCCGGTGCCGCCGCAGCGGCTGATCTTCGAGATCACCGAGACCGCGGCGATCGTCAACCTCGACCGGGCCCGTGCGCTGGCCGAGACCCTGCGGCGCCTCGGCTGCCTGCTCGCGCTCGACGACTTCGGCGCCGGCTTCGCCTCGTTCACCTACCTCAAGCACCTGCGCTTCGACGTCCTCAAGATCGACGGCGAGTACGTCCGCGGGCTGCGCGACAACCCGACCGACCGGCTCGTCGTCGAGGCCGTCGTGGCGATCGCCCGCGGCCTCGGCACGCCGAGCCTGGCCGAGTTCGTCACCGACTCCGACACGCTGGACGCGGTGCGCGCGCTGGGCGTCGACTACGCCCAGGGCTTCCACCTGGGCCGCCCGGTTCCGGTCGACGAAGCGCTGCGCCTCGCCCACTCGGGCGTCTAGCCCGCACGCGGCACGGGTTGCCCTTGGGTGGCGCCATAGCATTGCCGCCCATGGCGAGGATCGGCGTACTCACAGGCGGCGGAGACTGCCCCGGGCTCAATGCGGTCATCCGGGCGGTGGTCCGCAAGGGCCTCATGGACGGCCACACCCTGTTCGGCTACACCTACGGCTGGGCCGGGGTGCTCAACGGCGAAGGCGAGGAGCTCACCGCGGAGCGGACCAAGGGGATCCTGCCGCGCGGCGGCACGATCCTCGGCAGCTCTCGCACCAATCCCTTCAAGGAGGGCGGGCCCGGCGTCGCGGGCGTCGTCGAGGGCATGGCCAACCAGGGCGTCGACGTGCTCGTGGCGATCGGCGGGGAGGACACCCTCGGCGTCGCCGCGCGTCTGGCCGAGGCGGGCGTCCCGATCGTCGGCGTGCCCAAGACCATCGACAACGACCTCAAGGGCACCGACTACACCTTCGGCTTCCAGACCGCCGTGCAGATCGCCACCGACGCGGTCGACCGGCTGCACACCACGGCGGAGTCGCACAACCGCGTGATGATCCTCGAGGTCATGGGCCGCCACGCGGGCTTCATCGCCGCGCACGCCGGGATGGCCGGCGGCGGCGACGTGATCCTCGTGCCCGAGCGCCCGTTCGACATCGAGGAGGTGTGCGACCACATCCGCCGCCGCCACGCCAACGGGCGCACGTTCTCGATCGTCGTGGTCAGCGAGGGCGCGACGCCGCGCGAGGGCACGCTGTCGACGACCGGCACCGGGCAGCTCGACGCGTTCGGCCACGAGCGCCTGGGCGGCATCGCGGTCGTGCTCGAGCACGAGATCGAGCAGCGCACGGGCTACGAGACGCGGATGACGATCCTCGGGCACGTCCAGCGCGGCGGCACGCCGACCGCGTTCGACCGCGTGCTGGCGACGCGCTTCGGCGTCGCCGCGGCCGAGGCCGTCGACGCCGGGCACTCCGGGGTGATGGTCTCCGCGCGCGGCGGCGACATCGTCGAGGTCCCGATCTCCGAGGCGCTCGGCGACCCCAAGACGCTCGACGAGAAGTTCTTTGCCGACGCCGCGGTGTTCTTCGGCTAGGCCGGCTGCAGGTCGGCCGGCGCGATGTCCCAGCGGGCGGCGATCTCCTCCAGCTCGCCGTCCAGCGCCCAGCGGTCGGGACGCGCGTCGCCCTCGTGATCGGGCACGCCGCCCTTGAGCGCCATGCACCGCGTGTTGTCGCCGATCGCGCGGATCTCGTCGACCTCGGCCTCGTCGAGGACGACGTCGGCGGGCACGGTCGCCAGCTCGTCGCGCTGGAGCTCGACCGGCTTCGCGCCGTCCCAGGACTCCTGGATCAGCGTCGGGACCACCGACTGCACCGCCGGGTGCGCGAGGTTCCACTGCGCCGCGAGCTGCAGCAACGTGAGGCCGTGGCGACGGGCGATCGGACGCAGCTGCTCGAGGCGCTCGGTGCCGCGCTCGATCCAGCCCTGCGGCCGGAACGCGCGGTGGTCGCGCTCGCCCATCGGCAGGCCGGGGCGCAGGTCGTCGTGGAACAGGCCGCCGTAGTCGAGGACGCGCGTGATGACCTTGACGTCGTGCGCGGCCGCGGCCGGCAGCGCGAGCTCGCCGGGCCACGGCTCGAGCGGGTTGAGGATCAGCATGGCCCAGTCGATGAGCTCGCCGTAGCGCTCGAAGCAGTCGATCACGTCGAGCGTGAAGCCGTTGGCCGGGCCGGGCGCGATGCCGATGCGGCGCGTGAGACCGGCGTCGCGCAGCGCGGCCATGCCCTCCCAGACGGCCGGGTGCGTGTACCCCGTGCGGTCGGGGTTGTGCAACAGGAGGACGTCGAAGCGGTCGACGCCAATCCGCTCCAGGCTGCGCTCGGTGGCCATGCGCAGATAGGAGCCGTACTCGCCGGGCCCGCGCAGCCGCGGGTCGGTGAAGCGCGGGTAGCCCTTCGCGCCCTCGCGCTCGCCCTCGTAGAAGTCATGGCCGACCGCGCCGACCAGCGAATAGGCGTCGCGATCGGCGCCGGCCAGCGCCCGGCCGAGCAGCGTGTCGGCCTCGCCCGCGCCGTAGGCGTCAGCCGTGAGGACGGTGCGGATGCGCTCGTCGGGACGGAAGAGCGCGAGGAGGCGATCGTCGTCCAGCGGCGCGCCGAAGTGCATGAAGCGGCCACCCGACCAGGTGCCGAGCGCGGTGTGCGTGGGATCCAAAGACATCATCTCCAAGGGTACGCGGGAGCGGCGAACATGGCAGGATCGGGCGATGCGCCGCCTCCCGATCGTGCTCACGGTCCTGATCGCGCTCGTCGTCGCCGGGTGCGGCGGCGGAGGCGACAGCAACAGCAAGCCCGCGTCCAAGGCCGAATACGGCCAGCAGCTCGCCCAGGCCGGGCAGACCCTGCAGAAGACGTTCGCCGACATCTCCGACCAGACCGGGTCGGGCACGTCGGCCAAGGAGATCGCCGCGCGCCTGGACCGTGGCGCCGCCGCGCTCGACCAGGCCGCCAACAAGTTCGCCGCCATCCAGCCGCCGTCAGACGTCAAGGCCGCCCACCAGAAGCTCGTGGACGGGCTCAAGGAGCTGGCGGGCGTCTTCCGCCAGGGCGCCGCGGCCGCGCGCAAGAACGACACCGCGAACCTGACGAAGGCGCTGCAGGGGCTGTCGACCAGCGCCGGCGTCAAGAAGATCAACGAGGCCCAGCAGGAGCTCAAGGCCAAGGGGATCAAGGTCACGTCGACCGGAAGCTAGGCCCGCTGGACAGGCTGTACGTCATCACGTACGGTTGTACGCGATGACTTACAGCCCTGCACCCGCCGCCTTCGACGCCGCCGCCGCCTCCTACGAGGCGCCGCGGCGCCGGCTGATCCCGCCGTTCGATGCCTTCTACGCGACGGCGGTCTCGGCCCTGGACATGCTCGGGCGCCCGCCGCGCCGCGTGCTGGACCTCGGCGCGGGGACCGGGATGCTGGCCGCGCGGGTCGCCGCGGCCCATCCGGAGGCCGAGCTCGTCCTCGTCGACGGTGCGCCGGCGATGCTCGAGCAGGCGCGCGCCTCCCTCGGCGACCGCGCCGTGCTGCACGTCGCCGACCTGGCCGAGCCGCTGCCGCCCGGCCCGTTCGACGCCGTCGTCTCGGCGCTGGCGATCCACCACCTCGACGACGCGGGCAAGCAGGCGCTGTTCGCGCGCGTGCGCTCAGTGCTCCCGCCGGGCGGCGTGTTCGTCAACGCCGAGCAGGTCGCCGGCCCGACGCCGTGCTTCGACGCGCGCTACCGCACGTGGCACGAGGCGTCGGCGCGGGCGCTGGGCGCGTCCGCGCAGGAGTGGGCGGACGCCGTGGAGCGTATGGGCCACGACCGCTGCGCCGATCTCGAGTCCCAGCTGGGCTGGCTGCGCGAGGCGGGGTTCGACGCCGCCGACTGCCTGTTCAAGGACCACTGCTTCGCGGTGCTCGTGGCGCGGCGCCGGCACTGAAACCTGGGGTCCTGCCCGGCAAACTCCGGGGTCGCGCGGCTTGCGTTCGGCGGCCGTGCCCGCAAGCGTTGCGCGCGTGCCCCAGATCGGTGAAGGTCCCTCTGCGCGCCGGCGCGCCGGACGGCGACGCGCGGCGCTCGTCGCCGGCCTGACGGCGGCGCTCGCGGCGCTGGCCGGCCCGGCCTCGGCCGCGCCGCTGCTGCCGAGCGGCAACCTGCTGGCCAACCCCGGGGCGGAGCAGGGCCCGGCGGCGACCGACCAGGCCCAGACGTCCCCGCCGCCCGGCTGGTCGCCGTCGGCCGGGATGACCCAGGTGCTCTACGGGTCGCCGAACTTCCCGGACGCCGCCGTCAGCACCGCGATCGGCGGCGGCAGGGCGTTCTTCGCGGGGGGCAACAACGTCGCAGCCTCCAGCGGCTTGCAGATCTTCGACATCGCGCCGGGGGCCGCGGCCATCGACGCCGGCCGGGTCCGTGCCGTCCTGTCGGGCGCGCTGGGCGGCTTCGGCAACCAGGACGACCGCGCCTCGGCCGCCGCCCAGTTCGACGCCAACGACAACCAGGGCCAGCTCGGCGACGGGCTGACGATCGGCCCGGTCACCGCGGCCGAGCGCGCCAACGCCACCACCTTGCTGCCGCAACGAGACGCCCTCACCGTCCCCGCCGGCGCGCGGCGCGCCTTGGTCTCGCTGAACTTCCAGCGCTTCGCCGGCGCCTACAACGACGGCTACGCCGACAACCTCTCGCTCACCCTGCAGGCCGTGCCGATCGTGCACACGACGGCTGCCGACCAGGTGACGCAGAGCAGCGCGCGCGTCGGCGCCACCCTCGACGACGGCGGGTCGGCCACCACCTACCGCATCGAGTACGGGGCCACCACGGCCTACGGCCAGCGGACGCCCGACGCCGTGACCGCCGGCGCCGGCGGCGTGGTCGCGGTGCAGACCGCGCTCGGCGGCCTCTCCCCGGGCTCCGACTACCACGCCCGCGTCGTGGCCGACGGCCCCGACGGCCCTGTCGCCGGCGAGGACGTCGCGTTCCACACGGCGGCCGCCGACGCCAGCGCCGCGGGCCTCCCCGCCGGCCTGGACTTCACCTGGGCGCCCCACGCAGACGTCCTGATCGCCGGGGCGCCCACCGGGGGCGTCCAGTTCCAGGCGACCCCGGGACCGGGCGTCGACTACGCCTGGGACTTCGACTTCCACGACGGCGCGGGCTTCCGGCCCGACCCGTCGGCCGCGGGGGCCGCGCCGCGCCACGGCTTCACCGCCGACGGCGCGCACGACACCGGTCGCGCGGCCGGGGCCGACGGCCAGCGACGCCGGCTCTACTCGGTGCGCCTGCGCGCGACGGCCGCCAACGGCGCGGTGGCCGAGGTGGTGCACGACCTCGTCGTCATGCCCAACAGCGCGCCGAAGGTCGACTTCACCACGCGCCGCGCCGACACCGGCGTGAACCACCCGGTCACCTTCACGCCGCTGGCCACCGACCCCGACCAGGGGCCGCGGACCGCCGACCAGATCGACCACCTCGAGTGGGACTTCGACCCGCCCGCGGCCGGCGGCCAGCCCGACCTCATCTGCGCCCCCGACGGCTCGGGCTGCCACCTGCCCGACAGCACGACGGTCCCCGGCCCGTGGTTCTCGGCCGGCGACGGCCACCAGGCGGTCGTGAACTTCTTCGCCCGCGGCCTGGCCGCCCACAGCCTCCCGCCGCTGGCCACGATCGACCTCGACGCGCTCCCCGCGAACGCCGCCGACGGCCGCCCGCTGGCCGGGGCGATCGGCGTGCGCGCGTGGGGCAACCAGGTCTACTGGATCGAGCACGACCCGCGCCTCGCGTACCTGTATGACAACGCGACGCTGCTCCAGCAGAGCACGTTCGACCTCGACGCCGGCGAGGCGACCGGCGCCCAGCTCGACACCCGCGCGACGCTGCGCGCCGCCTCGCCGTTCGCCACGAAGATCCAGGGCGTCGCCTACGCCAAGCTGCTGGCCTCCAGCTTCCTGCAGTGGCGCGGCGTGACGCTCACCGCCGTCGACAGCGCCGGGCTGCGCACCTCGGTCACCCACACCGTCCCGCTCGTGCCCGACCAGCCGCCCAAGCTCCGGGCGCAGTTCGTCAACCGCGACCCGAACGGCACGACCGTCGCGGTGTTCCGCCCCGGGCAGCGCGTGCGGATCCCGCTGGTCGGCGCGGCCCGCAACGGCAAGCGCCGCGCCCACACCGCCGAGACCACCTCGCAGACGATCGACTACCCGCTGACGACCGACGACGAGCTCGCCTTCGACGCCAGCGGCAGCAGCGACGCCGACGGCTCGATCGCCTACTACACGCTGGAGGTGGGCAAGCCGCTGCAGGCGGCGTCGGTCTGCAAGCCCAACATCAAGCCGCCCGTGCTCGGCGGCGGCCAGATCTCGGCCGACCCGCCGATCGAGGCCTACGGACCCGGCGCGTTCTTCCCCGCCGCCGGCGCCGGCGGCACCGGCCTGACCTCGCCGGTCGGCATCGCCGGGTCGCTGCCCGGCGTCGCGCTGAACCCGCGCGGGCTGCAGCAGGTCGGCTTCGCCGCCCGGGCCGGGCAGGCGGCGGCCGTGCGCCAGATCGCCCACGCCAAGCGCTCGAGCCTGCCGTCGCTGGCCTCGCTGCTGGGAAGGCTCCCGGTCGAGCACGCCTGCGCGCCCTACACCGAGCGCAACGTCATCCCGGAGCCGTTCAAGGTGCGCGGCAGCGCCGCGGCGCGCCCGCTGCTGCACCCGATCACCCCGGTGCCGTCCCCGCTGCTGACGGCCCTTCGCAACCTCGACGTCGACACGACCGCGCTGGTCACCCGCGACCCGTCGGCCCTGCGCTTCCGGATCCCGACGCCCGGCACGTACTCCGTCGCCGTCTCGGCCTACGACGACGCCGGCCTCGGCGCCACCCAGCGCACCGACGGCTTCCAGATCGTGCCGCCCGCCGGCAAGTGCCAGAACATCGCCGGCCAGGACCTGATGTTCCAGCGCAAGTTGGTGTTCTCGGGGCAGTGCATGGACTACGGCGGCGACCACCGCCGCTTCTGGACGACGAGCACGATCGACATCAACGGCGTCAGCCTGCGGCCGGCCGCCGGCTCCGCGCTCTACCTCCAGCTCGACGGCAACGAGCGCCTCAGGCTCTTCGCGACCACGTCGGGCAAGCCCGCCGGGTTCGACGGCAAGGATCCCTACCCCGATACGACGCTCGAGGCCCTGGCGTCCCACCCGGGCGTCGTGGACGTCGTGGCCGACAACGAGCCCGTCGCGCGCTTCGGGCAGTTCGGCAGGGACCGCGCGTGGGACTTCGTCGCCAACCGGCACGCCGCCGCCCCGTCGATCCCGGCGGGCACGATGTACCACGGCTCGCCGGTCGCCCGGCCCGACGCGGGCAGCGACGACTGGGGCGCGTTCGGGGTCACCTTCGCCGATGGCGGCCGCTCGGCCACGGCGTTCCGCGTCGTGCTGCCGTCGCAGTTCAGCCGCGGCAGCGAGGGCGCGTCGCCGACCGCCGACGTCAACCTCCCCGGGCTCGACGAGCCGCGCAGCGCCCCACTGACGACCAACACCTATGCCGACATCGCGGCCCGGCGCCGCCAGGCTCGCGCACACGCCGCACTCAACCTCGCCGCGACGCTCAACCTGTCCGGGACCACGATCGGCCCGGTGACGATCCTCGACGGGCGGCTGAAGTTCGACACGTCCACCGGACTGTGGAAGGGCGACATCGACGACGCGCTGCTGTCGCTCGGGCCGGAGATGTTCCACATCACCTTCCACATCCTGATCGACGACGGTGAGCTCAAAGAGGCCGGCGGCAGCGTCCGCGCCGATCCGCCGGGCATCCAGATCTTCAGCGGCGTCTTCCTCAACGAAGTGCGCTTCGGCATCGTCACCGATCCGCTCACGGTCAGCGGCGGCGCGACGTTCAGCTTCCTCAACGTGCTCCAGGGCGACCTCGACCTGATCGTCCGGACCGACCCGGTGTTCCTGCGCCTGCAGGGGCGCGTCAGGATGGCGAGCCTCGAGCTCGGCGGCGGCTTCGTCCAGTACGACGAGGCCAACGCCCAGACGCTGACGTTCGGCGGCCACTTCGGCGCCGACTTCGGGCCGGCGTCGCTGCAGGCGTCGCTGGAGGGCGGCGTCTCGTTCAAGACCAAGGAGTTCTACATCGAGGGCCGGGGGCACGCATGCCTGTGGCTCTGCCTCGACGTGCAGGCGCTGGCCTCCAACATCGCGGTCGCCGCCTGCGGGTCGGTCGACCTGTTCGTCACCACGGTCTCTGCAGGCCTCGCCTACCGCTTCGGCGACGGGCTCGACGTCTTCACGGGCTGCGACCTCGAGCCCTACAAGCCGGCCGTCTTCCGTGCGCGGGCGGCGGGACCGACGCCGCCCGGCGACGGCCTCACCGTCCCAGAGGGGACCGAGCAGATGGCCTTCAAGTTCTACGGCGACCCAGCGCTGCCCGGCGCACCCAAGCTCTCGCTGACCGCGCCCGACGGCCGCGTCTTCACGACCGCCGCGCTACCGGGCGACTACGTGTTCTCCCCGCCGGAGCCGGCGAGCCTCGCCGGTCGCCCCGCCGGCACGACCAAGGCGGCCACGGCGCTCATCGACCAGGATCCCGTCGACCACGTCTCCACCGTGCTCGTCGCCCGCCCGGCCGCCGGCCAGTGGCACGTCACGCCCGCGGCGGGCAGCCCCGCGCCGGTGCGCGTCGAGCTGGCCGCCGGCCGCCACATCGCCGACGCCACGCTCAAGGCCGACGTCGTGCCGGCGACGGTCGGCAGCACGAAGCTCAAGATCGGCGGCAAGGCCTTCCAGCTCACGGGCGCGCACGCCTCGGCCGCCACCACGATCCGGCCGTCGGTCGTCGCGGCCCTGCGCCGGGTCCCGGCCCTGGAGCGCTCGCGGCTGCGGGGCACGGTGATCAACGTGCCCGACGGGTTGACCGGTGAGCTGACGATCATCGACGCCGCACCGCACGGCTCGACGATCGTGCGGACCTTCGACGTGGCCACGACGCACGGCCGGGTCCCGATCGCCTTCGACCCCAGCACGGAGCCCGGGCAGCACGAGCTGCTCGCGTTCCTCACCCACGCCGACGGCGTGCCGCGCCAGCAGACGGTCGTCGACCGCTTCACCGCCCCCGCGCTGCCCACGCCCTCGGCCCCGGTGGTGGCGTTGCACCGCAGCAGCGCCGGCACGGCCTACGTCGACGTCTCGCCCGGGACGGCGGGGTCGCTCACCGGCAACGGGACCTCGTTCGAGCTGGTGATCGTGACGTCAGCGGGTCAGCGGATCGAGCGGATCGTCGACGGCCGAGTCGCCAAGGCGCTCGGCGACGGGCGCTTCCGCGTCCAGCTCGGGACCATCGGCGGCAAGACCGTGAAGCTGAGCGCCCGCATGCGGTACGGCGCGGCCATCGGCCGGGTCGGCAACGACGTGGTCCGCGCCGCCGTTCGGGGGTGACCCGGCGGCGGCGCCGGTCAGCGCCGCGGCCAGCTCACGCCGCGAGGCGATCCCGAGCTTGCGGTAGGCCGCGGCGAGGTGGTACTCGACGGTGCTCACCGTGACCACGAGGAGCTCGGCGATCGCGCGGTTGGTCAGCCCATCGCGGGCCAGCTCGCAGACCCGCCGCTCGCGCGCGGTGAGCGACTGCGGCCCGCGGCGGAACGGGCGCCGCGGTCGGGCGCCGGCGACTCGCAGCGCCGCGGCGGCCTGGGCGGCGACGGCCGCCGCGCCGCAGCGGTGGGCCAGCTCGTAGGCGTCGTGCAGCGCCTCGCGCGCCGCCTCGCGGGTCCCGCCGCCCAGCAGCGCCTCGCCGACGTCGGCGAGGGCGCGCGCGTGCTCGAGGCGCGCGGGTGAGTCGGCGAGCGTCGCCACCGCCTCGCGCAGCAGCGACACGCGGTCGGCCGGCTCGGGCTCGAGCAGCGCCCGCGCGCGCAGCGCGATGCCGATGGCCCGCGCGGCGCCGTACCCGCGCGCCAGGCGCAGCTCCTCGTCGGCCAGCGCGCGGCCCTCGGCGCCGCCGAGCGCGAGCGCCAGCGGCGAGCGCCACGCGATCAGCGCCGGATTGGGCTCGCCGTGGGCGTCCAGGCGCCGGCCGCTCGCGCGGAGGTCGGCGACGGCGGCGGCCGTGGCCCCGACCGCGAGGTGCAGCCGCCCGCGCGCGTGCAGCAGCATCGCGCCGGTGTAGAGGTCGAGCCCGGGCTCGGCGCTGCCCGCGAACCCCGCCGTCGTCAGCACCGCCTCGGCCTCCGCCGGCGCGCCGCGATCCAGCAGGACGGTGACGAGGCCCGCGGTCGTGGCGGGGTGGCCCAGCGACCAGCTCTCGCGCGTTCCCCCGCTCCAGGCGTCGCGCGCCAGGCGCTCCGCGCCGGCCAGGTCGCCGACCCGCCACGCGATGTCGGCTCCGAAGGACGACAACATGGTCACTTCCAGCGAGGCGTCGCGGGCGCGGCTGGCGGCGAGCGCCTCGTCGACGTAGCGCGCCGCCGCGTCGAGGTGGTCGGCCGCGGCGAGGCACCGGATGGCGACCGGGACGGTGGTCGAGCGCAGCGGCTCGGGATCGGGCCTGCGCCGCAGCGCGGCAGCGGCCAGCGCGGCGGCGTCGTCGGCGCGCTCACCGGCCATCGTCAGCTCGGCGGCCGCGGCCGCGAGCTCGGCCGCCGAGGCGCCTGCAGGATCGGCCGCGACGCGCGCCGCCACGGCCTGCGCCAGCCCGCGGGTGGCTCGATGGGCGGAGGTCCGCTGGCGCGCCTGGTTGACGACGTGGGCCTCGAGCTGCTCGCGCAGGCGGTGGTCGTCGAGCTCGCCGAGGGCGTCGAGGACCGCGCTCAGGTCGCGCTCGGGATCGCCCGCCTGCGTGAGGACGGCCACGAGCGCGAGGGTCGCCTCCAGGCGCTCCTCCAGGGAGCCCGCCGCCGCGACGGCCGCGCGCAGGTGCACGACCGCGACGTCGGTGCGGAACGCCGTGGACTCGGCGACGCCCAGGTCGATGAGCAGCGCCGCGCGATCGCCGCGCGACGGCGGCTCGGCCAGCGCGCGCAGCAACAGGGCGGCGGCGACCTCCGGTGCGCGGCGGTCCATCGCCGCCCGCGCGGCCGCGGCGAGCGTCCGCCACACCCACGGGTCGGCATCGGGCTCGCAGGCGACGAGGTGGTCGGCGACCTGCTCGGCCGGGGCGTCCTCCGCGGCCAGCAGCGTGGCCGCGGCGCGGTGCAGGGATGCGGCGGCACCGGGTGGCACGGCCGCGCGCACACCGGCGCGCACGACCGGCGCGACGAAGGCCGGTGCGGCGCCCCGATCCACCAGCCCGGCGGCGCGCAGGACGTCGGCGGCGGTCCGGCGCTGCGCGCCGTCGAGTCCGGCGAGCCGGCCGGCGCGCGCCCAGGTGGCGCCCTGGCCGAGGATCGCCAGCGCATGGGCGAGCGCGATTGCGTCAGGGCCCAAGGCGGCCAGGCGGTCGGCCAGCCGGCGGGAGAGCGGTGCGGGGCATCCGGCGCCGGGCTCCCGGCCCGCCGCCAACTCGGTGGCCGCCGCGGTGACGTAGAGCGGCAGGCCGGCGCCCGCGGCATGGCAGGACCGCGCGTCCGCCGCTCCGGCGCCGGGGACCGCAGTGCGGACGAGGGCGACGGCGGCGGCCTCGCTGAGCGGACCCAGCACGACCTCCCGGGCCCTGGGCGCGCCGCCCAGCATGCGGCGTGCGGCCGCGCCGGCCGGCCCGTCGTCGGTGGCGACGATCAGCACCAGGGATCCGTCCGCGGACCGGCGCACCAGCGCGCCGAGCGCGCGCAGCGACGGCTCGTCGGCGCGCTCGGCGTCGTCGAGCACGAGCGCCAGCGGCCCGGCGGCCGTCGCCAGCGCGACCGTCGCGCTCCACCCGGCGGGCCCGTCGAGGCCGCCAGGCGCGACCAGATCGCCGAGCAGGGCGTGCACGGCGGCGTAGGGCCGGTCGGCTTCGTCGGCCGCCGCGGCCCACGTCCGGACGGCCAGCCCGGCGCCGCGGGCGCGGTCGGCGGCGTGCTCGAGCAGGGCGCTGCGGCCGCTGCCCGGCGGCCCCTGCACGAGCACGGAGGCGCCCCGCCCGTCCCGCGCGGCGGCGAGCGCGTGCTCGATCTCGAGGCCGGCGCGGTCGCGCTCCAGCAGCTCCGCCATCGCCGTAACCTAACCGCACGTGGGCCCTCGCACCGAGGACCCGCGGGTCCCGCCCGATCAGGCGTCGATGGCCGCCGCCAGCCGCAGCTTGTCCACGGCGGTGCGCAGCAGCCGCGAGACGTGCATCTGCGAGAGCCCGACGATCTCCCCGATCTCGGCCTGGGTCATGTCCTCCTCGAAGCGCAGCCGCACGATGTCTCGCTCGCGCGTGGTCAGCGAACGGCGCAGCACGTCGAGCGTCGCGCGCTGCTCGGCGCCTTCGAAGCCGTCGTCGTGGTGCCCGAGGCGTGTCTCCAGCGACAGCGACTCATCGTCGTCGCCGCCACGGGCGGGCGTCGAGAGCGACGTCGACATCCGCGCGCTCAGCGCCTCGCGGGCCTCGAGGACGACCTCCTCGCTGACGTCGAGCTCGGTGGCGATCTCCTGCACGGTGGCCGAGCGGCCGAGCTCGCGGCCGAGGTTGTCGATGGCCTTCTCGACGGCCAGCGCCTGCTCCTGCAGGTCGCGCGGCGGGCGCACCGCCCAGCCGCGGTCGCGGAAATGGCGCCGCAGCTCGCCTGACATCGTCGGCAGCGCGTAGCTGCTGAACGCGGCGCCGCGAACGGGGTCGTAGCGGTCGATGGCCTTCAGGAGGCCGAGGGAGGCGACCTGGACCAGGTCGTCGAACGGCTCGCTGCCGCGGCGATACTGGCTTGCGGCATACCGCGCGAGCGGCAGATAGCGGTGGACGAGCTGCTCTCGCAGCCTGGGATCTCGGGTACGGGCGTACTGGCTCAGCATCTCCGCGTCCCGGCGGCCGCCCCCGTGGTTCGGCCGCGAGTCCTGTGCCGTGGCCAGTCGCCTCTCAAGGACGACGGTCACGCCACCACAATTACCGAGCAGCGCCCCGGACAAACTTGACCTTCCGGCCGGCGTCGGATCCTGGCGCGCGTGAAGCATGCTCGGCGATCGCCCGCGGGTGCGGCGCCCGCGTCGCGCGGGCGATGGGCGGTCTGGGACTTGAACCCAGGACCCCTCGCTTGTAAGGCGAGTGCTCTGGCCAACTGAGCTAACCGCCCGCAGGCGCACAGGCTACGGGAAGGGTTTCGCGTGTGAACCGCCGAAATGGGGTAGTCGATGGACACGATGCTCGATCAACGCCAGGCCAAGCGCGACGTCTTCGTCCTCGACGGCACCTTCGGCCTCGTCGGACGCCTCGACGGGCTGCACATCGACCCCGACGGCGAGGCCTGGGGCACGGTGCACTGCGGGACCTTCGGCGCGCGGACGCGGCTCGTCCCGCTGCGCGGCGCGCAGTGGTGGAGCGGCTACCTGCGGGTCGCCTGTTCCCGCCACCAGGTGCGCACGGCGCCGGAGGCCGGCGCGGACGTCCTGCTCGAGGGCGACGACGGCGACGTCCTGCGCGAGCACTACGCCGCGTTCGACGAAGAGGGCGCCGAGTCCCGGTTCTTCCGTCCGGACTTCTAGGCCGCACCCACACCTCAGCTTGATCCCAGCGCCCGGCTACCGCCGGGCGTTGGTGCGTTCTAGGTGGGGTCGGGGGTGGTGGTGGCGTCCGGGCCGAGCAGCCCGGGCTGCGCCTCGGCCGGTGGCTCGGGGCCGTCGGACGGCGGTGCCGGATCGGCGGGCGCCGAGGGGACCTCGGGCGTCGGCGCCGGGACCTCGGCGGCGGGCGGCTCGGTGGACGGCCCCGGGTCTGCGGGCGCGGGATCGGCGGGCGGCGGCGTCTGGTCGGCGGGTGCGGGATCGGCGGGCGCCGGTGCGGGCGCCGGCGTCGGAGTGGGAGTCACCGGGGCCGGCGCGGCGGCGTCCGGCGGCGGCGGCGCGTTGTCGGCGGAGCTGTTGACCGGCGCGCGGTCGGCCTCGGGCGCCAGCTCGGCCGGCTGGGCGGCCGCGGCGACGCGGATCGTTCCGGGCACGGTGCCCGCCACAACGGGGCCGGCGCCGGCAGCGATCGTCGAGCCCGGCGCCGTCACGCCGGGCGACGCGGCGCTCGAAGAACCAGCCGGCGGGCTGGCCGGCACCGAAGCGCTCGCCGGCGCCTGTCCCGAGCCGGGGCCGGTCGGCGTCGCGGTGACGCGTCCGGGCGACCGGCCGGCAGCGGGAGCTCCCGGCGTGGTGGCGCCCTGCGAGGTACCGCTGGGAGCCGGCAGGGTGAACGGCGCAGCCAGCGGGGAGACCCCGCCGGCGCCGAGGGCCAGGGCGGTGGACGCCGCGTCCGTGCGCGCGACCGTGGGCCGCGCCTGGCGACTGCGCGTCAGCGGTGCCGGCGCCGGCCGCGGCTCCCGGACCTGCGGAATGGCCAGCTGTGGTGAGAACGCGCTGTAGCCCGGCTGCCCCGACGAGAAGTGCAGGATCTGCTGGCGCAGCAGCACGGAGGCCGAGGCCGCCGCCGCGCACGCGACGAGGGCGCTCAAGGCGATCGGCGCCTGGCGATGCATCAGCATCGACCCGACCTCCCCATCCTTGTGAGGGCGGACTTCACAAGTGGAGCATCGGCATCCCGTCGGACGGAAGCAAGGGTCGCGCCACTTTCCGGTCCACAAAAAGGCCGCAAAGTGCGACAAGGGCCACTACACCGCAAACCGGACTTAGGCGCTCACGGGGTGTCGAAGGCGACGTACTGGAAGACGGTCTCGTCGGGATCGATGAGGTCCGTGGGGTCCAGCGCAGGCTTGCCTGGATCGGAGCCGATGCGGCAGGCCACGATCCGCAGCGTGTTGCCGGCCCCGGGGTTGCCCGAGACCACCAGCGGGTCCGGCCACCCGGCGCTCGGCGAGACCGAGACCACGTCGTCGGAGATCATGTTGCCCTGGCCGGGAGCCGACGGTTGCGGGCTGATGTCCTTGGCCACCTGGCACGTGTTGGGCGCGAACGGCTTGAAGTTGACCGACACCGAGCCGTAGAAGTCGCCCACGTCGCGCGTCTGCAGGCCGCCGTCAGCGACTGCGGCAGCGCCCACGGCGCCGTCGGCGATCTTCCACGCGGTGACGGCGCCGGCAGCGAGCTGGCCCGGGCCGATCGCGCCGTCGGTGAGCTTGCCAGCGTCCACCGCGCCCGGCGCCAGGGCCGACGATCCGACGGCGGCGTCGGCGAGCTTCGAGGCGTCGACGGACTTGCGCGCCAGCTGGCTCGCGGTGATCGACCCGGCCGGCGTGGCCTGCAGGCGCTTGAGCGCGGTCTTGGACAGATCCTGCGTCCCCAGCGTGCCGTTGCGGATCTGCTTGTTGGTGATCGAGTTGGCTTTGATGGAGCGGCCGTCGATCAGCCGTGCCGCGGTGGCGGGACCGTCCAGCGCGACGAACAGGGCGAGGAGCGCGACGACCATCGCGGAGGACGGGCGACGTCGCAGACGTTGCAGCATCTGGCGTGAGAGACCGGAGAGGGATCACCGCGGGCGGCCGGCCGCCCGCGTGGAACCGGGAACTGTGCCACGTCCACCGGCCGATGTGAGCCGCTCGACGGATGTGCGAGCAGTTCCCGGGTCCAATGGCCGACTCACCATTGAGTACCCCCAAGGGGAATCGAACCCCTGCTTCGAGCGTGAAAGGCTCGCGTGCTGACCGCTACACCATGGGGGCCGGCGCTTCTGAGTCTAGGCGCAAGGACTCATCTAGGCTGCATGGCGCCCCCGTAGCTCAATCGGTAGAGCGCGCGCCTTTTAAGCGTTGAGGTTGTGGGTTCGAGCCCCACCGGGGGCATCTCGCCCGGACTTACCCAATCGTTAGCCGTTGCTCAGGTGCCCTTGGGGTTGAAGCCGGATGATTCATCCAGCGGACACCGAGACGTCGGTTCCTTGGACCGGCCGGCGCCTCTTCACCCCTCCGCAACGAGAGCAAGTGCAGTTCCTCCCCGACTCTCGTCTGGCGGGGCGCCTCCGGGCGCCTCGCCGGGCGAGGTCACCTCTCCTGGAACGCATGGAACGGAACGGAACGTGCGTCAAACGGCCGGCGGGCGATAGGACAGCTCGTCGGCCGGGACGCCGCCCTCCAGCAGATCGGAGGCCGTGCGGGCCAGCGCCGCCAGGGCCACGCCCATCGGGCCCGGCCCGAACGAGACGCGCGCGACGCCCAGCTCCTGCAGCTCGGAGACCGACGGCGCACCCGGCGCCGCCAGGACGCTCACGGGCGCATCGATGCCGTCCACCAGGTCGCGGATCGTCGCCCGATCGCGGACGCCCGGCACGAAGATGCAGTCGGCGCCCGCCCGCGCGTAGGCCTGGCCGCGGAGGATCGCGGCCTCCGGGTCGTCGGCGCCGCGCAGGTAGACGTCGGTGCGGGCGTTGATGACGACCGGGACGCCCTCGGCGTCGGCTCGCGCCCGAGCGGCGGCCACGCGCGCCGCCGCGTCCTCGGCGTCGCGCAGCAGCTCGCCGTCGCGGACGCCGTCCTCCAGGTTGCAGCCCACCGCGCCGGCCGCGATGGCGCGCGCGATGGTCTCGCCGACGTCGGCCGGCGTCTGACCGTAGCCGCCCTCCAGGTCCGCCGTGACCGGCAGCGACACCGAGTGGGCGACGCACCGGACCGCCTCGAGCATGCCCTCGCGGCCGATGGCCTCCCCGTCGGCCAGGCCGTGCGCCGCGGCGATCGCCCAGGACGCGGTCGCGATCGCCCGGCAGCCCGGCAGCGACGCCACGGTGCGGGCGCTCGCGGTGTCCCAGACGTTGACGAGGACCAGGATCGCCGGGTCGGCGTGAAGCCGCCGCAGCTCGTCTGCGCGGGCGCGGAGCAAGGTGGGGTCTTGCACGTCGCAGACCTTACCGGCCCCGCCGAGAAGGGCTGGACGGCGCGCTGCGCCGGGTGGCGGCCCTACCGCGCGACCGTCTTGCCCGACAGCGCGTCGAGCAGGAGGTCGACGGAGCGCTCGAGCTGGTCGATCGTCGCGTCCTCGACGCGCGTGACGCCGACCGCCTGGTTGAGCCAGGCGTTGATCTCGCGGTGCGGGCGGCGGTCACGGCGGCCGAGGTCGCCGACCAGACGGTGGCGCTTGTCGCGCAGGATGTTGCGGCGCTCGAAGGCCGACAGTCGCGACGTCGGCTCGGGCGCGACCTCCGGGACCTCCACGCTCAGCGACGGCATCGGCGGCGCCGCGTAGACGGGCGCGGTGGGCTCCACGACCGCCGGGCCGCCGAAGAGCGACATCTGCGAGGTCGGCGCGACGTCGGCCGACAGCGCCACGAACTCCGGCGCCTCGGACTTCTCGGTCTCCCGCCGCTCCTGCGGCTCGTCGAAGATCTCCTCGTCGCTGTTGCGATAGCGCAGGACGTGGCGCAGCTCGCCCTCCACGTCGGCGGCGTGGCGGCGCAGGACACCGTCGCCGGGCAGGAACAGCCACGACATGTCGGCGGGCCGGCCCGGGATCGTCCGCACGAACCGGCCGACGACCTGGCGGAAGATCAGCGGCGTCTTGGCGGCGCTGGCGTACACGCCGACGCGCAGGCGCGGGATGTCGACGCCCTCCGACACCATGTTGACCGCGACGATCCACTCCTCCTTGGACGAGCGGAACCCCGCGAGCTTCTTGTGCGCGCCCTGCTCGGTGTGCAGCACGACCAGCGGGCTCTTGCCGCTGACGTCCTTGAGCAGCTTGGCGATCTTGCGCGCGTGGTCGGAGTCGGCGGCGACGACGAGCCCGCCGGCATCGCGATGGCCGCTCGCGCGCGCCTCCTGCAGCTTGGCGTGCGCGGCGGCGAGGATGCGCGGCAGGCCGTCGGCGAGCTCGGCCGAGATCGCGGTGCGGTAGCGGCGCGAGGCCTCGCGGGTGGTCAGCACCGTGTCGAAGCCGGCCTCGATGACGTCGTCGCCCGAGCGCCACGACAGCGTGCCGTCGTAGGGGATGAAGGTGACGGGCCGGCAGATGCCGTCGTGAACCGCCTCGGCGTACGTGTAGGCGACGTCGGCGACCGCGACGCCCTCGGCGTCGTAGCGGACGCCCGGGATCGGCGTGGTGTCGGAGCGAAACGGCGTGCCGGAGAGCAGCAGCCAGCGGGCGGCGTTGCGGAAGGCCAGCGCGAAGCCCTCGCCCCAGGCCAGCTCCTCGCCGAGGTGGTGCGCCTCGTCGGCGATGACCAGCGTCCGGCCGGTGCACTGCGCGCCCCACTTGATCGCGACCGAGGAGACCTTGGCGTAGGTCACCGCGACGCCGTGGAAGTCGCGCGGCGGGACCAGCTCGGCCGCGTCGGGCACGAGCTGGAGGCCGAGCCGGCCGGCGGCCTCGGCCCACTGCCGGGTCAGGGGCGTCGTCGGGCAGACGACCGCGACGCGGTCGACGACCTTGCGCCGCAGGAGGTCCCGGGCGATCTCGATGGACGGGCGGGTCTTGCCCGCGCCGGGCGCGGCCGAGATCAGGAAGGGGCCCGACTCCCAGGTGCTCATCGCCTCCAGCGCGGACACCTGCCACGCCCGCAATCCGTTGCTGGCAGTCGTCTTGGCGGGGCTCACGCGGCGGCGAAGATTGGGCCACGCACCGGACGGAAGGAGAAGGCCCTGCTACCGGGGGGAATCGGTCTCCACGAAGGCGTCCGCTTCGATCTCGACCGTCGTGATCGAGGGATCGGCGTCGGGGTCGACGAAGGCGTCGGCTTCGATCTCGACCAACATACGCGGGTCGATGAGCGACTCCACGCCGATCATCGCGGTGACCGGCCGGACGGCGGCGAAGACCTCGCCGTGGGCCCGGCCGATCTCCTCCCAGCGGGTCGTGTCGGTCGTGTACATGCGAGTCCGAACGACGTCGGCGGCGGTGGCGCCGACGCGCTCCAGCCCCGCCACCAGGTTGGCGATCGCGAACCGCATCTGCTCGCCCGGCGTGGCGCCGTGCACGACGCCGAACTCGTCGACCGACGTGCACCCGGCCACCCAGACGTGGGCGCCGGCGCGCACGACGCGCGAGTAGCCGATCGACGCCTCGTAGGGACCGGGCGGGTCGGACCCGAGACGCTCCATCTAGTGCCGGAAGTGGCGGCGCTTGGTGAACACCATCGCTACGCCGGCCTCGTCGGCCGCCGCGACGACCTCGTCGTCGCGGACCGAGCCACCCGGCTGGATGACCGCCGTGATGCCGGCCTCGATGGCCAGCTCCGGGCCGTCGGCAAACGGGAAGAACGCGTCGGAGGCCAGCGCGCTGCCCTGCAGCGAGTCGACGCGCGCCTTCTCCACCGAGAGGCGCACGGAGTCCACGCGGCTCATCTGGCCGGCGCCGATCCCCAGCGTGGCCAGGCCGCGCGCGAGCACGATCGCGTTGGACTTCACGTGGCGCGAGATCCGCCACGCGAAGAGCAGGTCGGCCCACTCCTGCTCGGTCGGGCGGCGCTCGGTGACGACCTCCATCGCGTCGCGGTCGTCGCGGCTGTTGTCACGGTCCTGGATCAGCAGCCCGCCGGTGACCTGGCGGATCTCGGGCTCGCCGAGCGCGGGCAGCCGGCGCTCCTGGTCCTCGAGGATGCGGATGTTCTGCTTCTGCTGCAGGATCGCGAGCGCCGCGTCGTCGTAGTCGGGCGCGATGAGCACCTCGATGAACTGCTGGTGCAGCTGGGCCGCGGTGACCTCGTCGACCTTGCGGTTGAACGCGATGACGCCGCCGTAGGCGCTGAGCGGGTCGCACGCGAAGGCCTTCTCGTAGGCCTCCAGCGGCGTCGCGCCGAGGGCGGCTCCGCACGGGTTGTTGTGCTTGACGATCACGCACGCCGGGACCTCGAACTCGTTCACCATCGTGCGCGCCGCGTCGAGGTCCAGGATGTTGTTGTAGGAGATCTGCTTGCCGTGGTGCTGCTTGACCTGCGACAGCACGTTCATGCGCGTGCCGATCTGCGAGTAGTACGCCGCGCGCTGGTGCGGGTTCTCGCCGTAGGGCAGGTCGACGACCTTCTCGAAGGC
>DASYLT010000016.1:0-14267 GCA_036009425.1 Baekduia sp. | reverse complement strand
CCAGGGCTTCGCCGAGCTGCTGGACCGCGGCGCGGTCACCCTCGACGAGGCACGGCGGTCCGAGTACCTGGGACGCATCGCCGCCGCAGGGCGGGAGATGAAGGAGATTTTGGACGAGGAGCGCGAGGACCGGCTGTCCGGCGCCTGACCGGCGGCTGAGCTCCGCCTCGTCGCTCAGCCGCCGGCCAGCAGCGTTCGCGTGAGCTGGGAGCCGGACCTGCTCAGGCCGCCGCGCTCGGCCGGCGATCCTCGGCCGTGATCGGCGAGGGAGCGTCGGTGCGGGTGGGGGATCCGAAGTAGGCGCCTGAGCCGATCGCGCGGTCGAAGCTCGACCAGGCGGCGCCCGGCGCGAGCTCCTTCTCGAGGCGGTCGAAGGAGCCGAGGCGGCCGCCGAGGTTGTCCATCATGTGCACGAGGGTCGCCTCGCGCGTGCAGGGCACCACCGGCGAGCCGTGCGCCAGGGCGCCGTGGTGGCTGAGGATGATGTGCAGGATCGACTGGGCCAGGCCCTCGGGGAAGCCGTCGAGATCCTCGATCAGCCGGCGCACGCGGTAGTAGCCGAGCGGGATCTCGCCCTGGAGGCGGCCGTCGTCGGTCATGTCGATCGGCGCGTCGCAGGTGTAGGCCTCCAACTTGCCGATGTCGTGCAGCAGCGCGCCGGTCACCGCCAGGTCGCGATCGATCCCGGGGAACATCCCGCTGATCGCGCTCACCGCCTGGGCGACCGTGAGGCAGTGCTCGAGCAGCCCGTGCAGGTAGGCCTGGTGGTAGTGCTTGGCCGCCGGGGCGATCCGGTACAGCGCCCACGTCTCGGAGTGCTCACCGAAGAACGCGTCGAGCAGGCGACCCAGGTGCGGGTCCTGCACGGTGCAGACCAGCTCGCGCAGGTCGGACTCCATCTGGTCAACCTCGCGCGGCGGCCCGACCTGCAGGTCGGCGGGGTCGTAGATGCCGTCGAGCGCGGGGCCGAGGCGGCGGATCGCGATCTGCGCGCCCCAGCGCTGGTGGACCTCGTAGCGTCCCGTGACGTGGACCGGCGAGCCCGCGCGGCAGTGCTCCAGCGCCTGCGACACGTCGTCCCAGATCATCGCCGCGACGCCGCCCGTGCGATCGCCGAGGACCAACTTGACGAACTCGCCGCCGTCGCGCCGCTGGCGGCGGTCGGCCTCCCGGACGAGGAGGACCTGATCGATGTCCGAGCCGTGTTCGAAGTCGCGAACGAGCACGGCGGCAAGGTGACACGGCCAGCGGACGGACCGTCGGTCCATGCGCGTTGCGTCGCAGACCCGTCGCAGAGTCGTGACGTTGCACGATCGAGGCCCATTGTGGAACAATTGCGGCAATGGCTCGCCTCCAGGTCCTCCTCGCGGCCGTGTGCTTCGGCACCACGGGGACCGCGCAGGCCCTGGGCCCGGATGCGTCGGCGGTGACCGTCGGCGCCGTCCGCATCGCCGTCGGGGCGCTCCTGCTGCTCGTCGCGCAGCGAGCGGTCGCCCGCGCCGACGCCGGGCGCTGGCCCCGCGTCCCCCTGATCGCGGGAGCGGTCGGCGTGGCCGCCTACCAGCTGTGCTTCTTCGCGGCGGTCAAGGACACCGGCGTGGCCGTCGGCACCGTCGTCGCGCTGGGCTCGGCACCCGCGCTCGCCGGCCTCGGCGGCTGGCTGCTGGACGGTCGCGCACCCGGCGGCGCGTGGGCGGCCGCGACCGCGCTGGCCAGCGGCGGCGTCGCGCTGCTCGCGCTGGCCGGCGGCGGCGCCGACGTCTCGGCGCCCGGCGTGGCCCTCGCGGTCGGGGCCGGCGTGTCCTACGCCACATTCACCCTCGCCTCCAAGCGGCTGCTGGACGCCGGGCACGGCGTCGAGCCGGTCATGGCGCGGGCCTTCGGGCTCGGCGCCCTGCTGCTGATCCCGGTCCTCCTGCTCGGCGACCTCTCGTGGGTCGCGACGCCCGGCGGCGTCGCGATGGCGCTCTGGCTCGGCGCGATCCCGACCGCTGTCGCCTACCTCCTCTTCGCCCGTGGCCTTCGCCATCTCCCGGCCAACGAGGTCGCGACGCTGACGCTCGGCGAGCCGGTCACCGCGGCGGTCCTCGGCGCGGTCGTCCTGTCCGAGCGCCCGGGCGGCGTGGCGGTGGCCGGCATCGGGCTGATCCTCGCGGGCCTGGCCGTCCTCGCCATCCCGCGGCGCGGCGCACCGCTGCCCGGCTCCGCCACCTCGCCCACCACCGCGGAGATCCGCGCATGAGCCCCACCGCCGTCGACCGCGTCGCCGGGGTCCTGCGCGAGCAGATCCTCGACGCCCGGCTCGACGCGGGCACGCGCCTGGTCGAGGCCGACCTCGTCGAGCTCCACGGCGCCGCCCGCCACACCGTCCGCGCAGCGCTGCGCGCGCTGGCCGACGAAGGACTGGTCACCATCGCGCCCAACCGCGGCGCCCGCGTGGCCGGCCTCGACGGCGCCGCCATCGCGGCGCTCTACGAGCTGCGCGCCGCGCTCGAGGTCGAGGCCGCGCACCTCGCGCTCGCCCGCCACGGCGACCGCCTGCCGCCGTCCGTCCACGAGGCTGCCGAGGTGCTCGCCCGCGCCTGCGGGCGTCCTCGCCCCCGCTGGTCGACCGTCTCGCGCGCCCACGCCGACCTGCACACCTCGCTCGTGCGCGCGGCGCGCTCGCCGCGGATCGAGGCCGTGCACGACCGCCTCACCGCCCAGACGCGCCTGTTCCTGCTGCAGGTCCGCCCGCACTACACCTTCGCCCAGCTCGGCGACGAGCACCTCCAGCTCGTCGCCGACCTCGAGGCCCACGGTCCCGAGGTGTTGCGCACGCACCTGCGCGTCGCGGCCGGCTCGGTGGTCGACGGCGTCCCGCGCAGCGGCTGACCGGTCGACGGGCCGGTTGCGCGTCCGGCCGGTCCGGGTAGTTGACTCGCGGACATGAGCGACGCGCCCCAGACCGCCCACACCTCCGGCGAGCCGGACCCGATGCGCTGGTGGACGCTCGGCGCGGTCTGCGTCGCGACGTTCATGCTGCTGCTGGACATCACGATCGTCAACGTCGCGCTGCCCGACATCCAGCGCGACCTGAACGCCTCCTTCCAGGATCTGCAGTGGGTCGTGGACGCCTACGCGCTCACGCTCGCGTCGTTCATGCTGACCGCCGGGTCGCTGGCCGACCTCTTCGGACGCCGGCGCGTGTTCGTCCTCGGCCTGGGCCTCTTCGTGCTGGCGTCGCTGCTGTGCGGCCTGTCCACGTCGCCGACGGCGCTGAACCTCTCCCGCGCCCTGCAGGGCATCGGCGGCGCGGCGATGTTCGCCACCTCGCTGGCGCTGCTGGCCGCCGCCTTCAGCGGTCGCGAGCGCGGCACCGCGCTCGGCATCTGGGGCGCCACGACGGGCGCGTCGGTCGCCGTCGGGCCGCTGGTCGGCGGCGTGCTCGTCCAGCACGTCAGCTGGCAGTCGATCTTCTTCGTCAACCTGCCGATCGGCATCGCCGCGATCATCGTGTCGTTGCGGACGGTCAAGGAGACCAGGGACCCGCACGCCGCGCGCGTCGACTGGGCCGGCCTGGTCACGTTCTCGGGAGCGCTGTTCGCCCTCGTCTTCGCGCTCGTCCGCGGCAACAGCGAGGGCTGGGGGAGCACGACGATCGTCGCGCTCTTCGTCGTCGCGGTCGTGCTGCTGATCGCCTTCGTCGCGGTCGAGCGCCACCAGGAGCGCCCGATGTTCGACCTGACGCTGCTGCGCAAGCCGGCGTTCGTCGGCGCGTCGGTCGTCGCGTTCTGCCTCTCGGCGTCGATGTTCTCGATGTTCCTGTACTTGACCTTGTACATGCAGAACGTGCTGGGGTTCTCGCCGCTGGAGGCCGGCCTGCGCTTCCTGCCGATCACGCTGCTGTCCTTCGTCTGCGCCGCGGTGTCGGGCAACCTGACCGAGCGCGTGCCCGTGCGGTTCCTGATGGGCGCGGGCCTCGGGCTCGTCGGCGTGGGGCTGCTGCTCATGAGCGGGCTCGACGCCAACTCGAAGTGGACCGCGCTGCTGCCGGGCTTCCTGCTCGCCGGCGCCGGCATCGGGCTCACGAACCCGGCGATCGCGTCGACCGCGGTCGGCGTGGTCGACCCGCGGCGCACGGGCATGGCGTCGGGCATCAACAGCACGTTCCGCCAGGTCGGCATCGCGACGGGGATCGCGGCCCTCGGCGCGATCTTCCAGTCGTCGGTGACCGGCAAGATCACCGACGCGCTGGGTCCCGGGGCGAGCAGCGTGCGCCTGCCGCCGGCTGAGGTCCTCGCCCAGGGCAACCCGAACGTCCTCGGGCCGGCGCGCGACGCGTTCCTCACCGGTTGGACGGGGGCGCTGAACGAGATCCTCGTGATCGCCGCGATCATCGCGCTGGCCGGTGCGGTCGCCGCGCTGATCCTCGTGCGCAAGGAGGACTTCGTCGCCCACGGCGCGCCCGCCGGCGCTCCCGCCGAGGCGGAGGCCGGCGCCGGCGCCGGCGCCGGGGCCCCCGCCGGCCACGGAGGCTGATGCGCGCGCCTCTGGGCGAGCTCTTGCACGGCAAGCGGCCGACCGCTGAGCGGTCGCCTGCCCCGCTACCCTCGTCCGCCATGTCGCCGCGCGTCTGCCTCCTGCCTGCCCTGATCGCCGTCGCGCTGGCCGCGGCGATCCCCGCGTCGGCCTCCGCCGCGGATCCGGCCAACGTCCCGGCCGGGGTCACCGCCGGCGGGATCGACCTCTCGGGCGCCACGCTCGACGAGGCCCGCATCCGCCTGGAGACGAGCATCGGCGCGCGGGTCAACGCCGACCTCGTGCTCGGCGCCTCCGGCAAGCCGTGGACGCTGAAGGCCACCGACGCCAAGCTGACCTTCGATGCGCTGACGACCGCCAAGCGCGCGCTCCGAGCCAAGGCGCCCGGCGACGTCGGGCTCAAGCTCTCGCACTCCAAGCTGGCGGTCCGCGCCTGGGTCGCCGGCGTCGCCGCGAAGGTCGCCAAGGCGCCGCGCAACGCGACGGTCAAGATCACGCTGACCCACATCTACCGCCAGCGCGCCGCGCACGGCCGCGCCCTCGACCAGACGGCCGTCGCCGAGCAGGTCGACGCTGCGCTGGACGACGGCGTCAACGCCCCGCGCCGGCTGCACGCCGTCCTCCAGAAGACGTCGCCCAAGGTCAACGTCAACGACCTGCAGCGCATCTACGGGACGGTCATCACGGTGGACAAGGCGCACTTCAAGCTGCGCCTGTTCAAGCGCCTGAAGTTCTCCAAGTCCTACGGCGTCGCCGTCGGGCAGCCGGCGTACCCGACGCCGTCGGGCCTGTTCCACATCGCCAACAAGCAGGTCGATCCGGTCTGGAGCGTGCCCAACAGCCCGTGGGCCGGCGAGCTGCAGGGCACGACGGTCGACGGCGGCTCGGCCGCCAACCCGCTGAAGGCCCGCTGGATGGGGATCATCAACGGCGTCGGCATCCACGGGACGGGCGAGGACTACTCGATCGGCTCTGCCGCCTCGCACGGCTGCATCCGCATGCACGTCGCCGACGTCAAGGACCTGTACCCGCGCGTGCCGGTCGGCACGTCGGTGCTGATCAAGTAAGGCGCCGCGAGGCGCCGCGGATGCCGCTCAGGCGTTCGCGGCGGAGGCGGCCGCGCGATGGCGCGCGACGGCCTCGCGCGCGGCGGCGAGCGCCACGCGCGGCGAGTAGGTGCCCAGCTGGGCACCGAGGGCGACCAGGCCGACGACTAGGCCGGCGAGCATCAGCAGCGCGCCGACGCCGAAGGTGAACGTCGTGATCGCGGCGATGTCCACCGCGTGGCCGGTGGTCTCCACGAAGCCGTAGCTCAGCATCGCCAGGCGCAGGCCGGCGCTCGCCGGGGCCAGCGGGATGATGCGCCCGCCGCCCTGGGCCGCCATGACCAGCACGACGGTCGCGGCCGTCACCGGCAGGTGGAACGCTGCCATGAAGGCGGCGAGGGAGCCGAGGCGGATGACGCGTCCCAGCGCCTGCCAGCTGGCGACGCCGGTGATGAACTGCCGCGGCGTGCGCAGGATCGCGACGCCCTGGCGCAGGCGCACGGTGAGATCCGCGACGCGCCGGCGCAGCAGGCGGTACACGCCGTAGCCGATGGCGCCGAGCACGATCGCGCCGCCGATCGCGGGGAGCGGGTACTCGATCAGCAGCGTGACGTCGACGTGCGGCAGCTCGCCCGAGGAGGTCGGCACGGGCAGGAAGCCCTGGGTCAGCGCCCAGATGACGAGCGCGAAGCCGAAGAAGGTCTCGAAGAGCGTCTCGGGGAGGAACGTCGCCGCAAGCGTGGGATAGCGCGCGCCGGCGATGCGGCGGTGCAGCAGCCAGAGCTTGACGATGTCGCCGCCGCGGGCCGGGATCACGCCGTTGAGTCCCGCGCCGGCGAGGTAGGCGCACATCGTGTCGCGCCGGCGCAGCTCGGTCGCGTCGGGGTAGGCGGCGCGGAGGATGTTGTGCCAGCCCAGCGTGCGCACGCACTGCGCGGCGATGTAGAGCACGATGCCCAGCACGACGAGCGTCGGATCGACGCTGGCGGCCCGGTGGAGCAGGAGCTCCAGGGCATGGCTCGCGGTGCGGAGGACGTCGTTCAGCATGGGTCGTCCTGGTTAACGACACCTGTACCACGGAAGTGGAGCGCTGCGGGGTACGTCCTGGGCCTTTAGGGGTGCCGCGGCGGCAGGTCGTCGGGCCAGCGTCCGTGCCGGTCGAAGTACGCGCGGGCCTGGTCCTCGTCGTCACGGGCGCTGTCGCCGGAGACGCCGATGCGGTGCAGCCAGTTGAGCAGCGCGACGCTCAGCCCGGCGCCCCACAGGGCCGCAGCGCCCTCGATCGAGGTCTCGTCGCCGCCCCGGACCACGATGAGCAGGAGCCCGGCGGCGAGGATCGTCACCGGAAGCCAGATCCGCACGAACGTCATCACGACGTTCACGGTAGTCCTTGCTCGGGGTCCGGCAAGCCGGCGCGCCGCCGCGTGGTGACCACGAGGCCGGTGAGGATCGCGGCCACGCCGAGCAGCTGCAGCGCGCTCGGGCTCTCGCTGAAGAGGACGATGCCGAGCGCGACCGATCCGACCGGCTGGATCGTCAGCAGCAGCGCGGTCGTCGCGGCCGGCAGGCGCGGCAGCGACGCCGAGATCAGCAGCCAGCCGAGGACCTGGGAGGTGAGGGCCAGCGTGACCAGCCATCCGTGCGCCGGCCAGCTCGGGACGAGGTCGAGATCGCCGATGACGGCGCCGATGGCCAGGGCGCCGATGGCGGCGACGAGCGTCGCGTCAGACAGCGGGCCCGCTGGGCGGCGCAGGTCCGCGCCACCCGCGCGCAGGGTCAGGATGAAGCCGGCGTAGCTGAGGCCGGTAGCGATCCCGAAGATCACGCCCTGGGTCGGGTTCTCGCCGTAGGCGCCCGCCTCCAGCACGCCGGAGATGAGCACGATGCCCGACAGCATCAGCGGCAGCGTCGCCAGGACGCGGGCGCCCGGGCGCTCGCCGAGCACGGCCCAGGCGATGAGCGGGACGAAGGCGACCTGGAGGTTGCCGAGGACCGTCGCCAGCCCCGCGCCGACATCGTCGATGGCGTGGTGCCAGCAGACGAGGTCGATGGCGAAGAAGACGCCCGCGACGGCGGCGATCCAGCGGCTGCGGGCGGGGCGCGGACCGAACCTGCGGTCCTCGAGGGCGGCGAGGACGACGAGCACGGGGACCGCGTAGGCGCAGCGGAAGACGGCGGCGGTGGAGGGTGAGACGCCGGCCTCGCGGACCAGGATGGCGGAGAACGCGATCGCCACCGCGCCGAGGACGGCCATCGCGCGCGGGCGCGCGCGTAGGGACTGCAGCGGTGTGGGGGTGGTCGCCGTGGTGGCCACGGCGCCGCACGCTACGGGTCAGGGTGCCAGGGAGGTGTTCTGGTCGGATCCGACGATGACGACGACCGCCGCCTGCTCTCCGGCGATGGCGCGCTCGGCCGGCGTGATCGGGTGGAGCACGAAGTCCTTCAGGTCGATCCGGGCGGCCACCTGCATCGCCGCCGTCTGCCGTCCGGGTGCGTAGTGCACCAGCGTCGTCGCATGATCCTGAGCGGCGGCGTTGGTGACGTTGCCGATCTTGAAGTTGTAGTTCTGCAGGCGGTTGGCGACCCCGCGTGCGAGGCCGGGGACCGCGGTGCCGTTGAGGATCGCGACGGTGAACGGCCGCGACTGGCTCGAGATGGTCGGGGCGGCGGCGGTCGTGCGCTCGACCTGGGTGGTCGCCGCGGGCGCCCCGACGCCGGCCGATCCGTCGCCGCCGTTCGACAGCGCCGTCGCCAGCCCGGCCCCGCCGGCCAGCACCGCGAGAACCACGGTGGCCAGCGTCGCCGCGTGGCGGGCGCGGGCCCGCCGCAGCCGCTGCGGCCGGTGTTGCGTGGCGGCGACGAGCTGGCGCTCGAGGTCGTCGAAGAAGTCGGTCATGACGGGTTCCTTGAAGCGAGACGGGCGCGCATCGCCGACAGCCCGCGGGAGACGCGCTTGCGGGCCACGGCCTCCGAGACTCCGGAGGCCGAGGCCACCTCGGCGTAGTCGTGATCCAGGAGGACGCGGAGCACGACGGCGTCGCGCTGGTCGGGCGGCAGGGCGTCGAAGCCCTCGCGCAGCTCGACGCGGATCAGCTCCGCGCTCGCGGCTGCCTCGACCTGCTCGAGGGCCGCGTCGTCGAGCTCGAGGCGGGTCAGGCCCATGCGCCGCCGCGCGCGCTGGTCGACGGCGCCGCGCCGGCGCAGCGACGAGAGGCAGTTGCGGGCGATCCCGAACAGCCACGCGATCGGCTCGCCCCGGGCGGGGTCGTAGCGGTGCAGCGCCGCCAGCGCCGCGGCGAACGTCTCCGCGGTCAGGTCGGCGGCGTCCTGCGCCTCGTGGCTGCGGGCGAGGTGGAACGCGGTGATCCGCCGCACGTGGCGGCGGTAGAAGGCGCCGAACGCCTCACCGTCGCCCTCGAGGGCGCTGGCGAGCAGCTCGGTGTCGATGCGGGGGTCGCCGGCGGCGTCCATGGATGCTCTTGGCGGATCCTGCCAACCCTGTGACCACGAAGCCGCCCGCGGGCGGAGAGATCCTCGACGCCGGCCCGGCAATCTGGTACAACCAGCGTATGGAACTGGTTGGACCAGCACAGAAGGCCACGCTCTCGGCCGAGATCCACCGCGTCCTGCGCACGCGCATCCTCGACGGCACCTACGCCGCCGAGACGACGCTGCCGTCGGAGCGCCAGCTCAGCGAGGACCTCGGCGCCAGCCGCCACGCCGTCCGCGAGGCGCTCAAGCGCCTTCAGCAGGCCGGCCTCATCGCCATCAGCCAGGGCGGCGCCACCCGCGTGCGCGACTGGCGCCGCCACGGCGGGCTCGACCTCCTGCTCGCGCTCGGCGCCGACGGCGTGACGCCGCCCGCCGAGCTGGGCCTGGTGCGCGCGACGTTCGAGATGCGCGCCTCGGTCGGGGCCGACGCCGCGCGCCTGTGCGCGCTGCGCGCCGACACCGCCACGCGCGCCGAGCTCGAGGCCCGCGCCGAGGCACTCGCCGTCGCCGAGGACCCGGTCGTGCGCACCGCCATCTACGACGTCCTGTGGGACCGCATCATCGAGGGCTCGGGCAACCTCGCCTACCGCCTGGCGCTCAACACGCTCGTCGCCGGCCAGCGATTGCTGTCCTTCGACGCGTCGGTCGTCGGCGCCGAGGTCGCCGACCACGACGCGATCCGGGCGCTGGCCCGCGCGATCGGCACCGCCGACCCTGCCGCCGCCCACGTCCTCGCCCGCGACCTGCTCGAGCGCTCGGTCCCGCAGGACTAGGAGCACGTCGCCATGGCCGAGGTCCTGTACTACGCGTTCCCCTACTTCATCCTCCTGCTCGTGGTGGAGTTCCTCTCCTACCGCCACCTCGAGGCCGACGGCATGGTCGGCTACGACGCGCGCGATACGCGCACGTCGCTGACCATGGGGATCGGCAACGTCATCATCAACGCAGGGTGGAAGCTCGCGGTGCTCGCGCTCTACGCCGTGCTCTACGAGCTCGCGCCGTGGCACCTGCCGACCGGCGCCTGGTGGGTCTGGGTCGCGCTCTTCTTCGCCGACGACTTCTCCTACTACCTGTTTCACCGCGTCTCGCACGAGAGCCGCGTGTTCTGGGCCAGCCACGTCGTCCACCACTCCAGCCAGCACTACAACCTGAGCACCGCGCTGCGCCAGACCTGGGTGCCCATGACCTACGCGCCGTTCTGGCTCTGGATGCCGCTGGCCGGCTTCGCCCCGTGGATGGTCCTCCTGGCCCAGGCCTGGAGCCTGATCTACCAGTTCGGCATCCACACCGAGCGCATCGGCCGGCTCCCGCGGCCGGTCGAGGCGGTGCTCAACACGCCGTCGCATCACCGCGTCCACCACGGCTCCAACGAGCAGTACCTGGACAAGAACTACGGCGGGATCCTCGTCATCTGGGACCGCCTGTTCGGCACGTTCGCGCCCGAGCGGGAGCGCGTCCGCTACGGCCTGACGACCGACATCGACACGCACAACCCGGTGCGCGTCGCCTTCCACGAGTACGTCGCGCTGTGGTACGACGTGCGCCGCGCACGCTCCTGGCGGACGAGGGTGGCGCTGGCCTACCACGGCCCCGGCTGGGCGCCCGTGCCCGAGCCCGGCGGCGAGCCCGAGCTCGCGCCCGCCTCCACCGCCCGCGGGTAGGCCTTGGCCGGCCTGGGAACATCCCGGGCATGATCGAGCTCTACCAGGCCGAATGGTGCCCCTTCTCCCATCAGGTCCGTCAGCGGCTGACCGAGCTGGGCGTCCCGTTCGTCGCACGGCAGGTGGAGCCCGAGCCCCACGAGCGCGACGACATGGCAGGTGCCACGGGCGGCGCGAGGGTCATCCCCGTGCTGATCATGGAGGACGGGACGGTCGTGAGCGGCGACACCGACGAGATCCTCGACGTCCTCGACCGCCACTACGACGAGACCCAGTTCACGAAGGCGCACCACGAGCGGCGCGTGGAAGCGCGGATGTTCGAGTAGGGCCTAGTCGGGAGCGAGCATCAGCGCGCCCCAGTCCTCGGTGGCGCCCAGGCGTGACAGCAGCGCCGCGACCTGCGCCAGCGACCGCACGGCCGCCAGGTCGCCGGGCTGCGGCGTGACCTCGTCGGCCAGCACGAGCGCCCCGCCGAGGTGGTCCAGCGCCCGCTCGCCCACGACCGCCAGCGCCGGTCCGTCGAGCAGCGACGGGCCCAGCAGCAGCTCGCCGGCCAGCGTGCTGATCAAGGCATAGGCCTTCAGCGCGGCGCCCACGGGGAGGACGCCGAGGCCGTCGGCCACGGCGGCGGCGAAGCCGTCCTGGTCGCCCTCGCGCAACCGCGCCAGGGCCTCGAGCGCGAAGCCGACGCGATCGCGATCGGCGGGCCGGGCGATGCCGGCGCCGAGCAGGCCGACGCGGCCGTCGGCCAGCAGCAGCACGTGGCCGGGGCGCAGGTCGGTGAGCACGATCCCGCCGCGGGCGGCGGCCATGTGCGCCGTAACGAGCACCCGGGCCACCGCACCCGGGTCGTCGGGTGCCGCCTCGCTGAGCGTCGGCGCGTCGAGCAGCTCTGTGACGAGGACGCTCTCACCGCTGAGCTCCATGTCGGGCGCCGGGATGACCAGGCCGTCGACGCCCCGCAGCAGGCGCCGGACCTGGCGCTGGTTGGAGGCCTCGTGCTCGAGGTCGAGCTCGTCCAAGGCCGTCTCCCGGGCCTCGCGCAGGATCGCGCCGGCGTCCATCGCGCCGAAGACCTGGCGCAGCGGCGCGGCCAGCACGTCGAGGAGCGCGAGGTCGGAGCGGACGCTCGCCGCGAGTCCCGGCCGCAGGACCTTGACGGCGACGGCTCGCCCGTCGTGCACGCCGCGGTGGACCTGGGCGGCGGGCGTCACCGCCAGTGGCTCGGGCTCCAGCTCGTCGAGCACCTTCGTCGGAGCCTGGCCCCAGGCGGACTTCAGGACGCGCTCGACGTCCTTGAACGCCCACGGCGTCGTCGCCTCCTCGCGCGCCGCGCCGAGCCGGGAGGGCAGGCGCCCCATGACCGCCGGGAGCGCGTCGGCCGGCACGACGTCGGCGGCGCGCGCCAGGGCGACCCGGCCGCTGGACGAGCGCCGGACGAGCGCGCCGCCCGCCTCGAGGAGTCCTCGAAGCGCGGGCGGCAGGGTGGAAGCGGCGGCCATAGGCGGCGCAACTTACGCCGCCGCGGCCGCCGCCGGCGGCACCACGAGGCCCGTTGGTCAGCGCGCGACGAGTGCCGCGATCGCCTCGGGGATCGGCGTCTCGCCCGAGATCAGCTCGAACGTCAGGCCGACGGCGTCGGGCGTCTCGAGGACGGTGGCCAGCACCGCGGCGACGTCGGCCCGCGGGATCTGACCCCGGCCGACGTCCTGGCCGGCCTTGACGCGCCCCGTCGGCGGGTCGTCGGTGAGGCCTCCCGGCCGGACGATCGTGTAGGCCAGCCCGCTCTCGACGAGCTTCTGGTCGGCCTGTCCCTTGGCGCGCAGGTAGGTGCCGAAGCCGCCGTCGTCCTCGGCCTCGGGATCGGCGCCCATCGAGCTGACGATCACGTAGCGCTCGATCCCGTTGCGGCGGGCGACCTCCATCAGCTTGACCGCGCCGGCGTAGTCGACCGTCCACTTGCGCTGAGGCCCGCTGCCGGGTCCGGCCCCGGCCGCGAAGACGATCGCGTCGGGCTTGCCCAGCAGCTCGGCCAGCGCGTCGACGTCCAGCGCCTCGAGGTCGGCGAGGACCGGCTCGGCCCCGGCGGCCTCCAGGTCGGCGGCATGGTCCGGGTTGCGGATCAGGCCGCGGACGCGGTGGCCCGCGTTGGCGAGCAGGCGCTCGAGATGCTGGGCGATCTTCCCGTGGCCCCCGGCGATGACGATGTCCATGATCCCGACGGTATTCCCCGTGGCCCGCGACGCAAGCCCGCCGGCGCCCGGGCGATCGTCGGGGCGCCGACCACCGGTCGATGGACGGGCCGCCCACCTCCGACCGCCGGGCCATGTGCGAACGACCCATGCGGACCTAGCTTTGCGGGCCGCATGTTCCTCACCGAAGAACCATCAGTCCTGAACCCCTCCACCGCCGGCGCTCCCGGCCCCGATTCCCTGCTGGACGTCATCGGCACGCTCGCCGAGATCGGCCGCGACATCGCCTCGTCCACCCGCCGCGCCGAAGTCGTCGGCCGGCAGCTCGCCGTCGCGCTGCAGCACGCAGACCTCGCCGAGCCGCCGGCCGCCGGCCATGTGGCCCGCGAGCTGTGCGAGGCCCTGGCCGGTGGCAGCCCCGCCGTGGCCGCGGCCCACGCCCGGGCGGTGGGCCACGACCTCGAGCGCCCGCACGTCGTCGTCGTGCTCGAGCCGCTCGGCGCGCCGGACGACCGGTGGCCGCAGACCGCCGCCCGCGTGGCCGCCCGCCTCGGCGGCGCGGTCCCGGGCACGCTCTGCGACACGGGCGAGGATCGCGTTCGCGCCCTGATGCCGCTGCGCGGACCCGACCCGGCGCACGAGCTGCGGCGTGTCGACGAGGCGCTGCAGCAGACCGCGCGCGAGGAGTGCCTCTGCGCCGGGCGCAGCGAACCTCGCCGCGGCGTCGCGGCCGACATGGGCCGCGGGTTCACCGAGGCCGCCTGCGCCACCCGTGTGGCGCGCGCGATCGAGCCCTACGGCAGCGCCCGCGCCAACGGCGAGCTCGGCGTCTACCGCTATCTCGCGGCCCTGCCGGCCGGCCACGCCCCCGACGAGCGCCACGCCCAGGCGATCGCGACCCTCGCGGCCTACGACGCCAAGCGCCGGACCGAGCTGCTGGGGACGCTGGAGCGCCACCTCGGCGACCGCGGCGCCCTGGCCGCGACTGCCCGCGCGCTCTACATCCACACCAACACGCTTCGCCAGCGGCTCGACCGCATCGAGCACCTCACCGGCCTCGTCCTCGCCGACGAGGACCTGCTGTCGCTCGAGCTGGCGCTCAAGCTGGCGCGGCTGCAACCCGCCGCGGCCTGAGAAGCACCTGGTGGCCCCGTCCCGCTCCGCGCAACGGGCGGGACGGGGCACTGACTTGCCGACGAGCCGGCGGCGTCCTGGACTACTTGGTGTGGATGGTGACTTCGCTGCCGGTGTTCGGCACGAAGCTGCCGTTGGCGACGCCCGCGTAGACGCGATAGACGCCGCCGGTGCGGATCGTGACCTTCTTGCTGTAGATCGACGAGGCGCTGCTGTTGTGG
>DASYLT010000015.1:0-8766 GCA_036009425.1 Baekduia sp. | reverse complement strand
ACGACCGAATCTCGTACAGCGAGATTCAATCGTCCCTCGACGCCACAGGAAGCCCGAGCGGGCCGCCGGGACTACAGCGCCTGGCGAATCACCGGCTTCTTCGCCGCGGCCGCCTCGTCGAGGCGGCGCACCGGCGTGGTGTAGGGCGCGTTCTGGGCGATCAGCGGGTCGTCGCCCGCCTCCTCGAGGATCTTCGCGATCGCCTCCGCGAAGCCGTCGAGCGTCTCGCGCGTCTCGGTCTCGGTCGGCTCCACGAGCAGCGCCTCGTCGACCAGCAGCGGGAAGTAGACCGTCGGCGGGTGGTAGCCGTGGTCCAGCAGCCGCTTGGCCAGGTCGAGCGTCTTGATGCCCAGGTCCTTCTTCATCGGCGCACCCGACAGCACGAACTCGTGCATGCACAGCTCGCCGAAGGCCAGCGGCAGCTTGTCGGCCACCCCGTGCTCGCGTAGCTTGGCGAGCAGGTAGTTGGCGTTGAGCACCGCGGTCTCCGACGCGTCGGTCAGCCCCTCGCCGCCCAGCGAGCAGATGTAGGAGTAGGACCGCACGAACGTGCCGTAGTTGCCCTGGAACCCGCGCAGCCGGCCGATCGACTTCTCGTAGCCGTGGTCGTCGAGGTCGAACGTGCCGTCCTCGCCCTTCACGATCCGCGGGTTCATCAGGTAGGGCTTCATGCGCTCAGACACCGCGATCGGGCCGGAGCCCGGACCGCCGCCGCCGTGCGGCTGGGTGAACGACTTGTGCAGGTTGAAGTGCACGATGTCGAAGCCCATGTCGCCGGGGCGCGCCTTGCCCATGATCGCGTTGAGGTTCGCGCCGTCGTAGTACAGCGTCGCCCCCACGTCATGGACGATCTTGGCGATCTCGGTGATGTTGGGGTCGAACACGCCGAGCGTGTTCGGGTTGGTGAGCATCAGGCACGCGACGTCCTCGCCGGCCTTGGCGCGGAGGTCGTCGAGGTCGACGCCACCGTCGGGGTTCGTCCCGACCTTGACGACCTCGTAGCCGGCCATCGTGACCGTCGCGGGGTTGGTGCCGTGCGACGTGTCAGGGGTCAGCACCTTGGTGCGCTGCTGGCCGCGATCCTCGTGGAACGCCCGTGTCAACAGGACGCCGGCCAGCTCGCCGTGTGATCCGGCCGACGGCTGCAGCGACACGTGCGGCAGGCCCGAGATCTCGCCCAGCGCGCGCTCGAGGTTGTACATCAGGTTCAGCGCGCCCTGCGAGCGCTCGGGCGCCTGCAGCGGGTGCAGGCGTGCGTGGCCGGCCAGCGACGCGACCCGCTCGTGCAGGCGCGGGTTGTGCTTCATCGTGCACGACCCGAGGGGGTAGAAGCCCGTGTCGAGATCGAAGTTGCGACGCGACAGCTTGACGTAGTGGCGCACCAGCTCGGGCTCGCTGACCTCGGGCAGGCGCGCGGCGGTCTCGCGTCGCAACGCGCGCGGCAGCAGCTGCTCGCCGTCGACCGCTGGCACGTCGACCTTCGGCGCGACGAACGCGCGGCGCCCCGCAGCGCCCTTCTCGAAGATCGTCGTCGCGCGATCGCGCTGCATCGGCGTCGCGCCGTCGGACGACACCGGGATGTCGTGGTGCAGCGGGTGGGACTCGATTCCCGGGTCGCCGTGCAGCTTGTTGTCGTTGACGACGGTCATGCCGTCACCTCCACGTTGGAGCGCTCTGCCGCGACCGCGGCGCCGAGCACCGCGACGAGCTGGTCGATGTCGGCCTTGGACCGCTGCTCGGTCAGCGCGACGAGCAGCCCGGTGGCGTGCTCGTCGTAGTCGCGGCCCAGCGCGTAGCCGGGGTTGACGCCGGCGTCCTGGCAGCGGCGGATGACCGCGGCGACGCCCTCGACGCCGCCGACCTCCAGCGTCACCGCGAACTCGCGGACGACCGGCTGGTCGTGCAGCGCGCTGACACCCTCCAGCGCCACGAGCTGCTCGCGCGCGTAGTGGGTGCGCTGCAGCAGCAGCTCGCCGAGCTCGACGAGCCCCTGCTTGCCGAGCCACGTGAGGTAGACGACGCCGGCCAGCGCGTTGAGCGCTTGCGACGTGCAGATGTTCGACGTGGCCTTCTCACGACGGATGTGCTGCTCGCGCGTCTGGAGCGTGAGGACGAACCCGCGGCGGCCGTCGGCGTCGACGGTCTCGCCGGCGATCCGGCCCGGCATGCGGCGCAGGTAGGCCTCGGTCGCGGCGAAGAAGCCGAACGACGGTCCGCCGAAGTCCAGGCGGTTGCCCAGCGACTGGCCCTCGCCCACGCAGACGTCCACCCCGCACTCGCCGGGCGGCTTGAGGATGCCCAGCGGGATCGGGTCGTACTGGCCGACCACGATGACACCGTCCCCGCCCACCCCGTCCTTGGCGGCGGCCGACAGCGCGCTCGCGTCCTCGACGGCGCCGAGGAAGTTCGGCTGCTGGAAGAAGACCGCGCCGGTCTCGCCGTCGATCGCCGCGGCCCACGCCTCGGGGTCGGTGACGCCGTCCTTCAGGCCGACCTCGACGATCTCGGCTCCGAAGCCGTGCGCGTAGGTCTGCAGCGTCTCACGGGAGTGCGGGTGCAGGCCGCGCGAGACGACGAACTTCGGCTTGCCGTTGGCCAGGCGGGCGAGGTAGCCCGCCGACGCCACGGCGCTCGGGCCCTCGTAGACCGACGCGTTGGAGACCGGCAGGCCGGTCAGCTCGCTGATGGCCGTCTGGTACTCGAACATCGCCTGCAGGTTGCCCTGCGAGACCTCGGGCTGGTACGGCGTGTAGGGCGTCAGGAACTCGCTGCGACCGAGCAGCATGTCGATGACCGCCGGGACGTAGTGGTCGTACATCCCGGCGCCCAGGAAGGTGATCTCGTCCTCGGCCGACACGTTGGCAGCGGCCAGCTCGCGGAGGTGCGCGTAGACCTCCTGCTCGGGCAGGCCGTCCGGGAGATCCAGCGCGCGACCGAGCCGCACGTCGGCCGGGATCTGGCGGTCGAAGAGCTCCTGGACGGAGCTGACGCCGATCGTGGAGAGCATCTCCGCGAGATCGGCGTCGGTGACAGCGGTGTACTGCGTCAAGAGCGTCCTTGTGGGGAGTTAGGAGAGCGTGGCCTCGTAGGCGGCGACGTCCATCAGGCCCTCGGTCTCCGACGCGTCGGAGAGCTTGACCTTGACCATCCAGCCGTCGCCGTACGGGTCGTTGTTGATGGCCTCGGGCGTATCGCCGAGGCCGAGGTTGACCTCGACGATCTCGCCGGTCAGCGGCGCGACGACGTCGGAGACGGCCTTGACCGACTCGACTTCAGCGTAGGACTCTCCGGCGGTGACCGTCGAGCCGACCTCGGGCGGATCGAAGAACACGACCTCGCCCAGGGCGTCCTGGGCGTACCAGGTGATCCCGAACACGGCGGTGTCGCCGTCGATCCGGGCCCAGTCGTGCTCGGGGTGGTAGAGCAGTTCGGTGGGGTAGCTCGCGTCGGCCATGGCCGGGACCCTACTTCTTGAGAAGGGGCTTCTTCGCGACGGTCGCGGCCCGCACCCGGCCCCGGACGTCGATCTGCAGCTCCGTGCCTTCGGCAGCCATCGCCGTGGGTACGTAGGCCATGCCGATGCCGATCTCCAGGGACGGCGACATCGTGCCCGACGTCACCTCGCCCCCGCCGATGATCGGGTTGCCCTGACGGGCGATCCCCGAGGTCATCGTGAAGGCGACGAGCTTCTCGGTCGGTCCGGCCTCGCGCACCGCGCGCACGGCGTCTGATCCGATGAAGCCGGTGTCCTCCTTGCAGGCCCAGCCCAGGCCGGCCTCGATCGGGCCGCGCGACTCCATGAGGTCGTTGCCGTAAAGGTGGTAGTTGACCTCCAGGCGCAGCGTGTCGCGCGCGGCCAGGCCGGCCGGGTGCGCGCCGCGCTTGACGATCTCGTCCCACAGCATGGGCGCGTCGGCCGGATCGCAGAGCAGCTCCACGCCGTCCTCGCCGGTGTAGCCCGTGCCGCAGACCAGGACGCGCTGGCCGCGCAGCATCCGGTGCCGGCAGGTGAAGCGATCGGGCAGCGGCGAGTCGGCCAGCGCCTGGACGATCTCGCGCGCCTGCGGGCCCTGGACGGCGAGCATCGCGTAGCGCTCGTGGGCGTCATCGATCTCGACGTCGAAGCCCGCGGCCTGCTGCTGGAACCACGCGAGGTCCCTCTCGTGGTTGCTGGCGTTGGTGACCGTCAGGAACTCGGTCGCGCCCAGGCGGTAGGTGAAGAGGTCGTCGAGCACGCCGCCGTCCTCGCGGCAGAGCACGGAGTACTGCGCGCCGCCGGTCTGCAGCTTGGTGACGTCGTTGCTGAGCAGGTGCTGCAGGAACGCCTCCGCGTCGGGGCCGGTCGTCCCGATCTCGCCCATGTGGGAGACGTCGAAGACGCCCGCGGTCGCCCGCGTGGCGAGGTGCTCGGCCTTGACGCCGTCGTACTCGACGGGCATCTCCCAGCCCGCGAACGGGACGAGCTTGGCCCCCGCGGCGACGTGCCGGTCATGCAGCGGGGTGCGCCGGAGCGCGGTGTCAGAGGAAGCGGCGGCCACGGCGGCGAGGCTAGCACTCGGTCCCGGCGGGGCAGGATGAACGGCGGTGCCGATCGTGCTCTCCTGGAACGTCGCCGGCCGGGTCCGCTCGGTGGCCGCGCAGGCCGCCGCGCTGGCGGCCCGCCCGGCCGACGTCGTGGCGCTCCAGGAGGTGCGCGCCAGCGCTCTGGAGGCGTGGAGCGCGGCGCTGGACGAGCTCGGCCTGGTGCACCGCCACTACTCGGCGCCGCCGGTGGATGGCCCGCCCGAGCGCCGGCTCGGCGTCCTGCTCGCCGCTCACGAGCCGCTGGAGCCGCTCGGTCCGCCGCCGGGGCTGCCGTGGCCGGAGCGCTACGCGGCCGCGCGCGTCGCCGGGCTTGGCGAGGTCCACGCGCTGCACGCTCCGATCTCGGCCAAGGCGGGACGGGTCAAGGTGCTGACGCTGGAGGCCGTCACGGCCTGGCTCGCGGCGCCGCGCGACGAGCCCTCGGTGGTCGTCGGCGACTTCAACACCCCGGCCTACGAGTCGCGCGAGGGCGAGGTGCGCTCGTTCGCCCGCACGCGCACCGGGCGGCTGCGCGACGGCTATGACGAGCGCCACGACGCCGCCGAGCTCGGACTGGTCGCGGGGCTGGCGGCCGACGGCTACGTCGACGCGTTCCGGGCGGCCCACGGCTACGGCGCCCGGGATCGCAGCTGGATGTACGCCAACGGCAAGTTCGGCTACCGGCTCGACCACGTGCTGACCCGTGGGCTCGCCATCGAGGCGTGCGCCTACGAGCACGGGCCGCGCGAGGCGGGGCTCAGCGACCACTCTGCCGTGTGGGCCCAGCTACGACGCCCGGCCTGACCCGGGCGCCGCGGGCTACTCGGCCGGGTGCTGGCCGGGCGTCTCGCGCGCCAGGTACTCCTCGAGCAGCATCGGCACGCTGGCCGTGCGCTCGGCGACCGCGAGCAGGTCCGACATCGAGGACTCCTCCTCGGTCTGCTCCTGCAGGAACCAGTCCAGGAACTGCTCGCTGCGGTAGTCGCGGGTCTCGCGGGCGACCTCGAAGAGCTCGCTGATCGAGACGGTGACGGACTGCTCCTGCTCCAGCGCCAGGCGGATCGGCGCGACGTGGTCCTCGAAGCTCGCGCGCGGCGCCTCGACGCCGGTGAGGTTCACCGGGGAGCTGGTGTCGAGCAGGTAGTTGACCATCTTCAACGCGTGCTCGCGCTCCTCCTCGGCCTGGGCGTAGAAGAACGCCGAGAGCTGCGGGTAGGTCTCGCCCGCGTACCAGGCACCGATGGCCGTGTACTGGTGCGACGCGGCGAACTCGCGGGCCACCTGGGCGTTGAGGGCGTCGACGAAGCGCTCGGAAGGCATGCCACGACCCTACCGCCGGTACCCGCTGATTGCACCAGGATCGCGGCGTTCGGCCGCGCCTTAGGGCACCCTACGATTCCTTGCTACGATCGCCTGGTCATGCCCTCGACGCGCTGCTGCCGCTCCTGTCCGCGCTGCGACGACTGCCCCGTCGTCCTGGCGGCTCGTGCACGCTCCCGCGCTCAGGGCCGGCGCCGGGAGAGCCCCGCGATCGCCGTGCTCATCGACGAGGTCTTCGCCGGGATGTCGAGCCGGACGCTGCCTGAGGCCGTGCTGCGCACCCTCGAGGCGCTCGACGACGCCCGCCGCCGTCCGGCGGCCCTGCCGGCGTGACCTGATCGCCGCGCAGCTGCGCGGATCAGGCGGGTGCCAGCATGGTCCGCGTCGCCAAAGCACGGTCTACTGGGTTCCAACCATCGAGGAGATCCAGATGTCACGAGCAGCTCGATTCGATCGGTACGGCGGAATCGACGTCCTGGACGTCGTCGATGTCGAGCCCCCGGTGCCCGCAGAGCACGAGGTGGTCGTGCGCGTGAAGGCTGCCGCGATCAACCCCGGCGAGGCCTCCATTCGCGAGGGTCTCCTCCACGACCGCTGGCCGGCCACCTTCCCCTCTGGCCAGGGCAGCGACCTCGCGGGCGTGGTGGCCCAGCTCGGCGCGGGCGTCGATGACATCGCCGTCGGCGACGAGGTCATCGGCTTCACGCACGACCGGGCCAGCCACGCCGAGCTCGTCGTCGTCGAGGCGCAGAACCTCACGGCGCGGCCGGCCGCGGTGTCGTGGGAGGCGGCGGGCTCGCTGTTCGTCGCCGGCACCACGGCATACGCCGCGGTGCGTGCGGTGTCGCTCGCCGAGGGCGACGTGGTGGCGATCTCGGGCGCCGGCGGCGGCGTGGGCACGCTCGCCGTCCAGCTCGCCCGGAACGCCGGGGCGACCGTCATCGGGCTCGCCGGCGAGGCCCACCACGACTGGCTCCGCGAGCACGGGGCGATCCCGGTCACTTACGGCGACGGCGTCGCGCAGCGCATCGGCGAAGCCGGCGGCGGCCGCCTCGACGCGTTCATCGACACGTTCGGCTCCGGGTACGTCGATCTGGCGATCGAGCTGGGTGTCCCGCCGCTGCGCGTCGACACGATCATCGACTGGGACGCGGCCGAGCGCCACGGCGTCAAGACCGACGGCAACAGCGCGGCGGCGAGTGCCGGGGTGCTGGCCGAGCTGGCGCAGCTGATCGCCGCAGGCCGGCTCGAGATCCCGATTGCGCGCGTCTACCCGCTGTCGGAGATCCGCGAGGCCTTCCGCGAGCTGGAGCGCCGCCACACGCTCGGCAAGATCGTCCTTGCACCGTGAGGGGACGAGACCACCCTCGCGGCAACGCTAGTTGTCCTGCGTGCTCTTCGTCGGGTACGGACGAACGAGGAAGTCCGTGAGGAGCTCGTCGCGCGAGTCCTCCGTGCTCAGCTCCAGCTGCGTGAGCAGCTCGGCGAGCTCGTCCGTGGTCATGTCTTGCATGGTGCGAGGGCGTCCTTGCTGGGCGGATAGGTGGAACAGGCGTGTTCCGTCTCAGTGTCGTCCAACCAGATGGTCGGCGCCATCCCTACTTCTTGGGATCTTGCCGTCCGACGGAGGACAACTCAGGTTTACGACCTGGTCTTCCGTGTGGGTCCACTGAGCCTATTGGGAGGTGGGTGTCCTTCACCGGACACCCACCCGGTCCGCCGCGCCGGGCGCGGTGGTCGATCGAGCGCGCCTATCGCAGGAACGGCGGGATGTCGATCTCGTCGTCGCGGATCTCGAGCGACTCGCGCTCGACCCGCGGCGAACGATCCCGACGGCGCGCGCCTTCGCGCGCCTCCTCGCGGGCCTGACGCGGCCGCGCGCGGCCGTGGTCGAACCCGGTGGCGATGACGGTGACGCGCACCTCGTCGCCCAGCGACTCGTCGATGACCGAGCCGAAGATGATGTTGGCGTTCGCATCCGCGGCGCCTTGGACGATCTCGGCGGCCTCGTTGATCTCGAACAGGCCGATGTCCGGCCCGCCCGTGATGTTGAGGAGGATGCCGGTGGCGCCCTCGACCGACTGCTCCAGCAGCGGGCTGGAGATCGCGGTCTTGGCCGCGTCGGCCGCGCGCGTCTCGCCGCCCGACTGCCCGATGCCCATGAGGGCGGAGCCGGCGTCCTGCATGATCGTGCGGACGTCGGCGAAGTCGAGGTTGATGAGCCCCGGGATCGTGATGAGGTCCGTGATGCCCTGGACGCCCTGACGCAGGACGTTGTCGGCCTCCTTGAACGCCTCGAGGATCGTCGTGCGGCGCTCGACGAGGGCCAGCAGCTTCTCGTTGGGGATCACGATGAGCGTGTCGACCACGTCGCGGAGGCGCTGCACGCCCTCCTCGGCCTGGCGCATCCGCTGCGTGCCCTCGAACTCGAACGGCTTGGTGACCACGCCGACCGTCAGCGCGCCGATCTCGTTCTTGGCGATCTCCGCGATGACGGGGGCCGCACCGGTGCCGGTGCCACCACCCTCGCCCGCGGTGACGAAGACCATGTCGGCGCCCTTCAGCGCCTCCTTGATGTCGTCGCGGGACTCCGCCGCCGCGGCGAACCCCACCTCGGGGTTGGCGCCGGCGCCGAGGCCCTTGGTGAGCTCGTGCCCGATGGTGAGCTTGATGTCGGCGTCGCACATGGCGAGCGCCTGGGCGTCGGTGTTCGCGGCCACGAACTCGACGCCGCGCAGGCCGGCGTCGACCATGCGGTTGACCGCATTGATCCCACCGCCGCCGACGCCGACGACCTTGATGACCGCGAGGTAGCTGCCGCTTTCCATGTGCTTGAAGTTCCTGTCCGACCCTCTAGGTAGCGTCGAGACTTTGGGCAGGGGT
>DASYLT010000014.1:0-17426 GCA_036009425.1 Baekduia sp. | reverse complement strand
CGGCGTCTCCAGCCCGGCCGGCATCGTCGCGGCGGTCGACCGCGCCCAGCGCGCGCACCGCCGCGAGGTCGAGGCCGAGCGGGGCGGCCAGCCAGGCGGGTTGTAGCCCTTCTCGCCGGCGTCAACGTCCCTTGACGGGGTCTGACCCCGTCAAGGGACGTTGACGCCGGCGAGAAGGGCTACAACCCGCCCGGCTGGCCGCCCCGCTCGGCCTCGACCTCGCGGCGGTGCGCTCGCTGGGCGCGGTCGACCGCCGCGACGATGTCGGCCGGGCTGGAGACGCCGCGGAAGGTGAAGTCCGAGTCGTCGGTGCCGGCGGTGTCGAAGTCGACGCTGCCGACGCGCAGGACCCGGTCCAGGAACGTCTGCTCGGTGTTGACGTTCTGCACCCGGTCGATGCTCGTCTGCTGCACGTGCTTGGAGAGGATGCCGGTGCGGATGTTCAGCCGCTCGGTGCTGATGACGTAGCGCGTGGCCATGCGGATGATCAGGCCGACGAGGACCACGACGGCCATCACGGCGACGAACGCGCCGATGCCCGCGCCGGTCGAGATGGCGAAGAAGAGGATCAGGCCGATCGCCAGCGCGACCCCCAGGCCCTTGATGTAGAAGCTCAGCACGCCGCGCCACGACGGGTGGCCCTCGAAGACGATCTCCTCGCCCGGATGCAGGTCCATGGTCCGCTCAGCCTATCCTCGGGACCCCGCCGTGTCGCACCCCAACGTCCAAGTCGAGCCGCTGACGACGGCCCGTGCGCTGCGCGGGCCGTTCGACTACGTGCGGCCCGACGAATCCGTCGACGTCGGCTCGCTGCTGGAGGTCCCGTTCGGCCGTCAGCGGCTCACGGCCGTCGTCACCGGCCTCACCGAGGCGTCCGAGCACCGGCTCGTCGCGCCGCTGCGCGTGCTGCCCGACGCGCTCCCGGCCGACCTCGTCGACCTCGGCCTGTGGCTGGCGCACGAGTACGCCTCGACGCCGGCGCGGGCGCTGTCGCTGCTGCTGCCGCCGCGTGGCGCGCGCGAGAAGGTCCAGCTGTGGGCGCAGCGCACCGAGGACGGCGAGGCCGCGATCGCCGACGAGGCGCACCTGCGCTCCACGGCGCTGCGGCTGACGCCGAAGCAGGGTGCGCTGCTGCAGGCGCTGCCGCGCTTCGCCGGCGCCGACCTCGGCTCGCTGCGCCGCCTCGAGGCGCGCGGGCTGGTGGCGATCGGGCCGCGCGGGCGCCGCCGCGCACCGCAGCACACCGCGATCGGCACCCGCCGGGCCCAGCCTGAGCTGACCAACGACCAGCACGCGGCGCTGGACGAGGTGCTGGCCGCCGGCCGCATGGACCGCCCCGAGCGGCTGCTGCTGCACGGCGTCACCGGCTCGGGCAAGACCGAGGTCTACCTGCGCGCCGCCGCCGAGACGCTGAAGCGCGGCCGCGGCGTGCTGATCCTCGTCCCCGAGATCGGCCTCACGCCGCAGATGATCGACCGCTTCGTCGCGCGCTTCGGCGACACCGTCGCGGTGCTGCACTCCAAGCTCGGGGCGGGGGAGCGCTACGACGAGTGGCGCCGGCTGCGCGCGGGCCAGGCGCGGGTGTGCGTCGGGCCGCGCAGCGCGGTCTTCGCGCCGATCGACCACCTCGGGCTCGTGGTCGTCGACGAGGAGCACGACGGCTCCTACAAGAACGAGGGCGACCCGCGCTACGACGCGCGGCTGGTCGCCGAGCGGCGCGCCGCCCAGCACGGCGCGGTGCTGCTGGTGGGCAGCGCGACGCCGCGGCCCGAGTCGATCCACGCGCTGCGGCGCATCCGGCTGCCGCAGCGCGTCGACGGCGCGCCGCTGCCGCCGGTCGAGGTCGTCGACCTCAAGGAGGCGGCGGGCGCCATCCACCCCCGGACCCACGAGGCGCTCGTGGACTCGCGCAAGGCGATCGTCCTGCTCAACCGCCGCGGCTGGTCGAACTTCCTGACCTGCCGTTCCTGCGGACGCGTCTGGGAGTGCCCGCAGTGCGACGTCGCGCTGATCCTGCACCGCGACCAGAACGCGGTCGCCTGCCACCACTGCGGCCACCGCGAGCGCGTCCCCGACACGTGCCCGGACTGCGGCTCGGTGTCGATCGCCCGCCACGGCGCGGGGACCGAGCGGCTCGAGCACGACCTCGCGTCGCTGGGCCGGCCCGTGATGCGCCTCGACGCCGACGTCCGCGACGCCGTCGGCGTGCTGAGCGCGTTCGAGCGCGCCGACTCCGCCATCCTCGTCGGCACGCAGGTCGTCGCCAAGGGCCACGACTTCCCCGACGTCGACCTCGGCGTCGTGCTCGATGCCGACGCCACGCTGCGCTTCCCGGACTTCCGCGCCGAGGAGCGGACGTTCGCGCTCGTCACGCAGCTGGCGGGCCGCGCCGGCCGCGGCGGCGCCGGCCGCGTGCTGGTGCAGACGATCGACCCGACCGCGTCGGCGATCGCCCACGCGGCGCGCCACGACAGCGACGGCTTCCTCGCCGAGGAGCTCGAGCGCCGCCGCTTCCTGCGCTACCCGCCGTTCTCGACGCTGATCCGGATCGTGTGCTCGTCCGAAGCCCCGGGCGCGGCGCACCTGGCCGCCACCGACATCCAGGCGCGGCTGCCGACTTCGCTGGGCCCGGCGCCGCTGTTCCGGCTGCGCAACCGCGAGCGCAGCCAGGTCGTGCTCAAGGCCGCCGAGCGCCGGTCGGCGATCGACCAGGTCGACGCGGCCGTCCGCGAGGTGAGCGCCGCCAAGGCGCACAAGGCCGTCGCGTTCTCGGTCGACGTGGATCCGCAATAGGCGCTCTGCCGTCACCTTCGCCCGGGCGCCGGGGTTGGGACTCCATGCTCCAACGCATCCTGCTGGCCGGCTGGCTGCTGCTCGCGGCCTGGGGCACGCATGCCCCGATCGCCACGGCGCAGTCGCCGGCGGCCGGCCTGACGCACCGGCTCGCTCCGTCCCCGGTGGTGAGCTTCGGCAGCGTCGCCGCGTGGTCGGCGCGCGACGGGCGGGGCCGGTTCCGGCTCGTCGTCCGCACCGGCTCCGGGGCACCGCGGACCGTGCCGGTGCCGTCGTCGCGCAGCGCCTTCGACGTCGATCTCGGCCCCGGTCCGGGCGGCCAGGGGACGTGGGCCGTGTACTCGCGCTGCGCCGGCACCCCGTCGCGCTGCACGCTCCGGGGCACCGACCTCGCCACGGGCCGTGAGCGCCGCGTCGGTGGCACCGCCACCGGACGCCTGCCGGCGATCTGGGGCTCGCGGATCGCCTACTTCGGGCCCGAGCGCCACCACCGCTCGCCGCTGCGCCTCACCGACGTCGCCGGCCGGATCGACCGCGCCGTGCCGCAGCGCCCGGTCGCCGACGAGGAGCTTCCCGTGGCGCTGGATCTCCGCGGCGATCGTCTCGCCTACGTCCTGCGCACCCACGACGCCGGCGACGACGCCCACGACACGCAGTTCCTGTTCACCGCGCGCACCGACGGCAGCCGCCTCCATCGCGTCGACACCGGCGGCGACGGCGAGGAGTGCACGACCAACCTGGCCAGCCCCGCGTTCATCTCCGGCGTCTCCGACGTTCTGGTCTGGCTGCACGCCGCGCAGGGCGCCCAGAGGACCTGCCGGCCGCATCCGCAGCTGCGCCGGCTGACCCTCGCCTCGGGCGCCGAGGCCTACGCGCCCGTCGCCGCGGCGCCGGTCGCCGCCGCGCTGGTCGACGGGCACGCGCTGGTGCTCGCCACCCCGCCCGGAACCGCGGACGTCCTCACGCGCGAGGCGTGCCGTCAGGAGGGAGGGCGGCAGGACGGCTGCGACCTCACCGAGGTGCCCGCCCCGGCCTGGCACGCGACGCCCGGCTAACCTCCCGGACGTGGCCGAACACCACGAAGAGCTCGACGAGGCCCCCGAACCTCCGACCCTGGATCCGGAGACGCTGGCCCGCCGCCGCGCCGCCCTGGAGCACGTGCGCAAGTTCGGCGATCCCGTGCTGCGGACGGAGGCGCGCCCCGTCGCGCGCTTCGACGACGAGCTGCGCGACGAGATCGCCAAGATGGGCGCGCTGATGCACGACGCCTACGGCATCGGCCTCGCCGCCACGCAGGTCGGGATCCTGCACCGCGTGCTGGTCTACCGCGTCGAGTCCGACAGCCCGGTCAACGCGCTCGTCAACCCGGTCCTCGAGTGGTCCAGCAAGGACAAGGAGTGGGCGGAGGAGGGCTGCCTCAGCCTGCCGGCCGTCCACGTCGACGTCGAGCGCCCCGTGCACGTCCGCGTCCGCGCCCAGGACGAGTCCGGCGAGGACATCCTCGTCGAGGCCAGCGGCCTCGAGGCGCGCGTCATCCAGCACGAGATGGACCACCTCGACGGCGTCCTGATCCTGGACCGCACGCCGCGCGACCAGCGCAAGGAGGGCATGCGCGCCCTGCGCGCCGCGCTCGAGGCCGCCGAGGACGACGCCGCGTAGTGTCGTCGGGCCCCGCCGCCGCCCCGACCGTCTTCCTCGGCACCTCCGCCTTCGCCGCCGGCGTCCTCCGCGAGCTCGCCGACAGCCCGTACCGCCCGGCGCTCGTCGTCACGCGCCCCGACGCCAAGCAGGGCCGCGGCCGCAAGGTCGGCCCGCCGCCGGTCGCCGTCGCGGCCCGCGAGCTCGGCATCGACCTCGACCAGCCCGCCTCCGTCAACGACGACGAGGCCCGGGCGCGCATCGCCGCCGCTCAGCCCGAGGCGGTGATCCTGTGCGCCTTCGGCGCGCTGGTCAAGGAGCCGCTGCTCACCGACCACGACATCCTCAACGTCCACCCGTCGCTGCTGCCGCGCTGGCGCGGGGCGGCGCCCGTCGAGCGCGCGATGATGGCCGGGGACGCCCAGACGGGCGTCTCGATCATGCGGCTCGTCGCCGAGCTCGACGCCGGCCCGGTCTACGCCCACAAGCCCGAGCCGATCCTGCCCTCCGACGACTACGCGGCGCTCTCAGCGCGCCTGCAGGACGTTTCGGTGGAGCTCCTGCTCGATGTCCTGGAGCGCCGCCCGGAGCCCGAGCCGCAGCCCGAGGACGGCATCACCTACGCCGACAAGCTCACGGCCGCCGACCGCACGCTGGACCTGACCCGCGCGCCGGAGGAGAACGTCCGGATCGTCCGGGCGCTGCACCCGCACATCGGCGCGCGCATCGCACTGCCCGACGGCCAGTTCCTCGGCGTGCAGGAGGCCAGCATCGCGATGGACGGCAGCCTGGAGCTGGTCACCGTCCAGCCCGCCGGCGGGCGCTCGATGAGCTACGCCGAGTACCTGCGCGGCCACGCGCCCGTGCTCTGAGCGCGGGACAGGCTCGGGACGAGGGCGCACCGCCGCCGTATCGCCGCTGCAGGCGTCGAGGGACGACTGAACCGCGTATATGCCGGTTCAGTCGTCCCTCGATGCCGTGGTGCCGGCGCTGTTGGCATTCAGCGCGGGATGCTGGGTGGCGCCGGCGGTGGTTCGGCGACACTGACGAGAGCGAGCGGGGATGGTCGGTCGGGACGCTGCGGGTCGTCCGCGATCGCCCGGGTGCGGCGTGGGCGCCGGGGTCGTCCGTGATCGCCCGGGGCGGGGGGTGGGCCTGTTGGCCGCGGTGAGGCCGCGGCGTTCGGGCCCACCGGCGCGCGACGGCGTGGTCGGAACTCGGGAGGGGAGGGCCCGTTGGCGGACGGCGAGCGTCTGTCAACAGGCCCACCCGCCCTTTCCGCCCCGCCTGGCCCTCCCACCTCTCGGGATGCGCGCGCCGGGCCCCCGCGGGCCCGCGCCGCCGAGCCTCCTACTCTTACGAGGGTGCCTGCCAGCCCCGCCCGCCGCGCTGCGCTGAACGTCCTGCGTCGCGTCGCCGAACAGGGCGCCTACGCGGACCGTGCCCTGCACGGCGAGTCCAAGGGGCTCGACTCCCGGGACCGCGCGCTCGCCAAGCGCCTGGCCTTCGGCACCGTCCAGCGGCGCGGCACCCTGGACTGGATCGTCGCCCGCCACGTCGACCGCAAGCTCGAGCCGCAGGTCCGCGCCGCCCTGCAGCTCGGCCTCTACCAGCTGCTCTACACCGACGTGCCCCAGCACGCCGCGGTCGCCGAGAGCGTCGAGCTGGCCAAGCCCAGCCCGGGCTCCAAGCTCGTCAACGCCGTCCTGCGCAAGGTCCTGCGCGAAGGCGTCGAGCTGCCCGCCGACGACAACCCCAAGGGCGCCGCGATCCACCACTCGCACCCCGAGTGGCTCACGCTGCTCTGGTGGGACTGGCTCGGCGCCGACGAAGCCCGCGCGCTGCTGGCCGCCAACAACGAGCCCACCGAGCTCGCGCTGCGCATCAACCCGCTGGCCGGCGTCCACGTCGACCTCGACGGCCGCCGCGAGGACGACGCGCTGGTCATCGACGGCCCCTTCGACGCGCTCGGCCACCCGCTCTACGCCGCGGGCGCGATCACGCCGCAGTCGCGCGCCTCGCAGCGCGTCGCCCGTGCCGTCGACCCCCAGCCGGGCGAGCGCATCCTGGACCTCTGCGCCGCGCCCGGCGGCAAGACGACGCACCTCGCCGCGCTGATGGGCGACCGCGGCGAGATCGTCGCGGTCGAGCGCAGCCCCCAGCGCGCGCAGGCCCTCACCGTGCAGGCCGAGCGCATGCACGCGACGAGCGTCCGCGTGCACGTCGGCGACGCGCGGGAGATCAGCGCCGCTGCGCTGGGCGGCACGTTCGACCGCGTGCTGGTCGACCCGCCCTGCAGCGGGCTGGGCACGCTCAGCAGCCACCCCGACCTGCGCTGGCGCGCGACGCCCGAGTCGATCGAGGAGCTGCGCACCGAGCAGGAGGCGATCGTCGCGGCGGCCCGCAGCGCGCTGAAGCCCGGTGGCCGGCTGGTCTACTCGACGTGCACGCTGTCGCCGCGCGAGGAGATCGTGAACGGGACCGTGGTCCGCACGCTCCCGCACCGCGACCACACCGACGGCTTCTATATTGCGGTCGACGATGGCTGAGCGCCGTACAGGAGCAGGGCAACCGCATGGATGAGGTACGGGTCGGACTCACCTGCCCGGGTTGCGGGGAGCCCTGGCTGCGGCCGACGACGCTGCCCGGCCGCTACCGCTGCGTCTACTGCCTGCACCGCTTCGAGCTGCGCTCCGTCTGCCCGGACTGCGGCGAGCACGGAACGATCGTGCGCATGTCCTCCACGGCGACGACGGTCTGCAACCACTGCGGGGCGTCGATGCTCGTCGAAGTCTGAGAAGGTCTCCGTCGTGCCCGACCGTCGCATCGCCCCGAGCATCCTCGCGGCAGACTTCGCCCATCTCGGCGCGCAGGTGCGCGACGTGGTCGACGCCGGCGCCCGCGTGATCCACGTCGACATCATGGACGGGCACTTCGTGCCGCCGCTGACGATGGGCCCGCAGGTCTGCTCGGCGCTGCGCGCGCTGGACCTCGACATCGAGCTCGACGTCCACCTCATGGTGCAGCGCCCCGAGCGCCACGTCGCCGACTTCGCCAAGGCCGGCGCGAGCAACATCACCATCCACGCCGAGGCCACGCCGCACCTCAACTACACCGTGCAGCAGATCCGCGAGCTCGGCTGCACCGCCGGCGTCGCGGTCTGCCCCTCGACGCCGCTGGACGTCTACCGCGAGCTCGACGTCGACCTCGCGCTCTGCATGACCGTCAACCCGGGCTGGGGTGGCCAGGCGTTCATCCCGTCCTCGCCCGACAAGATCCGCCGTCTGCGCGCGCTGCTGGGCGAGGGGCGCGAGCTCGAGGTCGACGGTGGCATCGACCCGGCGACCGCCGGGCCGGCCGCCGAGGCCGGCGCCACGCTCTTCGTCGCGGGCAGTGCCCTCTTCGGCGCCGGCGATCCGGCCGCCGCCTACCACGCCATCGCCGCTGCAGCGGGGTGTAGCCAGCCGTAGCGACTCGGCCCCGTCCAGGGCCGATGATTGGGGAACGCCCGTGAGCACGAAGGTACTCATCGTCGATGACCACCCGACCTTTCGGTCGACCGCTCGCCTCCTGCTGGAGAGCGAGGGGTTCGACGTGGTCGGGGAGGCTCCCGACGGCCTGAGCGCCATCGTTGCGGCAGGGGAGCTGCATCCCGATCTGGTGCTGCTGGACGTCAACCTCCCGGACCTCGACGGCTTCGACGTCGCCGCACGCATCACCAGCGTGCTCGGCGCCCCCGCCGTGGTGTTGACCTCCAGCCGCGACAGCTCGGACTTCGGACCCCTCGTGCACCGCAGCGGTGCACGCGGGTTCATCCCGAAGGGCGAGCTCTCCGGTGCTGCACTCGCGGAACTGATCCGATGACCGCGGCGTCAGGACAGGTGCCATGAGCTCGCTGCGAGCCGCGCTCCTGGCGCTGTTCGCAGCCTCGGTGGCGATGGCCGCCGTCATGGTGGCCCTCGTCGTCTCCAGCGACCACGAGAACGCCAAGGAGGTCACCGCGGTCCTGGGCCCGTTCATCGGGCTGAGCTTCTGCGGCACGGGCATCTTCGCCTGGACGCGCCGCCCGCACAACCGGTTCGGCGCGCTCATGACCGCGGTCGGCTTCGCATGGTTCGTGGCCGGGCTGACCCAGGCCAACGACCCGTGGGTCTACACGCTGGGCGTCTACCTCGGCCCGCTGTACCTCGTGCTGGTCGGGCACATGCTGCTGGCGTTCCCGACCGGGCGCCTGGAGACGACGCAGGCGCGCACGCTCATCGCGCTCGGCTATCTCGACGCGCTGCTGGTGCAGGTCCCGTTCTTCCTGCTCGGCGGCGACATCAGCCACCCCGCCGACGCGCCGCGCAACGCCTGGGCGCTGACCGACAACCCCGACGGCGCCCAGGTCTTCGGGGCGGTCTCGCAGCTCGTCGCCGCGGGGCTGATCGTCTGGCTGGCGGTGCAGCTGGTCCAGAAGCGCCGCGACGCGTCGCCGCCGCAGCGGCGCGTGATGGCGCCCGTGCTGTGGACCGGCCTGGCGCTCAGCGCCGCGCTCGTCGTCGCGGTCCTCAGCCAGATCCTCGGCGGGGCGGAACCGATCGCGACCAGCCCGAGCGTCGTCTCGCTGATCGCCTTCGCCGCGCTCCCGTGGGCCTTCGTCGTCGGCCTGCTGCGCAGCCGCTACAGCCGCGCGGGAGCGGTCGGCGACCTCGTCGAGCGCCTCAACGCGCAGGGCATCGAGGGCGAGTCGCTGCGCGACGCGCTGGCCGACGCCCTCGGCGACAAGTCGCTGGCGCTCGCGTTCTGGTCGCGCGGGTCGGAGCGCTACGTCGACGCCCACGGCCAGCCCTTCGACCTGCCGCCGGCTGCGGCGCGGGATCGTGCCGTGACCGAGATCGAGCGCGAGTCGATGCCGGTCGCCGCGATCGTCCACGACGCGGCGCTGCTCGACGAGCCCGGCCTGGTCCGTGCGGCCGGCGCCGCGGCGGCGCTGGCGCTGGAGAACGAGCGCCTGGAGGCCGAGCTGAAGGCGCGCGTGGCCGAGCTGCAGGTCTCGCGCGCCAAGGTCATCGAGGTCGGCATGGCCGAGCGCCGCGCGCTGGAGCGCAACCTCCACGACGGCGCCCAGCAGCGGCTCGTCGCGCTCTCGCTCCAGCTCGGCCTGGCCAAGACCAAGCTGCGCGAGGACCCCGAGGTCGCCGAGCGCATCCTCGACGGCGCCCGCCGGGAGCTGGCCTCCGCGCTGGAGGAGCTGCGCGAGCTGGCGCGGGGCATCCACCCGGCGATCCTGACCGACCGCGGGCTGGCCGCCGCACTCGACGCGCTGGCCGGCCGGGCCCCCGTCCCGGTGGACGTCGAGACCGTCCCCGAGGGCCGGATGCCGATGCCCGTGGAGGCGGTCGCCTACTTCGTCGTGTCGGAGTCGCTGACCAACATGGCCAAGTACGCCGACGCCGAGTATGCGACCGTCCGGGTCTTACGGGAGAATGGCTACGCAGTGGTCGAGATCGAGGACAACGGCATCGGTGGCGCGGACCCGTCCGCAGGCTCAGGCCTGCGCGGCCTGGCCGATCGCCTCGCCGCGCTCGACGGAAGGCTTGAGGTCGACTCCCCTCCTGGAGTCGGAACGACCGTGAGGGCGAGGATCCCGTGCGCGTAGTGCTGGCTGATGATTCCGTGCTGCTCCGCGAAGGACTCGCGGCGCTGCTCGAAGGCAAGGACTTCGACGTGGTCGCCCAGTCGGGCGACGCGGAGGACCTTCTGCGCAAGGTCGGCGCCCACAAGCCCGACGTGGCGATCGTGGACGTCCGCATGCCGCCGACGCACACCGACGAGGGGCTGAAGGCGGCGCTGGAGATCCGGCAGCGCTTCCCCGAGACCGGCGTGCTCGTGCTCAGCGCCTACGTCGAGGAGACCTCCGCGCTGGAGCTGCTCTCCGACGACGCCGCCGGCATCGGCTACCTGCTCAAGGACCGCGTCAGCGACGTGGACCGCTTCACCGAGGCCGTGCGGCGCGTGGGGGACGGCGGCAGCGCGCTGGACCCCGAGGTCGTCTCGCGGCTGCTCGGCCGCCGCCGCCGCGAGGACCCGCTCGCGGCGCTCTCGCCGCGTGAGCGCGAGGTGCTCGGCCTGATGGCCGAGGGGCGCTCCAACCACGCGATCGCCGACGCCCTGGTCGTCACCGAGCGCGCCGTCGAGAAGCACGTCACGAGCATCTTCACCAAGCTGACGCTGCCGCCGACGGTGGTCGACCACCGGCGCGTGCTGGCGGTCCTGGCGTATCTGCAGGGCTGAGCAGCCCTGGGCAGCCGTGACGCCGCGTCGTGGACCGCTCCATGACATCCCTTAGGGGGTAAGCGGGGGATAGCCGTACCCTCGCCTTCCCGCCGGGCTGGGAGGCTGCTGCCCATGACTTCCATCGTCTCCGCGCAGGATCTCGGCCGTGTCTACGGCGAGGGGGGCGCCGCCGTCACCGCGCTGGACGACGTCAGCGTCGACTTCCCCGCCGGTGCGTTCACGGCCATCATGGGGCCCTCGGGCTCCGGCAAGTCCACGCTGATGCACCTGCTCGCCGGCCTCGACCGTCCCACGAGCGGCACCGTGACGCTCGACGGCACCGAGTTGACGACGCTCAACGACGACGCGCTGACCCAGCTGCGGCGCGATCGCGTCGGCTTCATCTTCCAGGCGTTCAACCTGCTGCCGGTCCTCACGGCCCGGGAGAACATCGTCCTGCCGATGTCCATCGCCGGTCGCGATCCCGACGACGCGTGGGTCGACCAGCTGATCGACCTCGTCGGCCTGCGGGACCGCATCACGCACCGCCCGAGCGAGCTCTCGGGCGGCCAGCAGCAGCGCGTCGCCGTCGTGCGCGCGCTCGCCAGCCGGCCGGCCGTCGTCTTCGCCGACGAGCCGACGGGCAACCTCGACTCCCATGCCTCGACCGAGATCCTGCAGCTGCTGCGGCGCTCGGTCGACGAGTTCGGACAGACGATCATCATGGTCACCCACGACGAGGACGCCGCGGCCTACGCCGACCGCCTGCTCGTCCTGCGCGACGGCCAGCTCGTCGAAGACCGCATCCAGGACCGCGCGCCCACGCCCGCCGTCGCCTAAGCCCTCCGGAGCCCTTCCACCATGGCCAAGATCGCCGTCCGCGGGCTGCTCGCCCGCAAGCTCCGCCTTGCTCTGACCGCCCTCGCCGTCGCGCTGGGGGTCACGCTCATCGCGGGCACCTACATCTTCACCGACACCATCAACAAGTCGTTCGAGAACATCTTCGTCCAGTCCAACAAGGGCACCGACGTCGCGCTCTCGCCCAACAGCGACCTCTCGGGCGACGAGAACCCGCCGCCGATCCCGGCGTCGGTCCTGAACCGCGTCAAGCAGGTGCCGGGCGTCCAGCAGGCCGAGGGCGCCGTCTTCAGCTCGGGCGGATCGTTCCGCAAGGCCGACGGCTCCAAGCTCAAGGGCCAGGGCTTCAACGCGATCGCCGGCACGCACGACGTGCAGCGCTTCGAGTCCTTCGCGCCGACCCAGGGTCACCTGCCGCGCACCGCCGACGAGATCGCCATCCCCAAGGGCACCGCCGAGAACAACGGGTTCAAGGTGGGCGACAAGATCCAGGTCGCTGACGAGGCGCCCAAGAAGCTCTACACGATCTCGGGCATCGTCACGATCTCCGGCGTCGACTCCTTCGGCGGCGGCGTGATCGCCGTGATGACCCTGCCCGAGGCCCAGCGCATGACGGGCCACCGCAACTCGTTCGACGAGATCGAGGTCGCGGGCGCGGCGGGAACCAGCCCGGAGCAGCTGCGCAACAGCATCGCCAAGGTCGTGCCCCGGGGCGTCGAGGTCCGCACCGGCCAGCAGCAGGCCGACAAGCAGACCAAGGACATCAACGACGGGTTCCTCAACGTCCTGCGCACCGCGTTGCTCGCGTTCGCCGGGATCTCGCTCTTCGTGGGCGCGTTCCTGATCTTCAACACGTTCTCGATCACGGTCGCCCAGCGCACTCGCGAGTTCGCGCTGCTGCGCGTCCTCGGCGCCAAGCGCAAGCAGGTGCTGCGCTCCGTGCTGGCCGAGGGCCTGACGATCGGCCTGGTCGGGTCGGCCGCGGGCCTCGGGCTCGGCATCCTGGTCGCCGGTGGCCTGCGGGCGCTGTTCAAGGCCTTCGGCGCCGACCTCCCGTCGACCGGCACGGTGATCGAGACCCGCACCATCGTGGTCTCGCTGGTGGTCGGCACCGTCGTGACGCTGCTGTCGACGATCGTCCCGGCGATCAGGGCGACGCGTGTCCCGCCGCTGGCGGCGCTGCGCGAGGGGCTCAGCAGCGAGCAGAAGCGCTCGCGCTGGGCGACGCCGGTGGCGAGCGTGCTGACGGTCGGCGGCCTGGCGCTCATGGCGCTCGGCCTGTTCGGCTCGATGAAGCCCAACCAGGCGCTGTCGCTCATGGGCCTCGGCGCCGTGGCGACCTTCCTCGGGGTCGCGTTCCTGAGCCCCCGCCTGGTGGGCCCGATCGCCGGTGCCGTCGGCGCCCCGTTCGAGCGCTTCCGCGGCATCACGGGCCGGATCGCCCGCGAGAACACGGTGCGCCAGCCCGGACGCACGGCGGTCACGGCCGCCGCGCTGATGGTCGGCGTCGCGCTCGTCACGTTCGCCTCGGTGTTCGCGGCCGGGGCCAAGACCACGTTCAAGGACGCGGTGACCAACGGCTCCAAGGCACAGGCGGTGCTGCAGAACACCGACGGCTTCAGCTCGTTCACGCCGCAGGCCGCTCGCACGGTGGCGCACGTGCCGGGCGTCAGGGACGTCTCATCGGTGCGCTTCGGCATGGCGAAGATCAAGGGCAAGAAGCAGGGCGTCACCGGCATCGACCAGCGCACGTTCGCCAGCCTCTACCACCAGGGGTGGAAGCAGGGCAGCGACGCGACGCTGCAGCAGCTCGGGCCGGGCACGGTGATCGTCGGCAAGAAGTACGCGGAGGACAACGGCACCAAGGTCGGCGACACGCTGAACCTGCAGACGAGCCTCATGCCCAAGCTGCCGCTGAAGGTCATCGGCATCTCCTACGACAAGGGCGGGCTGACCGGGAACCTCACGGTCGCCAACAGCGTGCTCGAACGCGACTTCGGGTTCCGCAAGGACGGGTTCGTCCTGGTCGGCTACGACGGGTCGCGGCCCGCGCCGGCGGTCAAGGCGTCGATCGACAAGCTCCTCGACGCCCGCTTCCCCGAGGCCGAGGCGCAGACCAACCAGGAGTTCATCGACGGGCAGGCGGCGCAGATCGACCAGGTGCTGCTGCTGATCTACGCCCTGCTGGCGATGGCGATCATCGTGTCGCTGTTCGGCATCGTGAACACGTTGGTGCTGTCGATCTCGGAGCGGACGCGCGAGCTCGGGCTGCTGCGGGCGATCGGCATGTCGCGCCGCCAGGTCCGGCGGATGATCCGCTACGAGGCGATCATCACGGCGCAGATCGGCGCGGTGATCGGGCTGGTGCTCGGCATCGTCCTGTCGGTGCTGGTGACCCGCGCGATCGACGACTTCTCGCTGTCGATCCCGGTGATCACGCTGATCCTCCTGCTCGTCGGCGCGGCGATCGCGGGCGTGTTCGCCGCGATCCTCCCGGCTCGCCGGGCCTCCCGCCTGAACGTGCTGGAGTCGCTGGCCTACGAGTAGGCCGGCGGCGCGGCACGGACACCAAGCTCCGGGGCGGCGGGCCCTTCGCCCGCCGCTCCGGCTTTGCGTGGGGGAACGCATAGGCTCATGGCGTGCCCGCCGTCCTGGATCTGTGGCGCCGGGCGCAGCACGGCTGGCCGGCGCGGTATCCGCTGGTGCAGTTCCCGAACGCGCCGCTGCTGGTGGCGCTCGCGGCGGCGCTGGCCGGGCGCGCGCTGCACGGGGGTGCCCACGACGCGGCGCGGGTGGTGTTCTACGCGGGCCTCACGGCCTGGGCGGGCCTGGAGCTGGCGCAGGGCGTCAACGCCGTGCGGCGGCTCGTCGGCGCGGCGGTGCTGGCCTACCTCGCGGTGCGCCTGGTGCAGGCGGCCTGACCTGGGAGAGCGCCAGCCGGCCGGAACATCGCGTCCTGGGTCGGCGAGATCGCCGTGCCTGGCTCGCGCTGCCCGCTGCGGTGCCAGCCCGTGGCGACGAGCCACGCCCTGGTTGTCGTTCGGCGGGCACGAAGCACAGGGCTCGTCATCGTATGCATGCCAGTGTTTCGGCCGACGCCGGTTCAACCGGAACTAGACGGTCACGTCGTGTCTAGCAGCCGACTTCTTTGGGATAGCGGTACGGGCGGTAGTCGTTGGCCGCGCGCGGCTGTTGCACGCGCAGCCGGACCGTCGCCGCAAGGGTGCCCCGTCGATGGTGGCGATCATGGGCCCGCAGCACGAGGTGGAACACGCCACCGCGGCGGATCGGCAGCCCGCTGTCGATCGGATCGGTGCTGACGTCCTGTGTAAAGCACCAGTGCCCAGAATGCGCGAGCAGGCCGAGTACTGGATCGCTGGAGTCGGCGAAGGGGTCAAAGAGCGCGTTCCGGCCCCCTGCAGGGTCGCGTGGCAGGTCACGGTTGAGACGGAAGTAGATCGTATAGCCGGCGAAGTGCGGATCGGGCTTGGTCACCAGGAAGCGAACGATGATCGGCGGCTTGACGAAGCGCGTGTGTACGAGGATGCCGGTCGGCGCTGCACCGCCTGTAGCCGCCGCTCTCGTCCGGCACCGTGGAGCGGCGATGGCAGCCGTCGCGCAGTCTGCGGGCCGGACGGACACCATCGACTGATGGTGGTCAAGAAACACGGCGCGTCACAGACCGGCGGCTACCCGCATGCGTCCGCGCCTACCGCGACCCGATGAACAGTGCCACGGCCTGCTCGACCAGCGCCCGCGGCAGCGGGCCGAGCCGGATCGTCCAGCCGCCGTCGAGCTCCTGGCACAGCGAGCAGGTCACGCCGCGGTGGCGCAGGACGGCCTCGTGGACCTCGGCGTGCTCGAAGCCGGTGACGCCCTGGAAGGTCGCGTCGATCCCGAACGTCCCGTCCTCCATCGGCCAGATCGCCACGCGGTCCGGAACGGGGCCGATCGGCGGCTGGTGCGGATCCTGGGGGAGCTCGAGTGCGCCGGACATCGCCGTTGGTCTCGGCAATCCGAGCAGCGATCTTGAGCGGTGGTGTCCGTCGCTCAGGGGTAGCCGACGAACGGCAGCCGGCCCGAGAGCCCGGCCGCCTCCACGACCTCCATGACGTGGGGCGGGCCGGGCAGGATCTTCAGGTTGATCCCGCAGCGCTCGGCGAACTCCGTGGCCTCCAGCAGCGCCCGCAGGCCGGACGAGTCGATGAACGTCACGTCGTCGAGATGCACGACCAGCGCGTCGACGCCGCGCGCCATCGCATCGCCGAGCTCCCGGTCGACGCCGGCGGCGCCGACCAGGTCGAGCTCCCCGCGCAACGCCACGTGCGCGACGTCGCGGCTCACGGTCACAGCGTCGTGCGCCCGCCGCGGCCCGCGAAGAACGCCAGGAGCGCAAGGATCGCGATGGCGAAGAGGATGGGGTGGATGATCGTGCCGCCCGCGATGGCGACGATGAGCAGGACGATGCCGATGATGAGCCACAACACGGGAAGCCTCCTTGGGGTTGGGACCGGTCGGCAGCGAAGCTAGAGCCGCGCAGGCGAGCCCCGGAGCGGGCGCGTCGGAGCTTCGACGTCAGCTCTCCGACGTCGGCGGGTAGACCCAACCTGTGCCCCCCGACGTCGTCAGCCTGCTCGATGCCGATCCGGACTTCGCCGACGGCCTCGATCCGGCGAGCGTAGAGCCGGCGCGGCTGGCGGCGCGTACGCGCGTTCAGCGCCTGAGCCCGGGCGAGTGGGATGCCGCCGCCGCCATGGAGCCCGAGATCCACCACCGCGGCTTCCTGATCTACGAGGGTCTGCTGGCGCGCGAGGTCGAGGTGCTGGGCCGCCAATGCGTCGAGCTGCTCGGGCCCGGCGACGTCATGCGGCCCTGGCAGTGGGATCCTGAGGGCTCGCACGTCCAGGCCGAGGTCGGCTGGGAGGTGCTGGAGCCGGCGCGCCTCGCGGTGCTCGACCATGCGCTGGTCCAGCGGCTCGCGCCGTTCCCGCAGCTCGGAGTCGAGCTGTTCAGCCGCGGCATCCGCCGCGCGCACGCCTTGGCGGTGTCGCTCGCGATCTGCCATCACCAGCGCGTCGACGACCGGCTGCGGCTGACGCTCTGGCATCTCGCCGAGCGCTGGGGCCGCGTGACGCCAGAGGGCGTCCTCGTCCCGCTGCCGCTGAGCCATCAGCGGCTGGCCGACCTCGTGGGCGCGCACCGCCCCTCGGTGACCACGGCGATGGGCGATCTCGTCCGCGAGGGCGCCGTCACCCGCCGCGACGACGGCGAGTGGGTCCTGCTCGGCCAGCCGCCCGAGCGGCTGCGCCACCACCGGCTGGCGGCGGCGCTGACCTAGGCCTGGGCGACTGAGCCACGCATGCGGTGGTTCCGTCGCTCCACGCCGGCGGGTGCGGTGGCCGACGGCGTTCAGCGCGGGCGCGCGGGCGGCGCGTGCGTGGATCGCGGCGATGACGAGCGAAGCGGGTGGCTGGCTGCGGGGCGCTGTGGGTCGTCCGCGGCGGTGGTCGGTGGGGGGTGGGCCTGTTGGGCGCGGTGGTGTCGCGGCGTTCGGGCCCACCGGCTGCTTGCGGCGCCTCGGGGTGCCGGGTGGGCCTGTTGGGCGCGGTGGTGCCGCGGCGTTGGGGCCCACCGGCTGCTTGCGGTGCCTCGGGGGCCGGGTGGGCCTGTTGGGCGCGGTGGTGCCGCGGCGTTGGGGCCCACCGGCTGCTTGCGGCGCCTCGGGGGCCGGGTGGGCCTGTTGGGGCGGTGGTGCCGCGGCGTTGGGGCCCACCGGCTGCTTCGGGCGCTCCCGGCGCCGGGGTGGGCCTGTTTGCGGACGCTCACCGTCCGCAGACGGGCCCACCCGCTCACGCGAGGGAGCCGGCGCGGCCGGTGGG
>DASYLT010000013.1:0-20281 GCA_036009425.1 Baekduia sp. | reverse complement strand
GCCGCCGAGCTTGCCCTCGGTGCCGACCTCGCGCGCCACGCGCGTGACCTGCTCGGCGAAGACCGACAGCGTGTCGGTCATCGCGTTGATCGTGTCGGCGAGCGCCGCGACCTCGCCCTTGGCGTCGACGGTGATCTTCTGCGTGAGGTCGCCCTTGGCGACCGCGCCGGCCACCTGGGCGATGCCGCGCACCTGATCGGTCAGGTTGCGCGCCATGAAGTTGACGTTCTCGGTGAGGTCGCGCCAGGTGCCGGAGACGCCGCGCACCTCGGCCTGGCCGCCGAGCTTGCCGTCGGTGCCGACCTCGCGCGCCACGCGCGTGACCTCGTCGGCGAAGCCGCCGAGCTGGTCGACCATCGTGTTGATGGTGTCCTTGAGCTCCAGGATCTCACCACGGGCGTCCACGGTGATCTTCTGGGTGAGGTCGCCCTGGGCCACCGCGGTGGTCACCTGGGCGATGTTGCGGACCTGGCCGGTGAGGTTGGCGGCCATGGAGTTGACCGACTCGGTGAGGTCGGCCCACGTGCCGGACACTCCGGGGACGGCGGCCTGGCCGCCGAGCTTGCCGTCGGTGCCGACCTCGCGCGCCACGCGCGTCACCTCGGAGGCGAAGGAGGAGAGCTGGTCGACCATGGCGTTGACCGTGGTGCCGATGCGGGCGAACTCGCCCTTGACCGGCTGGCCGTCGATCTCCATGGCCATCTTCTGGCTCAGGTCGCCCTCGGCGACCGCGACGATGACGCGCGCCACCTCGGTGGTCGGCCGCACGAGGTCGTCGATCAGGCCGTTGACGGTCTCCATGCGCTCGCGGTAGTCACCGTGGGCTCCCTCGACCCGGGCGCGCTCGGTCATGCGCCCCTCGCGGCCGATCTGGCGGGCGACCCGCTGCAGCTCGGCGGTCTGTCCCTGGCTGCGCTCGGCGAGGCGGTTGAACGCCGTCTCGAGCTCGCCCAGCAGGCCCTTGCGCCGGGCGGGCAGGCGACGGGTGAAGTCCCCGTCGGCCGCGGCTCCGAGCGCCTCCAGCAGGCGTCGCAGCGCTGCCGGGTCGAGCTCTCCGTGCTCTTGGTCCTTGCGCTTGCGGGAAGCGCCCTCGTCGGCAGCCAGGGTCCCGGCCATCGATCCTCCTTGGAGATGTTGAGGTCGCGCGCGAGTCAGCGCACGGCCTACGGCCGCTACCCAGTATTGCGGTGGAGCAAACGACGTGCACGCGCTCTGTCAGAACGGGCCTTCGCGCGCCACGTCGGGAGCGGAGAACTGGACGGATTTCCGGCGCGGTTTGCCTCGGTTGCGCGCGGGGGATCCCCCGACCATGCTCCGCCAAGGCCCCATCTCGCTGACGCTGCACGCCGCGCTGGAGCCACTGATCGCCGCGCTGCTGATCGCCGCGCCGTTCCTCTTCGGCTTCTCCGACCAGGGCGCGCCGACCGCGGTGTCGATCGTCGCGGGCATCGCGGTCCTGGTCGTCGGCATGAGCACCGACTGGAAGCTGTCGCTCATCCGCGCGATCCCGGTCCCGGCGCACCTGGCCATCGACCTGGGGATGGCGGCGGTCCTGGTCGCCTCGCCGTTCCTGTTCGGCTACAGCGACCAGTCCGCGCCGACGGCGTTCTTCATCGTCGTGGGCGTGGCGCTGCTGCTGGCCGTGCTGGGGACTCGCTGGTACCCGGCCGCCGGCAACGGCCCGACGCAGCATGGCGGCCGGCGCTTCGGGCGCCGCCGCAGCCGGGAGGCCTCCGCGGTGCCGACCGACTCGCAGCCGACGGGCTGACCGGCCGGGACCTACGCGACCTGGCGCTGCGCCTGCTCGGCCGCCGAGCGCAGGACGGCCTCCCAGCGATCGGCGTGCTGCGCGATGTGCTGGGACTTGCCCCACGCCTCGGCGCGGCGGCGCAGCTGCGCGCGCTTGATCCGGGCCCCCGCGAGGCTCACCAGCGTGTCGGCCCACGCGTCGTCGGCGATCGTGAGGCCACCGCAGCGGGAGCCGAGCCCCGTGTACGGCCCCCGATCGGAGGCGACCCAGGGAACCCCGGCTGCCGCGTACTCCTTGACCTTGACGTCGGAGCGTGCGTGGTTGAACGGGATGTCGGCCAGCGGCGCGATCCCGATGTCGAACTGCCGCAGCGTCGCGGCGAGCTGGTCGAACGGGATCTTGACATGGTGGGTGTAGCGGTCGGGGGTCAGGTCCAGCTTCACGCCCGCCGTGACCATGCGGACCCGCGGGTCGCGCTCCAGCACCTCGCGAAGCACGTTGGTGAGGCCGAGACGCTGGACGTCGGCCCGGTGCTCCAGCCCGGCGACCCAGCCGATGACGATGCCGTCGTGCGCGCGGGCGGCGCGCGAGAACTGCCGTTCGTCGAGGAAGTTGTCGATCACGACCACCTCCCCGGCGCCCGCCTGCCGGTAGCGCTCGGCCAGGACCTCGCTGGTTGTCGTGACCACGTGCGCGCGCTGCATGACCTTCGCCTGCGCCCGGAAGTCGCGCTCGCCGTGGAAGCCCCCGAGCTCCTTGAAGCTCGGGCTCTCACTCGGGATGAGCCGCGGGTCGTCGTCGTTGTCCCAGATGATCCCGACCCCGCGGCGCCGCAGCTCGTTGACGCACTTGGCCACCGCGGGCTCCGCCCGGCGGTAGACGTGGACCACGTCGCAGTCGGCCAACTGGCCGGCGAGGAGCACCTTGCCCCTGCCCACCTCGGCGAGCACCACCGAGTGGCCGCGCTGGGAGAGGAGGCCGAGCGGCACCGTGACCCGGTAGTTGACGTTGAACGCCTCGGTGTTGTAGATCGCCCCGATCTTCATGCTGCGCCCCTCCGTGACCTGCGACGACGGAGCCAGCCACCGTATTGCGGGCGCTGCCGGGCCTCAACGGCATCTGCCGGACTGTCAACCCCCGGTGCCCGCCGCGGCGCCCTCACCCGTCTCGGGGTCGGCCTCCTGCTCGGGATCGGCCTCAGGTGTGCCCTCGCTGAGGGCCTTCCGTGGCGGCACGCGCGCGGCGGCGGCGTCGAGCCGCCCGCGCACGGCCTTGGCCGACGCGCCGACGACCGCGCGCTCGGCGGGCGACATGTCGGGCCAGCGCTCCCGGAGCGCGGCGAGGGTCTCCAGGGCGCGGTCGAGCGCGTCTCGGGCGCTGTCGTGGGCGCCCTCCTCGAGGGCGTCCTCGGCGAGCGAGACGTCGTGGCCGGCATCGGCGGCGAGCTTGAGCAGGTCGTCCATGGCAGAGGCGATGCTACGGGGCGACCTCACACATCACTGTGCCGGCACGTTCCAACTCACATGAAGACCTACACCCTGATCGGCGCAGACGGCGTCCCCCACGCCTCGCCGACGGCGGGGACGCTCGGCGGCTACCGCCCGGGCCGCATCTACGGGACGCTGGACTGCCCCGGCGCCGCCCGCGCCATCGCGCGCGGGGGCTACGTCACGCACCGCGTGTTCTTCGCCGACGAGGCGACCGCCGTCGCCGCCGGCTACCGCCCGTGCGCGCGGTGCCTGCCGACCGAGTACCGCCGCTGGAAGGAACGTCGTGCCATGCCCCTGACCCACACCATCGTCGAGATCCCGATCGGCGAGGTCCTGCTCGTCGCCGACCCCGAGGGCGAGGCGCTGCAGGAGATCCGCTTCGACGCCGCCGACGTCCCGCCCGGTTCGCGCCGCGTGGACTCGGGCGTGCTCGGCGAGGCCGCACGCCAGCTCCGCGACTACGCGTCCGGGCAGGGGACCGCGTTCTCGCTCCCGCTGCGGCCCGCGTTCGGCGGTGCGTTCGAGCGGCGCGTCTGGGCGCTCGTGGCCCAGATCCCGTACGGCACCACCACCAGCTACGGGGCGCTCGCCGCGCGCCTCGACGCTCCCGGCGCCGCGCGGGCCGTCGGCGCCGCCAACGGCCGCAACCCGCTGCCGATCGTCGTACCGTGCCACCGGGTCATCGGGGCGCGCGGGGCGCTCACCGGCTACGCGGGCGGGCTCGACCACAAGCGAACGCTGCTTGCGCACGAAGGCGCACTGCTGGCGGTCTGACCCGACACCGGCGGCCACGCGTCTACCATCGGCGTCGCGTTGCCGATGTCGAGCTCCCCGTCGCTGCCCACCCCGCCCCGTGAGCGCTGGCCCCTGGCCGTCGCGGTCGTCGTGCTGCTCGCCGGCGCGGGCCTGCTCGCCGTCGCGCTCTCCGGGGCCGGCGGTGGGCAGACCGCGCAGGCGCTGCCGCCGGCCGCGCCCGCCGTCGTGGTCGTCACGCCGGCTCCCGCGGCCGCGCCGGCCCAGGCTCCGGCCGCCGTCGCCCAGGCGCCCGCGCCGGCCCCCACCGAGCGCACGGCCGACGAGCGCCGGTTCGTCGTCAACGACCGCCAGCACGTGCCGGCGTCGTGGGTCGCAGGCTTCTACGGGATCTACGCCGCCGCGCAGCGGACCTACGGGGTCAACTGGCTGCTGATCGCCTCGGTGCACAAGCAGGAGACCGCGTTCTCCACGCACCCGACGACCTATCGCGGGCTGAACTTCGCGGGCTGCTGCGCCGGGCCCATGCAGTTCAACGTCACCAACGGATCGGGCCGGACCGGCTCGACCTGGGCCCGCTACCGCGGTGCCGGCGCCCGCGCCGTCCGGCCCGCCGCCTACCCGCACCAGACCGCGAAGCACCCGTCGGTCTACGACGACTACGACGCGATCATGGCCGCCGCCGCGCTGCTGCGCGACTCCGGCGCCGGCGCCTCGCTCGACGCGTCGGCGTGGCGCGCCGCCTACGACTACTACGGCCACGACCTCACCGGGGTCTCCTACGCCGACGAAGTGCTGGCGCGCGCGATCGGCTGGGGGCAGCAGCGGTTCTGCATCAACTGCGCGACCGACCAGGACGTGCTGGCCTCCGTCGCGGCCGCCTGGGGCTCCCCCGTGCGCGCCGAGATGGACGCGGCGGCCGCTGCGGCCGCCAAGGCCAAGGCCAAGGCCGACCAAGCCGGCAAGACGCCCCGTCCCGGCCAGCGCGAGGCCGTCGCGGCCGCCAAGCGGTAGGCGCTCAGATCGCGGTGCGCCGGTGCAGCGGCGCGCGCCCGCGCTTGCCCGCGTCGGCGAGCACCTCCATCGCGCGCAGGCAGTAGGCCACGCGCTGGGCGAGCACCATCCGGCAGCCGAGCGCCGTCGCCAGCTCGCGCGTGGTGAACGGCTCGACCGACAGCGCGTCGGGCAGCAGCGCCCCCGCGTCGGCGGGCGAGGCGAGGACGACCGAGCCGACGACGTCGACCAGCCGCCGCTGGCCCGGGTCCCGCCGCCGGCGACCCGACCGGGAGCGCCCGGCCTCCGGGGCGCGGATGTGATCCTCGCGGCAGAGCAGCACCTCGACCGTGAGGTTCGGGTGCGCCAGCAGCGACGGGAACGAGACCAGCCGATCGAAGACGTCCAGCGCGGCGCCGCGCAGCGGCGAGCGCCGCGACGAGAGCACCTCGCCGTGCTCGTCGATCCGCACGATGCGCCGCTCGGCCGCGACGGGATGGACGATCCGCATCCGGTGGCCGTCCAGCAGCGCGTCGAGCTTCGGCCCCAGCGGCGAGAACCCGCCGGTCTGGATTTCGACGAGCTCGCCGTCGGCGCGCACGAGATCGATCACGTAGCCCTCCATCGGCACCTCGGCGCGGTCGCCCGGCCGCGCGAAGAGGTCCTTGACGGCCGCGTGCAGTGGGCCTTCGCGCAGGACGCCGATGCCGGACACCGCGGCCGATCCTACCGGCGTGCGCACGCGCACCACTCGCATGGGAGAGCTCGTGCAGCACCGCGACTTCGCGGTCCTACGGTGTTCCACATCCCGATGCCCCGCCGCCTCCGCACCCGCCTGCTCGCTCCGCTGAGCCTGATCGTCGCCCTCGCCGCCGCCGCCGCACCGGCCGCCCAGGCCGACTGCCCGGGCTCATCCGGGGCCTGCCCGTACACCGGCGTGCAGCAGAACGGCCAGCGCGGCGGCGGCGTCCTGCGCTTCCCGCAGGCCGTGGCGGTCGGCCCCGACGGCGCGGTCTACGTGACCGACCAGGGCTCGCATCTGATCCAGCAGTTCGCTCCCGACGGGACGTGGCTGCGCGACATCGGCACGGCCGGCACGCGGCCCGGCGAGCTGAGCGCGATGGGCGCCGTGGCGGTCGCGGGCGACGGCACGGTCCTGGTCGCCGACGGCGGCAGCAACCGCGTCGTGCGCTTCGACCCGACCGGCGGCCTGATCGGCAGCTTCGGCGGCCCGGGCAGCGACATCGGCAAGTTCCGCTTCGGCGCCGGCGGGGGCAACGACGCGGCCGCGGGTGGCGGCCTCGCGGTCTCCGGCGACGTGGTGTACGTCGTCGACACCGGCAACGACCGCGTCCAGCGCTTCGACGTCCAGGGCGGGCACGGCGCCGAGATCGTGCCGCCCGGGACGCTCGCCAACCCCCGCGGCGTCGCCGTCCGCGGGACCCGCATGCTCGTCGCCGACGACCAGCACCACCGGGTCGCCGCGTTCGACACCGGCGGGCGCCTGCTCGCCTCGGTCGGCCTCGGCCAGGGCGCCGGTCCCGGCCAGCTGAACTTCCCCTACGGCGTGGCGATGGACGCCCAGGGCCGCGTCTTCGTCGCCGACGACCTCAACCACCGCATCGTCCGCTACTCCACGCCCGCCACCGGCTACCGCTACAAGGCACGCTGGGGCGCCTACGGCACCGCGCCGGGCCGACTCGCCTACCCGCGCGGGGTCGCGGCGAGCCCCAACGGCGAGCTCTTCGCCGCCAACACCGGCAACGACCGCATCGACGTGTTCGACGCGAGCGGCACGCTGAAGCGCTCCTTCGGCGTGTCGGGCCGCGCGAGCGGGCAGTTCGACGGGCCGCTGGGCCTGGCCGTCGACGCCAGCGGCGTGCGCGCCGTGGCCGATTCGGTCAACGGCCGCGTCCAACTGCTGAACCCCGACGGAACCGTGGCGACGATCTGGGGCTCGCCCAACCCCGGTCCGACGATCCTGCCCAGCCCCGTCGCCGTCGCCTTCGACCCCGCCGGCAACGGCTTCGTGCTCGACCAGCGCCGTAGCCGCATCGTCGTCTTCGACCGCGCCACGGCGACGGTTGCCCGCACCATCGGCTCCGAAGGCTCGGGCCCCGGCCAGCTGAGCGGCCCATCAGCGCTGGCCATCGACGGCGCGGGCAACATCGCCGTCGCCGACACCGGCAACGACCGCATCGCCCGCTTCGCCGCCGACGGCTCCTACCTCGGCTCCTTCCTGACCGACGACGCTCCGCGCGGGATCGCCGTGCTGCCCGACGGCAGCAAGATGTACGTGTCGGACTCGGCCAACCGCATCACGGTCTACGACGCCGGCGGCACGCAGCTCGACCAGTTCGGCGGCACCGGGACCAAGCTCGGCAAGCTCAACGCCCCGGCGCAGATCACGCTCGATCCGGGCGGCAACCTCTGGGTCGCCGACCGCGGCAACAACCGCGTGCAGCAGTTCGGGCCTGCGGGCGAGCGGCTGCTGACGCTCGGCGGGCGCGGCACGGCCGACGGCCAGTTCATCCATCCGACCGGCGTGAGCGTCGACTGCAACGGCAAGCTGACGGTGACCGACAGCGAGAACAACCGCGTCACGACGATGAACCTGGCCAGCCCGACGGTCGGCGTGACGTGCACGCCGCTCGCCGCCCCGGCCGCCCCGCCGGCGCTGAAGTTCCCCACGCTGCCCGAGCCGCTCGGCCCGCAGCTGAGCGTCAGCGTCCTGCGCAAGACGGGCCTGCTGACCGCGCGCAACCTGCCGGTCCGGGTCGGGTGCGACACGACCTGCACGCTGACCGCCTCGGCGACGCTCGTCCAGCGCGGCACGCCGATCGTCGGCAAGGGCAAGAAGCAGCACAAGGGCACGCCGGTGTCGATCGCGCTCCCCGCCCAGAAGGTGACGATCCCGGCGGGCACGTCGAAGATCGTGCGTCTGGTCGTCAAGGTCACCGACGCCGCCAAGCTGCGCAAGGCGCTGGCCGGCAAGCGCGGGCTCGACGTCACGCTGCAGCTCGACGCGACCGCCGCGGCCGGGCCGCCGACCAGCCAGACGACCCGGCTGAGCGCGACCGCCTAGGCGGCCGCCGCGAAGATCTCGCCCACGACCGTGTCGAGGGCGCCGACGACGCGGTCGACGTCGGCGTCGGTGGTCGCCGGCCCCATCAGCGCCATGTTGTGGAACGGGGTCAGCAGGATGCCCTCGTTGAGCAGCGCGGCGTGGATGAGGTCGTCGAGCAGCGGATCGATCGAGGCGTGGGCGTCCGCGCCGGTGCGGGGCGCCTCGGGGGTGAAGTGGAACTCGGCGCGGGCACCGAGCTGCACGATCGACCACGGCGCGCCGTGGCGCGCGAAGACGTGGCGGACGCCCGCCACGTAGCGGTCGCAGGTGGCGGTCATGCGCGTGAAGGCGTCCGCGGTCAGCACCTGTTCGAGCGTCGCGCGCGCGGCAGCCAGCGAGAGCGCGTTGCCCGCCAGCGTGCCGCCGACGCCGCCCCAGTCGAGGTAGTCGCCCTCGTCGTCGGCCAGGACGCGATCGCGCAGCGCGGCGCTCAGGCCGTAGGCGCCGATCGGCACGCCGGCGCCCAGGGCCTTGCCGAGCGTGACCGCGTCAGGGGACAGTCCCCACGCGCGCACGCAGCCGCCCGGGCCGGCGCTCATCGTGTGGGTCTCGTCGTAGATGAGCAGCGTGCTGGTCTGCGTGCACGCCTCCTCCAACCCCTTCAGGAACCCCGGCTCGGGCAGGACCATGCCGACGTTGGTCATCGCGGGCTCGGCGAGCACGCACGCGACGTCGCCGGGCGCCAGCGCGGCGTGCACGGCGTCGAGGTCGTTGAAGGCCACCACCTTGGTGGTCAGCGCGGGGTCGACGGGCGCGCCGACGTTGCCGGGGCGAGCCACGACACGGCCGCGCTCGTCGAGCGACACCACCGTCTCGTCCACCGTGCCGTGGTAGGCCTGGTGGAAGATCATGATCTTGCTGCGGCCCTGGACCTGGCGGCACATCCGCAGGGCGAAGCGGTTGGCGTCGGTGGCGCTGAGCGCGAACTGCCAGGCGGGCACGCCGAAGCGCGCGGCGAGCTGGTCGCCCACGGCGATGGCGTCCTCGGTGGGCATCATGGTGGTGATGCCGCCGCGGTCACGGACGCGCTCGACGATCGCGGCCACGGTGGCGTCGGGCGAGTGCCCGGGCATGGCGCCGGTGTCGCCCAGGGCGACGTCCACGTACTCGACGCCGTCGACGTCGACCACGCGGCTGCCGTGGGCCTCGGCCAGGAAGACGGGCGAGCCGCCGGCCCACTTGGCCATCCACGGCATCGGCACGCCCATCAGCAGCGAGCCGCGGGCGCGCTGGGCCAGCTCCAGCGAGCGCGGGTGCGCGGCGGCGAACCGCTTCCGCTCGCGGGCGAGCAGCGCCTCGAGGCGGGATCGGTCGAGCGCGGGCGTCGTGGGGGCGGCCATCGCTCGAATCTATTGGGTCGCGCCGGGGCGGCGCAGGTCGCGGACGTCGGCGCCGGTGAGGGCGACGAGGTCGCCCGGCGCGAGCTCGATCTCCAGCCCGCGCCGGCCGGCGCTGACGTAGACCGTGTCGTGGGTCAGCGCCGTCGCGTCGACGAGCGTCGGCAGGCGCCGCCGCTGGCCGAGCGGGCTGATGCCGCCCGCGACGTATCCGGTGACCTTCTCGGCGCGCGCCGTGTCGGCCATCGCCGCGCGCTTGCCGGCGGCCTTGAGGTCGAGCTGGTCGGTGGACGGCACGACACACACGGTCAGCTCGTCGCCGACCGAGACGACGAGCGTCTTGAGCACGCGGCGGGGATCGAGCCCGAGCGCGTCGGCGGCCTCGCCGGCGAAGGACGCCGCCCGCGGATCGTGGTCGTACTCGTGCAAGGCGTAGGTGATGCCCGCCGCCTTCGCGGCCCGGGTGGCGGGGGTCTCGCGGCCGGCCATGGTGGCCGGATCCTATGTGCGTGCGATCACAGGTCGACGATCCGATGTCCCACGACGTGGATCACCGTGGTGAAACCGAGCCGGCTCGCGCGCCGCGGCGGTGCGGGCGTGTGGCCGTGGAGGTGCAGGCGCGGTCCCACGCGGGTGACGTAGTCGCGCAGGCCGTCGAAGCCCTCGTGGGCGCGGTCGTCGGGCTCCTCGTGGATGCCGCGCGGTGGCGAGTGGCTGATGAGGATCTCGGCCGGCGGGATGCGGCGTGCCAGCCGCGAGGCCTGCTGCTGGGTGTACTGCAGCGGCGCACCGCGGGTGTAGCGGACGCAGCCCTCGAAGCCGGCGAAGGCGACCCCGTCGACGGACGCGGAGGCCAGGTGCAGGTTGGTGGTGTTGGCTGCGTCGAGGTACCGGCCGTCGTCGTGGTTGCCGTACACGCCGAGGACGGGGATCGAATACCGGCCGAGCGGGTCGAGGACGTCGGGCTCGAGATCGCCGAGCGTCAGGATCACGTCGGGAGCGTGCGATTCCACGAGCGCGCCGAGCGGCAGCCAGGACTCCTCGTCGGCGATGGCGAGCAGGCGCATGGTGAGGGCCTACCCAGACGGCGGATGATCAGGGCCAACGTCTCCGCCGCGATGGTCAAGGCCCGTCACGGGCGTCCTGCTGCACGGCGGACGATCCGCGAGACTCACCCAGCATGAGCGCCGACCCATCGGTAGGCCAGGTCCGCCGCGCCACCGCCGGCGACGCCGCCGCGATCGGCCGGCTCCTGCACGACTTCAACCGTGAGTTCGAGGAGCCGACCCCGTCGCCACAGGCGCTCGCCGATCGCGTTCAAGAGCTGATGGCCGGCGGCGAGACCACCGTGCTGCTGGCCGGCGACGGCCCCGACGGGCTGGCGGTCCTCCGGTTCCGCCCCGCGATCTGGTCGCCCGCCCTCGAGTGCTATCTGGCCGAGCTGTACGTCCAGCCGGTCCGGCGCGGCCAGGGACTCGGACGCGCCCTGATGCTCTCCGCGATCGAGGTCGCCTCCGACGCGGGAGCCGACCGCATGGAGCTCGGGACCAGCGAGGACGACGTCGCCGCTCGTGCGCTGTACGAGAGCCTCGGGTTCAGCAACCGCGAGGGACGGCCCGACGGCCCGCTGAGCCTCTTCTACGAGCGTGAGCTGTGAGCGTCAGAGCCACGGTGCCGACCAGGCGACGCGCCCGGCGCTGATCGTCGTGGCCACCAGCGGCACGCCGGGCCGGTAGACGAGGTGGGCGTGCGACGGCGCGTCGAGCACGACGGCATCGGCGCGGGCGCCCGGCGCCAGGTGTCCGACGTCGGTGCGCCGCAGCGCGCGGGCTCCGCCGAGCGTGGCGGCCTGGAGCGCCTCGTCGGTGGTCATGTGCAGATCGCGGACCGCGAGGGCGATGCAGAACGCCATCGACGTCGTGTAGCTGGAGCCCGGGTTGCAGTTGGTGGCCACGGCCACCGACCCGCCGGCGTCGAGCACGCGCCGTGCGTCGGGATAGGGCTCGCCGGTGGAGAAGTCGGTGGCCGGCAGGAACGTGGCGACGGTCTCGCCGCCGGCCAGCGCCGCGACATCGTCGTCGGTCAGGTAGGTGCAGTGGTCGACCGAGGCCGCACCGAGCTCGACGGCCAGGCGCACGCCCGCGCCCGGCCCGAGCTGGTTGCCGTGCACGCGCAGGCCAAGGCCCGCCGCCCGTCCGGCCTCGAGCACCGCGCGCGACTGCCGCTCGTCGAACGCGCCCTCCTCGCAGAACACGTCGATCCAGCGCGCATGCGGCGCGCATGCCGCCAGCATCGGGCCGCAGACCAGCGCGACGTAGTCGTCGGCGCGGCCGGCGTACTCCGCCGGGACCACGTGCGCGCCGAGGAACGTCACGTCGTCGGTGAGCTGCGCGGCCACCGCGCAGAGCCGCTCTTCGGTCGTGACGTCGAGGCCGTAGCCGGACTTGATCTCCAGGTGCGTGATGCCGGCCCGCAGCGCCTCGTCCCGGCGGCCGCGCGCGAGGGCGGCCAGCTCGGCGTCGGACGCCGCGCGCGTCGCCTCGGTCGTCGTGCGGATCCCGCCGGCGCGGTAGGGCGCGCCGGCCATCCGCGCCGCGAACTCGTCGCCGCGCTCCCCGGCGAAGACCAGGTGCGTGTGGCTGTCGACGAAGCCCGGGATCACGCAACGCCCGCCGGCGTCGATCCGCTCGTCGGCCTGCGCTCCCGCACGCTCGACGGCGAGGACACGGTCGCCCTCGAGCACCAGCGCGGCGTCGCGGACGAGCCCGAGCGGACCCTCGCCGAGCGCCGGATCGTTGGTGACCAGCAGGCCGATCCGGTCGATGACGAGCGTGGTCACGCCAGCGCCCGCCGCAGCTCCGACGCCACGTCCAGCGTGACGTGCCGCCCCTCGCGCACGATCCAGCGCCCGCCGACCATCACGTCCCGCACGTCGGCAGCCGTGCCCGCGAAGACGACCGACGACACCGCGTGCACGGCGTCGGTGCCGGCCAGGCCGACGGTGTCCAGGCCCACCGTCGCGAGGTCGGCGAGGCCGCCCTCGGCGAGCGCGCCGCCCTCGGGCCAGCCGAGGCTCGCGTAGCCGCCGGCGGTCGCGGCCCGCAGCAGCTCGGCGGCCGAGTGCACGCCGCGCACCCCGGTGGCCAGGCGCTCGTCGAGCTCGATCGCGCGCGCCTCCTCCAGCAGGTCGATCACCGCCTGCGAATCGCTGCCGACCGCCAGGCGCGCACCCGCGTCGACCAGCGCCCGCGCGCCGCCGATGCCGTCGGCCAGGTCGCGCTCGGTCGTCGGGCAGAGGCAGCAGGTCGCGCCCGCGCCGCCCAGCAGCGCCACGTCGGCGCCGGTCAGGTGGGTCGCGTGCACGGCCGTGAACGTCGCCTCCAGCGCGCCGGCCTCCTGCAGCACTGCGGTGGGCGTGGCGCCGTGGCGCGCCAGGCACTCCTCGTTCTCGCGCGGCTGCTCGGAGACGTGTGCGTGCAGGGGGCGCTCGCGCGCCGCCGCCCAGTCCGCCACCACCGCCGCGCCGGCGGGGTCGACGGCGCGCACGCTGTGGATCGCCGCGCCCACGCGCATCTGCGGACCCTCGGTGAGCCCGTCGACGCGCGCCACCCACGCCTCGGGGCTCCCGTCGCGGAAGCGGTCCAGGCCTCCCTCCAGGTAGCAGGCGTCCAGGAGCGTCAACCGGACCCCGACCTCGGCTGCCGCCTGGATCACCGCCGACCCGAACGCGTTCGGGTCGTCGAACCGGCGGCCACCGGGGCCGTGGTGCAGGTAGTGGAACTCGCCGACGAGCGTGATGCCGGCCAGCGCCATCTCGCCGAACGTCGCGCGCGCGAGCGCGAGGTAGCCGTCGGGATCGATCCGCTCCGCCAAGGCGTACATCTGCTCGCGCCAGGTCCAGAACGACCCCGTCGCACCGTGGGTGCGCCCGCGCAGGCCGCGCTGGAAGGCGTGCGAGTGGGCGTTGGCCAGGCCGGGCAGCGTCAGCCCCGCCAACCGCTGCGCGCCGGCCGGCGGCGCCGCGACGCCGACCTCGATCCGCGCGATCCGGTCGCCGGCCAGCTCCAGCACCACGCCGGCCTGCGCCTCGTGGGCGCCGAGCCACGCCAGCTCGCACCACAGGACCGTCACGATCCGACCCGGTCGACGAACGCGGTGATCCGCTCCACGAACGCCGCGCGGTGGAACCGCTCGAACTGCTCCCACGTCGTGAAGGTGCGCGGGTCGGCGCGGTCGAGGAACAGGATGCCGTCGAGGTGGTCGACCTCGTGCTGGAACGTCCCGGCGGTCAGGCCGCGGCGGATCTCGTCGTGCTCGCCGCCGTCGCGATCCAGGCGCCGCACGCGGATGCTCACGTGGCGCTCCAGCTCGCCGCGCAGGTCCGGCACCGACAGGCACCCCTCGTTGATCGCCACGAGCTCGGCGCCGACCGGCTCGATGGTCGGATTGACGAGGACGGTCAAGGGGATCGGCGGCTTGTAGGGGTAGCGCGGGTTGTCCTTGACCTCGACGACCGCGACGCGGCGCAGGTCGCCGATCTGGTTGGCGGCGATGCCCGCGCCGCCGGCGGCGCGCATCGTGTCGATCAGGTCGTCGATGAGCTGCTGGACCTCCGGCGACGCCAGCTCGTCGCGCGTGATCTCGCGCGCCCGCTGCCGCAGCACGGGGTCGCCGACCGTGACGATCTCGCGAACGCTCACGGCTCCTCGCGCATCGGGATCCGGACGCCGCGCTCCTGCGCCACCTCGATCGCCCGCGGGTAGCCGGCGTCGACGTGGCGCATGACGCCCGTGCCGGGGTCGGCGGTCAGCACCCGCTCGAGCTTCTCCGCGGCCAGCTCGGTGCCGTCGGCCAGGCAGACCATGCCCGCGTGGATCGAGCGCCCGATCCCCACGCCGCCGCCGTGGTGGATGCTCACCCACGAGGCGCCCGACGCCGTGGTGACCAGCGCGTTGAGCAGCGGCCAGTCGGCGATCGCGTCGGACTCGTCGGCCATGCCCTCGGTCTCCCGGTAGGGCGAGGCGACCGATCCGGCGTCGAGGTGGTCGCGGCCGATGACGATCGGCGCCGAGAGCTCACCGCTGGCGACCATCGCGTTGAAGCGCAGCCCCAGCCGGGCACGCTCGCCGTAGCCCAGCCAGCAGATCCGGGCCGGCAGCCCCTGGAAGGCGATCCGCTCCTGGGCCTGCTCGATCCAGCGCACGAGCCGCTCGTCGTCGCCGAACTCCTCGAGCACGGCGCGATCGGTCGCGGCGATGTCGGCCGGGTCGCCCGACAGCGCCACCCAGCGAAACGGCCCCTTGCCCTCGCAGAACAGCGGGCGCACGTAGGCCGGGACGAAGCCGGGATAGGCGAAGGCGCGCTCGAAGCCGCCGTTGCGCGCCTCGGCCCGCAGGCTGTTGCCGTAGTCGAAGACCTCAGCGCCGCGATCGAGGAAGCCGACCATCGCGGCGCAGTGAGCGGCGATCGCCGCGCGCGACCGCTTGATGTAGGCGTCGGGATCCTCGGCCCGCAGCGCGTCGGCCTCGGCGAGGCTCATGCCGTCGGGGACGTACCCGACCAGCGGGTCGTGGGCGGAGGTCTGGTCGGTGACGATGTCGGCCTCGAAGCCGGCGGCCAGGAGCGCGGGCAGGACCTCGGCGGCGTTGCCGACCAGGCCGACGCTCAGCGCACGGCGGGCGTCGCGGGCGGCACGGCAGCGCGCGACGGCGTCGGCGAGGTCGTCGGCGACCTCGTCGAGGTAGCGGGTCTCCAGCCGGCGGCGGATGCGCTCGGGGTCGACCTCGACGCACAGCGCCACGCCGCCGTTCATCGTCACGGCCAGCGGCTGGGCGCCGCCCATGCCGCCCAGCCCCGCGGTCAGCGTGATCGTCCCGGCGAGCGAGCCGCCGTGGTGGCGCCGGGCGATCTCGGCGAAGCACTCGTAGGTGCCTTGGACGATCCCCTGGCTGCCGATGTAGATCCACGAGCCGGCGGTCATCTGGCCGTACATGGTCAGGCCCAGCTCCTCCAGGCGGCGGAACTCGTCCCACGTCGCCCACTCGGGCACGAGGTTGGAGTTGGCCAGCAGCACGCGCGGCGCCCACACGTTCGTGCGGAACACCCCGACGGGCTTGCCCGACTGCACGAGCAGCGTCTCGTCGTCGGCCAGCTCCCGCAGCGTGCGGACGATCGCGTCGAAGGCCTCCCAGGACCGTGCGGCGCGGCCGGTGCCGCCGTAGACGACGAGGTCGTCCGGGCGCTCGGCCACGTCGGGGTCGAGGTTGTTCATCAACATCCGCAGGGCGGCCTCCTGGGCCCAGCCCCGGCAGGTCAGCTCGGTGCCGCGCGGCGCGCGGACGGGGCGACTCCCTCTCACAGCAGCTCTCCGATCTCGGCTTCGACGGCCTCGACGAGGCCGCCTCCCGGGCCGAGCAGTCGCTCGGCGGCGCCCAGGTCGGGCGACAGGAAGCGGTCCGGCCCCGGCCCGGCGATGTGCTCGCGGACGGCGGCGCGTGCGGCGGCGGTCGCCCGGCCCGGCTCCAGCGGTGCGCGCAGGTCGAGGCCGTGGGCCGAGCACAGCAGCTCCACCGCGAGGATCCGCCGGAGGTTGGCGACCGACTGGCGCAGCTTGCGCGCCGCCCCCCACCCCATCGAGACGTGGTCCTCCTGCATCGCGCTGGTCGGCAGCGAGTCGACCGAGGCAGGCGCGGCGAGGCGGCGGTTCTCGGCGACCATCGCGGCCTGCGTGTACTGGGCGATCATCAGGCCGGAGTTCACGCCCGCCTCCTCGGTGAGGAACGGCGGCAGGCCGTGCGAGCGGGCAGGGTCGAGCATCCGGTCGGTCCGGCGTTCGGCGATCGCGCCGACCTCCGCGGCGGCGATCGCCAGGAAGTCGCAGACGAAGCCGATCGGCGCGCCGTGGAAGTTGCCGCAGGACTCGACGCGCCCGTCGGGCAGGACCATCGGGTTGTCGATGGCCGACAGCAGCTCGTAGCCGGCGACGCGCCGCGCGTGGTCGAGCGTGTCGCGGGCCGCTCCGGCGACCTGCGGGGCGCAGCGCAGCGAGTAGGCGTCCTGCACGCGGTCGTCGCCCCAGCGGTGGCTGGCGACGATCGGCGAGCCGGCCAGCAACCGGCGCAGGTTGGCGGCGCTGTCGGCCTGCCCGGGCTGCGGGCGTAGCGCGACGAGATCCTCGGCGAAGGCGCGGTCGGTGCCCATCAGCGCCTCGACCGACATTGCGCAGACGATGTCGGCCGCCTTCAGCAGCTGCGAGAGGTCCTCGACGGCCATCAGCAGCATGCCGAGCATGCCGTCGGTGCCGTTGATGAGCGCCAGCCCCTCCTTGGCGAACAGGGTCACCGGGGCGATCCCGGCCGCGGCCAGCGCCTCGGCGGCGGGGCGGACGGCGCCATCGGCGTCGACGACCTGGCCCTCGCCCAGCAGTGCCAGCGCGCAGTGCGCCAGCGGGGCGAGATCGCCGCTGGCGCCCAGCGAGCCGTGCTCGCGCACGACCGGCGTGAGGCCGGCGTTGAGCAGCGCGAGCATGGTGTCGACCACGACCGGCCGCGCCCCGGAGAAGCCCATCGCGAGCGTGCGGGCGCGCAGGAGCATCATCGCCCGGACGACCTCGCGCTCGACCGGCGGGCCCATGCCCGCGGCGTGCGAGCGGACCAGCGCGCGCTGGAGCTCCTCGCGGCGGTCGGCCGGGATGACGACGTTGGCCAGCGAGCCGAAGCCGGTGGAGACGCCGTAGGCCGGCTCGTCGGAGGCGACGAGGCCGGCGACCACTGCGGCGCTGGCCTCCATCGTGGCGCGCGCCTGGTCGGTCAGCACCACCTCCGCGTCGGCGCGCGCGACGGCGAGGACGTCGTCGGGGCGCAATCCGGTTCCGCGCAGCTCGACGCGGAGCGCAGGGGTCGACATCGGCTCGACCCTACTCCCCGCCCCGTGCGCCGCTGCGGCGCACGCCGGTCAGAGGACTTTGGACAGGAACGCCCTCGTCCGCTCGTGCTGCGGCGACGAGATGACCTGCTCGGGCGGCCCGCTCTCGACGACCAGGCCCTCGTCGATGAACACCATCGTGTCGGCCACCTCGCGCGCGAACCCGATCTCGTGGCTGACCACGATCATCGTCATGCCGTCAGCGGCCAGCCCGCGCATGACGTCGAGCACCTCGCCCACCAGCTCGGGGTCCAGCGCGGACGTCGGCTCGTCGAAGAGCATCAACTTGGGGTCCATCGCCAGGGCACGGGCGATGGCCACGCGCTGCTGCTGACCGCCCGACAACTGCGAGGGGTACGCCGACAGCCGGTGGCCGAGGCCGACGCGCGCCAGGAGCTCGGCGCCGCGCTCGCGGGCCTGCTCGCGAGCGACGCCGCGGACCTGCACCGGCGCCTCGCAGACGTTCTGCAGCGCCGTCATGTGTGGGAAGAGGTTGAAGCGCTGGAAGACCATCCCGATCTCGGCGCGCTTGCGCACGACGTCGGCCTCCCGCAGCTCGTGCAGGCGGTCGCCCTCCTGGCGGTAGCCGACGAGCTCGCCGTCGACCGACAGGCGGCCGGCCTGGATCTTCTCGAGGTGGTTGATGCACCGCAGGAACGTCGACTTGCCCGAGCCCGACGGTCCGAGCATGCACATGACCTGACCGGGCTGGACCTCCAGCGAGATCCCGCGCAGGACCTCCACGCGCCCAAAGCGCTTGTGGACCCCCTCCGCCAGGACCATCGGCGTGCTCACAGCGCACCGCCTCCCTCGTGCCGCGGGAACACCGTCAACCGCAACCGCTGCAGCGGCGTGAGCGCCTGGCCGCGCATCGACCCGCGGCCGAACCGGCGCTCCAGGTAGTACTGCCCGATCGTCAGGATCGTGGTGAAGATCAGGTACCAGACGCTGATGACCAGCAGCAGCTGGATCGTCTTGTAGTTGGTGGAGTAGATGAGCTGGGCCGAGTACGTGAGGTCGGCGAGCGCGATCACGCTGACCAGCGACGACGTCTTGAGCATCGAGATGGTCTCGTTGCCCGTCGGCGGCACGATCACCCTCATCGCCTGGGGCAGCACGATGCGGCGCATGGTCTGCAGCCGCGTCATGCCCAGCGCCTGGGAGGCCTCGCCCTGGCCCTCGTCGACCGACAGGATGCCCGCGCGCACGATCTCGGCCATGTAGGCGCCCTCGTTGAGTCCGAGCGCCAGCATCCCTGCCACGAACGGCGTGATCAGCGAGTTGGCGCTGACCGAGACGATGTCGGGCCCGCCGAACGGCACGCCGAACGAGATGTCCGGGTACAGCGCGCCGATGTAGTTCCACAACAGGATCTGCACGAGCACCGGGGTGCCGCGGAAGATCCACACGTAGAACGACGCGCCGCCGGAGATCAGCGGGTTGGGCGACAGCCGCATCACCGCCAGCACGATGCCCAGCAGGATGCCGATCGCCATGGCCAGCACGGTCAGCTCGAGCGTGATCTGCAGCCCGTGGAGGATGCGGCTGTCGAAGAAGAAGTCTCCGAAGACGCCCCACTGGAAGCGCGGGTTGGTGGCCGCCGACCAGACGATGTCGGCGGCCAGCACGGCGACGAGCACCGCCATGACCCAGCGCAGCGGATGCTTGACCGGGACGGCCTTGATGTCGTCCGGGCGCTGCTGCGGTGCGGGTTCGGCGGCGACGTCGCTCATGGCGCGGGCGCTAGCTCGTGGCGCCGTTGATGACGGGCGTGGTGATCGCCCCGCTCTGGACGCCCCACTTGGTCAGGATCTGCTTGTAGGCGCCATCGGCGATCAGCGCCGACAGCCCGTCGCGGACCGCGGGCGCCATGCCGTTGCCCTTGGGGAGCGCGATGCCGTAGGGCGCGGTGCCGTAGGGCGTGCCGACCACCTTGAACTGGCCGCCGGACTGCTTGACCTGGTAGTCGGCCACCGGCGAGTCGGCCATGCCGACGTCGGCCCGGCCGCTGTTGATCGCCAGGTTCGCGCCGTTCTGGTCGGGGAAGACCGAGACGGTCACGCCGGGCTTGCCTGCGGCCTTGCACTTCTTGTCCTGCGCCGTGGCGTCGGAGGCCTGCGTCGTGCCCTTCTCCGCGGCGACCTTGTGGCCGCACAGGCTGTCCAGGCCGGTGATCGCCGGGCCGCCCTGCGCCTTGACGTAGAACGACGTGCCGGCCGAGAAGTACGTGACGAAGTCGACGGTCTTCTCGCGCTCCTTGGTGTCGGTGAACGACGACATGCCCAAGTCGTACTTGTTGGCGGCGAGGCCCGGGATGATCCCGTCGAAGGTGGCGTTGACGACCTTGGCCTTGAGGCCGAGCGCCCCGGCGAGTGCCTTGGCGAGGTCGGGGTCCATGCCCTCGACGGTCTTGCCGTCGGAGGCGAAGAACTCGTTGGGAGCGTAGGACGCGTCGGCGGCGACCGTGAGCGTGCCCTTGGACTTGACGGCGGCCGGCACCTCGCCGGCGGCCTTGGCGTCGACGCCGGTGGCTGCGACGGCGGTGGTGCCGGCCGAGGCGTTCGTCGCGCTGCCGCTCGAGCCGGAGCTGTTGCTGCTCCCGCAGCCGGCGGCCGCGAAGGCCACGGCCGCGAGCGCGCACGCCATGGCCCCTGCTCCCCGGCGGGTGGTGGACATGTTCATCAAGTTCTCCCTGGTAGTCGTACGCCGAGTCGCGCGTCGGCGGCATGTTGGCCCGCCGCGCCTCGACACCACCGGATCGTACGCCGGTGCGCGCGCCGGTACCGCCGTGACGCGCGATCTGGGCGTCGGCGACAGCCGGGCCGGGAGGACGCCCGACTGCAGGAGGGCCACGAGCGTCCGGGCGCCGGCGACCGTGAACCCGCCCGCGATCTCCACGCCACGCCGG
>DASYLT010000012.1:0-21774 GCA_036009425.1 Baekduia sp. | reverse complement strand
CAAGGCGACGGGCAAGGTCGGCGTCGCGCTGGGCACCAGCGGCCCGGGCGCGACCAACCTGGTCACGCCGATCATGGACGCGATGATGGACTCGGTCCCGGTGGTCTTCATCACCGGCCAGGTCCGCACCGAGCTGCTCGGGACCGACGGCTTCCAGGAGGCCGACATCCTCGGCATCACGATGCCGGCGGTCAAGCACTCGTGGATGATCCAGCACCCGCTGGAGATCCCGCGCGTGCTGCACGAGGCCTTCCACGTCGCCCGCACCGGGCGGCCGGGGCCGGTCGTGGTCGACATCCCGACCGACCTGTCGAAGGCCGACATCCCGTACGAGCCGGTCACCGACGTGCACCTCCCGGGCTACCAGCCCACCACGGAGGGCAACGTCAAGCAGATCCGCCAGGCGGCCAAGGCGCTCGCGTCGGCCCGCCGGCCCGTGATCTACGCCGGCGGCGGGGTCATCCTCGCCAACGCGTCGGCCGAGCTGACCGAGTTCGCCACCAGCGATCGCTTCCCGGTCACCAACACGCTCAACGGGCTCGGTGGCTTCCCGTCGCCGCACCCGCAGTTTTTGGGCATGCTGGGCATGCACGGCACGCGCGCGGCCAACTACGCGATGGACGAGGCCGACCTGATCTGCGCGATCGGGGCGAGGTTCGACGATCGGATCACCGGCAAGCTGTCGGAGTTCGCGCCGCGAGCCAAGTTCATCCACATCGACATCGACCCGGCCGAGATCTCCAAGAACGTCCCGGCGCACATCCCGATCGTCGGCGACGCGAAGAACATCCTCGCCAAGCTGGTCAACGAGTACCGCGCCCTGGATGCGGACCCGTCCCGGCTGGATGAGTGGTGGCAGCGCATCCACGAGTGGCAGGAGCGCCACCCGCTCAGCTACGCGGACTCGTCCGACACCGAGATCAAGCCCCAGCGCGCGATCCAGGCGATCTACGAGGCGACCGGCGGCGACGCGATCGTCACCTCCGACGTCGGCCAGCACCAGATGTGGGCGGCGCAGTACTACAACTTCGCCAAGCCCCGCCGGTGGATCAACTCCGGCGGCCTCGGGACGATGGGCTTCGGCCTGCCGGCCGCGATGGGCGCCCAGGTCGGGTGCCCGGACGAGACCGTGGTCTGCATCACCGGCGACGGCTCGGTGCAGATGAACAGCCAGGAGCTGGCCACCTGCGTGGCCAACCGGATCCCGGTCAAGGTGTTCATCCTCAACAACGGCTACCTCGGCATGGTCCGCCAGTGGCAGGAGCTGTTCTGGGACAACCGCTACTCGCACGTCGACATGGGGCAGAGCCCGGACTTCGTCAAGCTGGCCGAGGCCTACGGGGCCACCGGCCTGCGCCTGACGAACAAGGACACGCTCCTCGACGACCTGCGCGCTGCGCTGGCGACCGAGGGTCCGGTGGTCGTCGACATCCGCGTCACGCGCGAGGAGAACGTGTATCCGATGATCTCGCCGGGCTCCGCCGCGCGCGAGATGGTGGGCTGAGCGCATGGGCGATCCCGGAGTCAAGGAGCTGCTGAACCTCGAGGACCTCGAGGCCTCGGGGCAGATGCGGACGGGGCGCAAGCACGTCCTGTCGATCCTCGTGGAGAACAAGCCGGGCGTGCTGACGCGCATCGCCGGGCTGTTCGCGCGCCGCGGGTTCAACATCGACACGCTCACCGTCGGCCCGACCGACGACGACAACGTGTCGCGCGTGACGCTGACCGTCGACGGTGCGCTGCATCCGATCGACCAGGTCACCAAGCAGCTGCACAAGCTGATCAACGTCCTGAAGATCCGCGACCTCGAGCCGGCCGACACCGTCACGCGCGAGCTGGCGCTCTTCAAGGTGGCGGTCGACGGCGTCCAGCGCGCCGAGGTGCTGCAGCTGTGCGAGATCTTCCGGGGGCGCGTCGTCGACGTCACCCGCCGGTCGATCATCGTGGAGATCACGGGCACGACCGACAAGATCGAGTCCTTCGAGGGCCTCCTGCGGCCCTTCGGCCTCGTCGAGATGATGCGCACGGGGGAGATCGCCATCTCCCGCGGGCGCGGCGAGACCTAGGCGAAGCCTCGCCCAGGGGCTCGCTCGCGCGGCGGACGGCGCTCACCTGCTGCCGTTCCTGACGGGCCCGCTGCGGCGGGTCCGTCCTCGTTCGTAGACTGGCAGCCCATGGCCTCGGTCCTCACCGCCCACGGCGGGTTCGCGCTCACCGCGGCCGATCGTGCCCGTCTGGAGCGCCGGGTCGCCGAGGCGTTGCGGCGTGCGCGCCGCCACGGGGAGGCCCTGGCCGCGATCACCGTCGCCGTCGATCCCGCGACGGACCCGACCGCCGTCGTCGCGGCGTCGCGCCGTGCCGGCGAGCCCTGGTTCTGCTTCGAGCAGCCCGACCGCGACCGGGCGGCCCTGGGTGCGCTCGGCGTCGTGATGGCGATCGAGTCCGCCGGTCCGGATCGCTTCAAGCTCGCCGCCGCCCGCTGGCGCGTGCTGGCCTCGCAGGCCGCCTGCGATCCGCCCGACGGCCCGCGCGGCTGCGGCCCGATCGCGGTCGGCGGCTTCGCGTACGCGCCCCAGGGCGGCAGCGATCCGCACTGGGCCGGCTACGCGCCCGCGTCGCTGCATGTTCCCGAGGCGGCGCTCGTGCGCAGAGGCGCCGACGTGCGGCTCACGCTGTGCGCGCTCGCCACGCCCGACGACACCGTCGAGGATCTCGTCGGACGCCTGGAGCGCCGTGCCGCCGAGCTGCGCACCGATGTCCCGCTGCCGCTGCTGGACCCCGATCCCGCCGGCCGGTACCTCGTCAACAGCGCGATGCCGCCCGAGCACTACGAGCAGGCCGTGGCGCGGGCGGTGGAGCGCATCCGCAGCGGCGAGCTGCAGAAGGTCGTGCTCGCTCGCGAGGTGCAGGTCCATGCGCCGGTCGACCACGATCCCGCCGCCGTGCTCGGCGTGCTGCGCGAGGCGTTCCCGGCCTGCCACCTCGTCTGCGCCGGGCGCGGCGACGCCGCCTTCGTCGCGGCCAGCCCCGAGCTGCTGATCCGCCGTGACGGCGAGCGCGCCGCGACGCTGGCGCTGGCCGGCTCGACCCGGCGCAGCGCCGACCCGGCGGTCGACGACCACCTCGGCGAGCGCCTCCTGCGCTCGGCCAAGGACCGCGAGGAGCAGGCGATCGTCATCCGCCGCATCGCGCGCACCCTCAAGCCGCACGCCGTCTGGGTGACCGCGCCCGACGAGCCGTCGGTGGTCAAGATGGCCAACATCCAGCACTTGGGCACGCCGATCCGCGCGCAGCTGTCGCACGCCGTCAGCGTGGTCGAGCTCGCCGGCCTGCTGCACCCGACGCCGGCGGTCGGTGGCGAGCCGCTCGCCGTGGCGGCGCCGCTGATCCCCGCCCTCGAAGGGCTCGACCGCGGCTGGTACGCCGGCCCGGTCGGGTGGACCGACCTCGACGAGGACGGCGAGTTCGTCGTCGCGCTGCGCTGCGCGCTACTGCGCGGGCGGGTCGCCCGCTGCTACGCCGGCGTGGGCGTCGTCGCCGACTCCGACCCCGCGGCCGAGCTGGCCGAGACCGAGATCAAGCTGCAGGCGCTGCTGCCGGTCCTGGCCGGCTGAGGCCGCCCGCTACGCGCGGGCTCGGCGCCAGACGCCGACGACGTCGGCGACGGTTGCCGTGCGCCACGTCGAGCGGCCGTCCAGCGGACGGACGGAGAGGTCGAAGCGGCCCGTCTCGCGCTGCTCGAGGGCCTCGACCAGCGCGTGGAAGCGCCGGCCCTTGCGGTCGACCTCGACGATGTCGCCGGGAGCGATGCCCTTGGACGTCAGCCGCGGCGGCGCCGCGCGTTCGGGCACGGCCACCGGCTCGGGGTCGCCGAGGAGCGAGAACTGCAGGACGTCAGCCACATCGCGCAGCCTACGGATCGCGGCGGACCTGTCCGGCTGCGGACGGCGCCCGCCCAAAGCACGCCAGAGCGGTCCATCGCGGGTACTCCGTGAGCCATGTCCGCGGAGGCCCCCTCTCTGGTAAGCGACGATCGCGCAGTCAGCCGCCGTCCGCGGCCCATCGTCGCCGGATGGGGACCGCTGAGCGCGAAGCTCGCCGTCGTGGTCGGACTCGCGCTGGGCCTCGCTGCGGCGTATGTCGTCGTGACGGCCGCCGGCGACGGACGGACGACCGCCGCGGCGTCGTTGCTGCTCACCGACGCCGTCCTGCTGGGCGTCGTCCTCGTCGCCGCGTCGCGCGGCGCGCACCGCCTCGGCCCGTCGACGCTCGGCCTGCGCCGCACGGCGTTCTGGCCGGCCGTCGGCTGGGGGCTCGCGGTCCTGGCCGGCGCGTGGGCGATCGACGGGCTGCTGAGCGCGCTCACCGGCGCCGGCGGCTCGGGCTCTGGTGACGCGCACCGGCTCGCGGCCGCGCCGGCCGTCCTGCTGGTCCTCGGCATGGCGGTCTCGGCACCGATCGTCGAGGAGATCGCCTTTCGCGGCTACCTGTTCCCGGCGCTGACGTCCTGGCGCGGGCCGTGGATCGGCGCCCTGATCACCGCCGTCCTGTTCGGCGTCGGCCATGTCCTGGCGCTGCCGGCGCCGATGCTCGCCGGAGCTGCGGCCTTCGGGTTCGGGGCCTGCCTGCTGCGGTGGTTCACCGGGTCGCTGCTGCCGGGCATCGCCATCCACTCCTTCAACAACGCGATCGTGCTGGCGGCCTTGACCGGCGGGCAGCTGTGGTGGGCGATCCTCGCCGCGCCGCTGGTCGCCCTCGCGCTCTGCGCACCGTTCGCCCGCACGCGGGCTGCCGACGTCCAGGCGTCGGCAGCGCTCGCCTGATCGTTCCCGTCCCGTCAATCCCACCGGAGGTCCTGCCGTGTCTGCCAGCAAGCCGTCGAGCGTCTCGCCGCTGGACGCCCACTCCTCGCCAGTCGGCGAGAGCCGCACCCGCTCCGCCGCATCCGGCCGCGCGATCGCCTCGCTGGTCTGCGGCATCATCGCCGTGCTCACGTGCCTGCTGCTGATCCCGGGACTGATCCTGGGGGTGATCGCGGTCGCGATGGGCATCTCGGCGCGCGGCGACTGCGCCCGCAAGCAGCGCACCGCGCCGTGGCAGGCCAACGCCGGGATCGCTCTCGGCGCGCTCGCGCTGATCGCCACGGTCGGCATCTTCATCGCCGCCGCGTTGTCGTCCTGAAGCGCTCAGACGCCGTCGCGGTCGGGCCGCGGCGGCAGCCAGAGGCGCGCGCCGCGCGGGTGGCGGGCGAGGTGCTCGGCGGTCGGGCGGTCACTTCGCGAAGCCATCGTCGTGAGGGCGACGAGCAGCACGAAGGCACCGAGCCAACCGGCGGAGAGGGCGACGATCCACACCATCCTGGGCCCACCCTACCCCTCTCCGCACGCCACGTCACTTCCCCGAATGGCGAATTGCAGGGAAGTCACACGGCGAGCGCGCCGGCGACCGCCGCCCAGCAGCGCCGGTGCAGCGCGACGTTCTCCGCCCGCACGGTCCGCACGTGCAGCAGCGTGGTCCCGGACGGGGGGTCGGCCAGCGCCCGCCGAAGCTCCTCAACGCTGCCGATCGCGACGTACCGCGCATCGAACAGCGCCGCCACCCGCTCCACCTCGAGCCCCGTCGGGGTGAGCACGTGCTGCTCGTAGGCGTCGCGCTGGGTGGCGACCGGGAGGAAGTCGAAGATGCCGCCGCCGGCGTTGTCGACGACGACGACGGTCAGCGGCACGCCGAGGCGCTTGCCGGCCAGTAGGCCGCCGAGGTCGTGTGCCAGCGCCACGTCGCCGAGGTGGAGGAAGACCGGCGCCTCAGGCGTCCCGGCGGCCACACCGTAGGCGGTCGAGATGGTGCCGTCGATGCCGTTGGCCCCGCGGTTGGCCAGCGCGGTGGCGCGCGCGCCGACGGGCCAGAACGTCTCGACGTCGCGAATCGGCATGGAGGCCGCGACGACGACGCGCGCGCCCTCGGGCACGGCGGTGGCCAGCTCGCGGGCGACGCGCGGCTCGTTGAGCTCGTCGCCCAGCGTGTCCGCGAGCGCACGGGCCGCGCGGGCGTCGGCATCGTGCCAGGTGCCCAGCCACGCCCGGTCGGTGTGCCAGACCTCGTCGATCGCGCCCAGCGCCGGGGAGCGCAGGTCGAAGACGGCCTCCAGCGTGGCGGCGGGGTCGTGCCAGGCACCGCCCGGCACGAGCGCGACCTGCGAGACGCCGTCGAGGCGCGCCAGCCACTGGCGCAGCGGCTTGGAGGTCGGCAGGTCACCGAGGCGGAGCACCGCACCCGGCGTGACGCGCTGGGCCCACGCCTGGTCGCGCAGCAATGCGTCGTAGTGCGCGATGGCCGCGCCGCCGTGGCGCGCGCCCGACAGCGGGTCGGCAAGCACGGGCCACGCCAGCGCGGCGGCGAGGCGCGCGGCGGGATGGTCGGCGCCGGCCGGCGCACCGGGCTCCTCGCGACCGGCGACGATCACGCCGTGGCGCTGCTCGCGCAGCCAGGCAATCAGCGGCGCCGGGTCGTCGTCGGAGGTGACGCGCGCCGTCCACGGCGCGCCGCCCGGACGCCCGCCGGCGCCGGGCTCCTCGCCGAGCGGCTCCTCGAGCACGAGCGGCTCGCGCAGCGCGATGTTGAGGTGCACGGGTCCGGCGCGGCCGTCCATCGCGGTCCACACCGCGCGGCACGCGAGCTGCCGGATCCAGCGCAGCCGCTCCGGCGTCGCCTCGTGGGTCCCGACCTCGACGAACCACTTGGCCGCCGACCCGTACAACTTGATCTGGTCGATGGTCTGCCCGGCGCCGACGTCGCGCAGCTCCGGCGGCCGGTCGGCGGTCAGGACGACCAGCGGCAGCCGCGATTCCGCCGCCTCGATGACCGCGGGCGCGTAGTTGGCCGCGGCCGTGCCCGACGTGCAGGCCAGCACCGCGGGGCGGCCCGTGGCCTTGGCGAGGCCGAGCGCGAAGAACCCGGCGGCGCGCTCGTCGACGTGCGAGGTCGTCGCGATCCGGTCGTCGCGGGCGAGGCTCAGGACCAGCGGCGTGGAGCGCGAGCCCGGCGACGTGCAGGCGCCCGCGACGCCGCAGCGGGCCAGCTCGTCGACGAAGGCGCGCAGCAGGAGGTAGGTGTCGCGAGTCTCGCTCATGGGATAGATAGGGGAGATGCTCGAGACGCTGGTACTGCTCCACGGCTTCGGCGGGACCCACCGTGCCTGGGACCCCGTCCTGCCCGAGCTGGATCGGGAACGCTACAACCCGCTGGTCCCCGACCTCCGCGGGCACGGCACGAAGGCGGGCGTCAGGCCGATCTCCTTGGCGGGATGCACGGCCGACGTGCTGGCCGCCGCGCCCCGCGAGTTCGTGTTGTGCGGGTACTCCTTCGGCGGCCGGATCGCCCAGCACGTCGTGCTCGCGGCCCCCGAGCGCGTCACGCGGCTGATCCTCGTGGCGACCAGCGCGGGGATCGACGACGAGCACGCCCGGGCGGCCCGCCGTGACGAGGACGGGCGGCTCGCGGCCGACCTCGAGCACATGACGATCCAGGAGTACGCCGACCGCTGGCAGGCGCAGCCGCTGTTTGACGGGACGCCGCCGGAGGCCGCGCGCTGGTGGCGCGAGGACCTGCTGCGCAACGACCCGGTCGCGCTGGCCGCGGCGCTGCGCGGCATCGGCGCCGGCGACATGGAGCCGCTGTGGGATCGGCTGGCCGGGCTGGCGATGCCGGTGACGATCGTGGTCGGCGACCGCGACGCGAAGTTCATGAACTTCGCAGAGCGCTACCGCGAGGTGCTGCCCCAGGCCGAGGTCGCCGTCATCGCCGGCGCCGGCCATGGTTTGCCCCGCGAGGCGCCCCGCGAGCTGGCGGCCGCGATCCAGGGGACGGCGGCGTGAAGGCGCGCGTTGCGGGGGCGCTGGTCGCTGCGCTGGCGCTCCCCGGCTGCGGCGGCGGCGCCGGCACCGGAGACAGTCGCCCCGTGGTCCGTGGGGACAGTCCCCACGTGGCGGGCGCGGGCGATCGCCCGGCGCGCCTCACGCTGCGCCAGTCCATCGGCCAGCACCTCGTCTTCGCCTACGCCGGCCTGACGCCGCCCAAGGCGCTGGAGCGGCGCATCGCCCGCGGGGAGGCCGCCGGCGTGATCCTCTTCTCGCGCAACGTGCGCAGCGCCGCGCAGGTGCGGGCGACCGTCGCGCGGCTGCAGCGCATCGAGCGACCGCCGGCCGTCGACGCGCCGCTGCTCGTGATGGTCGACCAGGAGGGCGCGACGGTCCGGCGGATCCCGGGCGCGCCCGCCCAGGGTGCGGGCGCCACCCCGGGCGCCGCGGCCGCCCGGCGCAACGGCGCCGCCGCGGCGCGCACGCTGCGGGCCGCGGGCGTCAACGTCGACGTCGCGCCCGTCGTCGACGTCGCCCGGCCCGGAGCAGCGCTGGAGGACGAGGGCCGCACCTACGGGCGCGATGCCGAGACCGTCGCCCAGCGCGCCGGCGCGTTCGCCGACGGGCTGCGCGCCGGCGGCGTCGAGCCCGTCCTCAAGCACTTCCCGGGCTTCGGCGCCGCGTCCATCAACACCGACGACGGAGCGGCCCGCGTCGACCTGCCGCTCTCCACGCTGCGGGCGATCGACCTCAAGCCCTACGCCGAGCTGAAGCCGCGCGCCGTGATGCTGTCGACCGCGACCTACCCGCGCGTCGACCCGCGCCCGGCCGCCTTCTCGCGCCGCTGGGTGACCCGTGAGCTGCGCGGACGACTGGGCTTCGGCGGCGTGGCGGTCACCGACGACCTGCAGGCCGCGGCCGTCGCCCAGTTCGGCACGCCGTCGCAGCTGGCGCTCTTCGCGCTGGGCGCCGGCGTCGACCTGCCGCTGTTCGCCCAGACCTACGAGGCGGCCGCCCAGGCCGCGGTCGGGCTGGAGCGCGCCGTGCGCGCCGGCGCCCTCGAGCGCACCGCGCTGGACGCCGGCACGCGCCGCGTCCTCACCTGGCGGACGGCGATCGCGACCGCGGCGGCTCGCGACCGCTAGATGCCCAGCCCGGGCCCGCGCGGCACGAGCAGGCGCCCGTGGTGCACCGGCAGCAGGCCGTCGTCCTCGGCGAGCAGGTCGAGCGTCGCCAGCCCGCACGGCAGCTCGACCCGCAGCGCCGCGGCGCAGTGCAGCGCGGCGGCGATCCCCAGCGGCCCGTCGATCGTCGAGGCCACGTAGACCTCGGCGCCCGTCGCGCGCACGAGCATCGCCTGGGCCAGCAGCGCCGAGATGCCGCCGGCGCGTGCGATCTTCAGGCAGACGGCGTCGGCGGCGCCCGACCCGACCGCGCCGAGCTCGGCCGCCGTCTCGTCCATCGCGATGCGCACCGGCACGCGCTCGCGCACCGCGCGCAGCTCCGCGATGCCCGACACCGGCTCCTCGACCAGCTCGAGGTCGTGCCGGGCGAGCTCCTCGATCGCGTCGACCGCCTCGTCGACCTCCCAGGCGCCGTTGGCGTCCAGGCGGATCGCGACGTGGTCGCCGACCGCGCGGCGGATCGCGGCCACGCGACCCGCGTCGTCGCCGGTGCCGACCTTGACCTTGAGACACTCGAAGCCCGCCTCGACCGCCGCGGCGGCCGCCTCGGCGGCGCCCGCCCGATCGAGCGCGCCGATCGTCGCGTTGACGGCGACCTGGGCCACGGGCTCGTCGGTCAGCAGCGCCGCGATCGGCTTGCCGGCGCGGCGCCCGGCGGCGTCCCACAGCGCGAGGTCGACCGCGGCCAGCGCCTGGGGCAGGTCGGCGACCTCCCGGCAGGCGTCCACGAGCTCGGCGCCGGTGCGGTCGCGGTCGTCGGACAGCACCTCGGCGTAGCGCTCCAGCGCCTGGCCGACGATCTCCAGCGGCACGCCGTCGTAGGGCTCCAGCGGCGCGGCTTCGCCCCGGCCCGTCACGCCGTCCTTCGCCGTCAGGGTCAGGACGTAGGTGCCCCGGCGATCGACATCGCCGTAGGCGGTGCGCAGCGGGGTGCGCAGCCGGTGGGTGACCTGCTCCAGGGCGACGTCCATCGCCGCGCAGCCTCTCAGACGCGGAGGCATCCATCAGGTGACGTGATGGATGCTGCCGCAAACGGGACTTCGACTTCTGCGCGGACGGGACGTAGCATCGCCGTATGGAGCTCCGTCACCTGCGCACCATCGCCGCCGTGGCCCGCCATGGCTCGTTCACGAAGGCGGGGGAGGAGCTGCACCTCGCGCAGTCGGCGATCTCGCAGCAGATCCGCCGCCTCGAGGCCGAGCTGAACATCCAGGTCTTCACGCGGTCCAGCCGGTCGGTCGAGCTGACGAGCGAGGGCCGGCTGGTCCTCGACTACGCCCACCGCGTGCTGGCCGAGGTCGATGGCCTGCACAACGAGCTCGAAGAGCTCAGCGGCCTCCTGCGCGGGGAGCTGAAGATCGGCGGCATGTACCCGACGGGCCTCTACGACCTCGCCGACGTGCTCGCCGACTTCCACGCCCGCCACCCCGGCGTCGCGATCCACATGGTGGAGCGCACCCAGGACGAGCTGCTGGACCGGTTGCGCGCCGACGAGTTGGACGCGGCGTTCACCGCGGTGGACCCCGACGCGATCGGCGAGGAGTTCGCTGCGTCGTTGATCTGGGAGGAGGAGTTCGTCGTCGCGCTGCCCGTCGACCATCCGCTGACGGCGTGCGACCACATCACCTTCGAGCAGCTGGCCGGCGAGGAGCTGGTCACCTACCGCGAGAACTCCGCGCTGCGCCTGCGCCTGGAGAAGGCGATGGCCAAGCTCGGGCTCGCGCCCCGCAACGCCTTCATCTGCACCGAGATGGGCGCGGTCCGCGCGCTCGTCTCCAAGGGCCTCGGCCTCGCGGTCCTGCCGCGCTCGATCGCCGACGAGCCCGGGCCCGCGATCACGTTCCGGCCGGTCGGGCCGGAGGTGCTCACGTGGCCGGTCGCCCTGGTCTGGCGCGCGGGCCGCCGCCAGCCGCCCGCCGCGAAGGCGTTCCTGCAGCTCGCGCTCTCGCGCGCCGAGGAGGCCCAAGCGTCGGGGGCCGAGCGGGCGCCGCGGGTGAAGCTCGTGGCCTAGCGACCGGCACGCGGGGCCGAGTGGCGTTCCGTTCGAGGCGGAGGCGGTGCTGCGAAGCGCCGTCGGTCGGCGATGACGGCGAGCGGGTGAGCGAGCGCAGCCGGTCTGCCGCGGGCGCCCGGAGCCGGGCTGGGCCTATTGGGCGCGGCCGTGCCGCCTCAGACAGGCCCACCCCGATGGGCCAAAGGCAGCCCGGGGCCGGTGGGCCTGTCTGGCGCGACGGCGCCGCGGTACGCAGGCCCACCTCAATGGTGTGGCGGTAGAGCGGGAGCGGTGGGCCTGTTGGCCGCGCTGTCACCGCGTCAGACAGGCCCACCCGCGGCGTTGGCGGTAGACCGGGAGCGGTGGGCCTATTGGCCGCGCTGTCACCGCGTCAAACGGGCCCACCCCGCGGCGTTGGCGGTAGACCGGGAGCGGTGGGCCCGTCCACGGCCGTCCTTCGTCCGCAAACGGGCCCACCTCGATGCGCCGGCGGTAGACCGGGTGCGGTGGGCCCGTCCACGGCGGTCGTTCGTCCGCATACAGGCCCACCCCCCTCCCAAGGCGTTGGCGGCAGACCGCGAGCGCCGGCGCCCTCGCCAACGCGCGGTCGTCATCGCCGACGAACCACGCCCATCCCGACACCAACGCCCGAGCTGAGCACCGCGGCTCCGCGCGCCACGGCTCCGACACACCACAGCTCCGACACGCCACAGCTCCGGCGCGCCGCGGGTCGGCCCCGCCCCTAGCTCAACAGCAGACCCGCGCTCAACAGCACGCAGTACGCGAGCTGCAACATGCCCGTCTTGGCCAGCGCGCCGTTGAGCGTCGGCCCGTCGTCGTGCTGGCGCACGGTCCGGACGAGCGGCACGGCGAGCGGCAGGGCGAGCCAGGTCAGCAGGACCCACGGGCCGACGTTGCCGCCGGCGGCCCACACGATCGGCGGGATCAGGAAGGCGAGGTAGATCTCGGCCGCGTAGAAGTCGCGCGCCCGGGTGCGGCCCAGCCGCACGGCCAGCGTGCGCTTGCCGACCCGGGCGTCGGTCGGCGCGTCGCGGATGTTGTTGACCGCCAGGATCGCCGCCGCGATCAGCCCGACGGGCACCGCCAGCGCGAACGACTCCCACTCGAGGCGCTGCACTTGCGCGTAGTAGGAGCCCGTCACGGCGACGATGCCGAAGAACAGGAACACGAAGACGTCGCCCAGACCCTCGTAGCCGTAGGGCCGCGGGCCGCCGGTGTAGAGCACGCCGGCGAGGATCGACGCGGCGCCGATGGCGAGGATGACCCAGCCGGCGACGACGATCAGGTAGATCCCGCACAGCACCGCCAGCCCGAAGCTGACGTAGGTCGCGGTCAGCACCTGCTTGGGCGGCACGAGGCCGCCGGCGGTCACGCGCACGGGGCCGAGGCGGTCCTCGGTGTCGGCGCCGCGGCGCGCGTCGGAGTAGTCGTTGGAGAGGTTGGCGCCGACCTGGATGAAGACCGCGCCGAGCAGCGCCGCGATGAACGCGCCGACCCGGAACGTGCCCTCGTGGACCGCCAGCGCCGTGCCGACCAGCACCGGCGCGACGCCGGCGGGCAGCGTGCGCGGCCGCGAGGCCAGCAGCCAGATCTTCAGGGAGGAGGGGCGCTCGTGCGCGGGGATGCTCGACATGGTGGACTAGGCCCTCCGCGGGAACTGCGAGAAGTCCGGGCGGCGCTTCTCCTTGTAGGCCTCGCGCCCCTCCTTGGCCTCGTCGCTGCCGTAGAACAACAGGTTGGCGTCGTGGGCCAGCTGCTGGATGCCGGCGTAGCCGTCCTCGTGGGCGTGGAAGCTCGACTTCGTCAGGCGCAGCGCGAAGGGGGAGAGCTCGAGCATCTCGCGGCACCACTGCACGGTCTCGTCCTCCAATCGCTCCAGGGGGACGACCGCGTTGACCAACCCCATGTCCAACGCCTGGTGCGCGTCGTACTGACGGCACAGCAGCCAGATCTCCTTGGCCCGCTTGGTGCCGACCAGGTCGCGCAGCAGGGAGGCGCCGAAGCCGCCGTCCCAGGACCCGACGCGCGGGCCGGTCTGGCCGAAGCGCGCGTTGTCGGCGGCGATCGTCAGGTCGCAGCAGAGGTGCAGGACATGGCCGCCCCCGATGGCGTAGCCGGCGACCTGGGCGACGATGGGCTTGGGCAGCCGGCGCATCTGGACCTGCAGGTCGGTGACGTGGAAGCGGCCGACGGTCGCGCCCTCGGCGATGTAGCCGGTGTCGCCGCGGACGTTCTGGTCGCCGCCCGAGCAGAAAGCATGCGGACCCTCGCCGGTGAAGATGACCACGCCGACGTCGCCGTCCTCGCGGGCGCGCTCCAGGGCCTCGGAGACCTCCACCAACGTCTGCGGCCGGAACGCGTTGCGCACCTCCGGCCGGTCGATGGTGATCTTCGCGATCCCGTCGCCGCTGAGCTCGTAGCGGATGTCGGTGTACTCGCCGTCGCCGGGGGTCCAGGTCACTGCCATGGCCCGCAGGCTACTTTCCGAGGGATGGTGGTCGACTCCTGGTTGGCGAGGGCGGCGCGCGAGCGGCCGGAGCGCGCGGCCGTCGGCGACCTCGCTTACGGACCGCTGTACGCCCGGGCTCGCGCAGTCGCCGGAGCGTTGCCACGCGGCGCGCGCGTGGGCCTGGCGCTCGGACCCGGCGAGGACTTCGTCGTCGCCCTGCACGGCGCGCTGCTGGCCGGCGCGCTGATCGTCCCAATCGACCTGCGGCTCACCGAGGCCGAGCGCCCGGCGGTCGACGTGCTGGTCGACGGCGCGCTGCCGAGCGGCAGCGTCGCGGGCGCCGACGTCCGCGACGAGCACGACCTCGACGCGCCGGCGATCGTCGTGCACACCTCCGGCACGACGAGCACCCCGAAGGCGATCGAGCTGACCTACGGCAACTGGCTGTGGAGCGCGCTGGGCAGCGCGGTCGCGCTCGGCGTCGACCCCGACGAGCGCTGGCTGTGCGCGCTGCCGCTCAGCCACGTCGGCGGCCTCTCGATCCTCCTGCGCAGCGCGATCTACGGCACCACCGCGATCGTCCACGAGCGCTTCGACACCGAGCGCGTGCTCGCGGCGCTGCGCGCGCCTGACGGCCCGACGATCGTCTCGCTGGTGCCCACGACGCTGGCGCGGCTGCTCGACGCCGGCCTGGAGCGGCCGCCGGCGCTCCGCTGGGCCCTGCTCGGAGGCGCGCCGCTGCCGCCGGCGCTGCTGGAGCGCGCCGCCGCGGCCGGCGTCCCGGTGGCCCCGACCTACGGGCTGACCGAAGCGTGCTCGCAGGTGGCGACCGACGGCGTCCCGCTGTTCTGCACGCGCGTCCGGCTCGAGGTCGACGGCGAGATCGTCGTCTCGGGCCCCACGGTCTCGCCGACCGTCGGCGGCGAGCTGCGCACCGGCGACCTCGGCGCTTTCGACGATGACGGGCGCCTGTCGATCGTCGGGCGCAAGGCCGACACGATCGTCACCGGCGGCGAGAACGTCGCGCCCGCCGAGGTCGAGGCGGTGCTCGAGGCGCATCCCGCGGTGCTCGAGGCCGCGGTCCTCGGACGGCCCGACGCCGAGTGGGGCGAGGCGGTCGCGGCGCTGGTGCGGCTGCGCCCCGGCCTGCCCGAGCCCGCCGCCGACGAGCTGCGTGCGCACGTCGCCCAGCGGCTGGCGCGCTTCAAGGTCCCCAAGACCTACACCATGATCGCGGAGCCGCTTCCGCGCACCGGCTCGGGAAAGCTCCTGCGCCGCCGGCTTCCCTCCGGATAGGGTCACCCGAATGGGTGGAAGGTCGATCGCGATCGCGCTGACGGCGCTGGCGCTGAGCGCCGCGCCGGCGGGCGCCGAGACGCGCGTCGTCGACCAGTGGCTGGGCCCGTACACCACCATCACCGCGGGGATCCTGGCCGCCGCGCCCGGCGACACCGTCGAGGTGCATCCCGGCCTCTACGACGAGCAGCTGTGGATCGTCAAGGACGACCTGACGGTCCAGTCCACCGCGGGGGCCGCGGTCTCCTCCACGGCCGCGCAGGTCGTCTCCCTCATGGGCGCCCGCGACACTGTCCGCGGGCTGGCGATCGCCGGTGGCCCGAGCGGCGTGCGCATCGAGGGCGACGACGCGACGCTCGAGGACGTGACCGTCACCGCCGACGAGACCGGCGTCGCGGTCAACGGCGGCCTCGGCGCGACGCTCCGACGGACGTTCGTGCGCGCCACCGCGCTGGCGGGCGCTGCGCTGCGAGCCCGCAACCTCGCTCCGGCCGACCAGCGGGTCGTGCTCGACAACAGCGTCCTCGTCGGCGGGCGGCTGGGCACCGCCATGGACCTCTCGACCGGTCAGACCGGCGACTCCGCCCAGGTCGGCGGGCTGCGGGCCACGCTGCTGCACGCCACGGTCGCCGGCGCGCCGGCGGCGCTGCGGATGGCGCAGGCCGGGCTGGGGGGTCCGATCCAGGCGACGGCGATCAGCTCGATCGTCCACGGCTCGGCGGCCGGGCTGATCGGCGGGCCGAACGACCTGACCGCCCCCGACGACGCGACGTTCCGCGACGCCGCCGCCCTGGACTTCCGGCTGCTGGAGAACGCGCCGGGCATCGACCAGGGCGTGGTGAGCCCTGGCGAGTCGCCGCGCGACATCACCGGCGCGCCGCGCGTCAACGGTGCCGGCGCGGACCTGGGCGCCTACGAGTTAATGCCGGGGCCCGTGTCGGCCGCCGGCGCCCAGACGGTGCCGGCCCTGGGTGGCGCGGGAGCGGGCGCCCCGTCGATCGCCGCGTCGGCGCCCGACAAGCTCCGTCCTGCGCTGCGCATCACGAGCCCGCGCGCCGCCGCGAGGCTGCACCGCTACCGGACGGTGCGCCGCAAGGGCCACAAGAGCCGGCGCGTCGTCAACGTCCTGCGCTTCGGCGGCCGCGCGCAGGACGCCGGGGGCGTGGCCCGCCTCGAGCTGAGCCTCCGCCGCCTCGGCGGTCCCGCGGGCGGACCGACGTGCGCGTTCCTCGATCCGGCCACCGGCCGGATCGCGACCCGGGCCTGTGCGCGGCCGCCGCTGGTGCGGGCCGCGCTGGCCGGCGACTCGTGGGCGTGGCGCACCTCGCCGAAGGTCGCCGTGCCGCTCGGTCGCTGGACGCTGACGGCACGCGCGACCGACCGTGCGGGCAACGTCGCGACGAGCGTGCTGCACTTCACGGTCACGTGATCGATCCCGAAGAAGAGCGAGCCGCCAGCCGCGAGCGCTGGGAGAACATCGCCCCCGGCTGGGAGAGCGGCGCGGAGGCGTTCCACGCCGGCGCCCTGCCGGTCGCCCACTGGATGGTCGATCGCCTGGCGCCCCAGCCGGGGCAGACCGTCCTGGAGCTCGCCGCCGGCCGCGGCGACGTCGGCTTCCTGGCCGCCGAGCTGCTGCACCCCGGCGGCACGCTGATCAGCAGCGACGGCGCGGAGGCGATGGTCGAGGTCGCCAAGCGGCGCGCCGAGCAGCTGGGCATCGACAACGTCGAGTTCAAGCCGATCGACCTGGAGTGGATCGACGCGAAGCTGGCGTCCGTCGACGGCATCCTCAATCGCTTCGGCTACATGCACGCCGTCGACCCCGAGCACGCGCTGCGCGAGGCGCGCCGGGTGCTGCGTCCCGGCGGCCGGATCGTGATCGCCGTCTGGGACCTCCCCGAGCACAACCCGTGGCTGGCCGCGCTGCCGGCGCACGCCGAGGCGATGGGCCTGGTGGAGCCCAAGGAGCAGGGCGCGCCCGGGGCCTTCGCGCTCAGCGCGCCCGGCAGGGTCACCGAGCTCCTGGAGGACGCGGGCTTCGACGACCCGCTCGTCGAGCCGATCGACCTGACCTTCGAAGCGCCGACGGTCGACGCGTGGTGGGAGACCCTGCGCGCGTCGTCGTCCTCGATGCGACCGGTGCTCGACCGCCTGTCGCCCGCCGACCACTACCGCCTGCGCGACGCCGTCGAGGCCGCCTGGGCGCCGTACGTCGCCGCCGACGGCTCGGTCGCGATCCCCGGCCGGGCGCTCGGCGTGGTCGCCGAGGCGTAGGCCCGGCCACCGGCTCACTCCCAGGGAAGATCCGGGTCGACGAGCGGGTCGAGCTCGAGCAGCCCGAGGTCTGTGAGCACGCGTACGATGTGGCCGTCTGCGTCGCGCCCGATCCAGGTGTGGCAGATCGCGTCCTGCTCGACGGCGTTGACCATTACGACGCTGCCCGCGGCGCCGAGGTCGCACGTGTCGGACGCGGCGTGCGGTCCGAAGAGGTCCTCCGAGAGGATCTCCTCCTGCGTCTCCAGCGCCGCCAGGGCACCGAAGCACGCCAGGCCTCCATGCCCGACCTGGTACTCCCCGAAGACCTCCCAGACAGTCACCGCGGTGTCCACCAGCCTGACGACGATGGCAGCGGAGCCCGGTTCTTCATAGAACGGATGGACGGCCGTGAAGAGCTCCACGTTGTGGATCCCCGGCGCAACGAGGATCGCCGGGGGAGACGCCTCACGCCCCCAGATCGGATCGCACGCGGCGAGGCGCCCATCCGGGATCCGGACGGTCCCGGCGGCCACCACACCTGCGTATTCCCAGGGCGCGGGTCCGTCCGTCCAGGCGGGTCGCGGCTCGGCCGTGCCGATCGCCACGGCGAGTTCGGGCGAGATCAGCCCGGAGCCTGTTGCCGCTCCGACGAGCGCAGCATGCTCGTCCGACGTAGACGTCCATGCCGCCAGCAGCAACCGGAACTGCTCCGGCCAGCGCGCGGCGCTGTCCCAGGGCATCAGCATGCCGTCCAGCTCCGGATCGTCGGCAGAGCGCTGACGCAGGATGATCCCGAGACGGTTCAGGGTCCAGGTGTCGGGCGGCTCGGCATAGGCGAACGCGACGCGGATGGCCCACGGCATCGCACGACGCGGCGCGCGGCCTGACAGCGCGCCGTAGGCGGCCGGGGGCTTGGTGACGGGCAGCTCGGCCAGGGCGCGCAGCCGGTGGATCCAGTCGTCGTCGGTCGCAAGCCCGTCCGTCTCGGCCATGTGGTCCGGATCCTCCTCGACGATGCGCGCGAGCAGCCAGCCGCCCACGGCTCCGCCGACGCCGTCGGCGGTGTCCAGCAGCCCGTAGGTCCCGGCCCAGCCGTCGCGCTCCCGAAGGGCGTCCGCGGTCGCATCCGGCGCGGCAGTGGCGCACCACGCGAGCGTCCGGCGGTCGATGACCTCGTCGCCCGGCCAGAAGTCCTGCGCGAGCATCCCCCGGATCACGAGCTCGGCGACCGGCCGCGCATCGACGGTCCCCAGCCCTGCCACCGACTCGAGCGCGAGCTGCTGCGCCGCCCATCGCTCGGCCGGCAGATGGCCACCGGCCCGTCCGGCCACCAGCGCCGCCTCATGGACGCTCTGCGCGGCCGTCAACGCATAGCTGTTCGCGCGCTCCGGCCGCTCACGGGCGGCCGCGACCAGCGGCTCGACGTCGCCGGCCGCGAACGCGGCCACCAGTCCCTCGTCGGAGTCACTCACCCCGGCAGGGTCCCAAAGCGCGCGGCCGCATAGAATGCCTCCCCACTCATGTACTACGACGACGACGCAGATCTCACCCTCCTCGACGGCAAGACCGTGGCCATCATCGGCTTCGGGTCGCAGGGGCACGCCCACGCCGAGAACCTCAAGGACTCGGGTGTCGACGTCGTCGTAGGCCTGCGCGAAGGCTCGGCGTCCGTCCAGCAGGCCAAGGACGCGGGCCTCGAGGTCCTCTCGGTCGCCGACGCCGCCAGCCGCGGCGACGTCGTGATGATGCTCGTCCCCGACGAGCTGCACCGCCAGGTGTGGGAATCCGACGTGCGCGACGGCATCGCCGAGGGCAACCTGCTGCTCTTCGCGCACGGCTTCTCGGTCCTCTACAACGAGGTCGAGCCGCCCGCCGGCGTCGACGTCGCGCTGGCCGCCCCGAAGGGCCCCGGGCACCTCGTCCGCCGCCAGTACACCGAGGGCTCCGGCGTCCCCGGCCTGATCGCGATCCACCAGGACGCGAGCGGCAAGGCCAAGGACCTGGCCCTGGCCTACGCCAAGGGCATCGGCTGCACCCGCGGCGGCGTGTTCGACACCACGTTCAAGGAGGAGACCGAGACCGATCTCTTCGGCGAGCAGGCCGTCCTGTGCGGCGGCGCGAGCGCGCTCGTGCAGGCGGGCTTCGACACGCTGGTCGAGGCCGGCTACGACCCGCAGATGGCCTACTTCGAGTGCCTCCACGAGCTCAAGCTGATCGTGGACCTCATGTACGAGAAGGGCCTCTCGGGGATGCGCTACTCGATCTCCAACACCGCCGAGTACGGCGACTACACGCGCGGCCCGCGCGTCGTCAACGACGACACGCGCGCCGAGATGAAGAAGATCCTGGGCGAGATCCAGGACGGCACCTTCGCCCGCGAGTGGATCGCCGAGAACCGCGCCGGCCAGGAGAACTTCAAGCGCATGCGCGCCGAGCAGGCCGATTCGCAGGTCGAGCACGTCGGCAAGGACCTGCGCTCGCACATGGACTGGATCGAGACGGACTTCTAGCCGTCCCGGCTGGGGCGCGTCCTGCGCGGCGCGCCCCTTCCGCTACCCTGCTCGGACCGTCGCGACTGGCGTCTCGAGGTGGACCAACCACCGGGGAGCGGCGGGGTCTCTCCGCCGCGCGCCTGGGCACTCCATCCCGAATCTGAAGGAGCCCCCATGACGACGAGCGCAACCTCGCTCACCATCCCGGAAGAGCTCAAGCCCGTCGACGGCCGGTTCGGCGCCGGGCCGTCGAAGGTCCGCCCCGAGCAGCTCCAGCACCTGGCCGACAACGCCAAGGTGATGGGCACGTCGCACCGGCAGAAGCCGGTCAAGGACGTCGTCGCCCGCGTGCGCAGCGGCCTGCGCGAGCTCTTCTCGCTGCCCCAGGGCTACGAGGTCGCCCTGGGCAACGGCGGCGCCACCGCCTTCTGGGACGCCGCCGCCTTCGGCCTCGTCCGCGAGCGCGCACACCACGGCACGTTCGGCGAGTTCTCCTCCAAGTTCGCCAAGGTCACCGGCGGCGCGCCGTTCCTCGGCGAGCCGGTCGTCGCCTCCGCCGAGCCCGGCGACGCGCCGGTCATCGGCGCGGTCGCCCAGGGCTGCGACGTCGTCGCCTGGGCCCACAACGAGACCTCCACCGGCGTCATGACGCAGATCAAGCGCCCGTCGGGCGCCACCGGCAAGGACGCGCTGGTGCTGATCGACGCCACCTCGGGCGCCGGCGGTCTGCCCGTCGACGTCCGCGAGGTCGACGCCTACTACTTCGCCCCGCAGAAGTCGTTCGCCTCCGACGGCGGCCTGTGGCTGGCGCTGCTGAGCCCGGCCGCGCAGGAGCGCATCGCGCAGCTCGACGCCTCCGATCGCTGGATCCCCGACTTCCTGTCGCTCGCCACGGCGCTCGACAACAGCAAGAAGGACCAGACCTACAACACGCCGGCGGTCGCGACGCTGCTGATGCTGGCCGACCAGCTCGACTGGATGCTGGGCAACGGCGGCCTGGACTGGTGCACCGCGCGGACGGGCGAGTCCTCGGGCCACCTGTACGAGTGGGCGCGCGCCAGCGAGTACGCGCACCCGTTCGTGCGCGACGTCGAGAAGCGCTCGCAGGTCGTCGGCACGATCGACTTCAGCGACAGCGTCGACGCCGCGGCCGTCGCCAAGACGCTGCGCGCCAACGGCATCGTCGACGTCGAGCCCTACCGCAAGCTCGGCCGCAACCAGCTGCGGGTGGCGATGTTCCCGGCGGTCGACCCCGACGACGTCCGCGCCCTCACGCGATGCATCGACTTCGTCGTGGAGGAGTCGGCATGACCCGCGTGCTCGTGGCCGAGAAGATCGGCGCCAGCGGAATCGACCTGCTCAAGGAGCACTTCGACGTCGACACCGCGTTCGACACCGAGGGCTTCGACCTCGACGCCCGGATCGGCGACTACGACGGGCTGCTGATCCGCTCGGCGACGAAGGTCACCGCCGACGTCATCGGCAAGGCCACCAACCTGAAGGCCATCGGCCGCGCCGGCGTCGGCATCGACAACGTCGACGTGCCCGCCGCCACCAAGCGCGGGATCATCGTGGCCAACGCGCCCGAGTCCAACGTCGTCACCGCGGCCGAGCACACGATGGCGCTGCTGCTGGCGCTGGCCCGCAACGTCCCGCAGGCGCACGCCGCGCTGACCCAGGGCAAGTGGGAGCGCTCGAAGTGGTCGGGCATCGAGCTGGAGGGCAAGACGCTCGGCATCCTGGGCTTCGGCCGCATCGGCCAGCTCGTCGCCGCGCGCGCCAAGGGCTTCGGCATGCGCATCGTCGCGTTCGACCCGTTCGTCTCCGCCGAGCGCTACCGCGAGCTCGGCGTCGTCAAGGCCGACGACTCCGACGGCGTCTACGCCGAGGCCGACTTCCTGACGCTGCACCTGCCCAAGACGCCGGAGACGGAGGGCTGGCTGGACGCCGAGGCGCTCGCCAAGTGCAAGGACGGCGTCCGGGTGCTCAACGTGGCGCGCGGCCCGCTGATCGTCGACGGGGACCTCGTCGCCGCGCTGGACTCGGGCAAGGTCGGCGGCGCGGCGCTGGACGTCTTCCGCTCCGAGCCGCTCACCGAGAGCCCGCTGTTCGGCCGGCCCAACGTCATCGTCACGCCGCACCTCGGCGCCTCGACGGCCGAGGCGACCGACCGCGCCGGCTACCAGGCCGCCGAGCAGGTCGTCGCGGCGCTCACCGGCGGCGCGGT
>DASYLT010000011.1:0-10166 GCA_036009425.1 Baekduia sp. | reverse complement strand
CACGCGCTCGCCGATCTCAAGACCGCCCTGGAGGCGACCCCAATGGACAAGCCCTCGTTCGTCTACACGACGTTCATCAAGACCACGCCCGAGCGCCTTTGGCAAGGGCTCACCGACCCCTCCTTCACGGTGCGCTACTGGAACACCGCCTTCGAGACCGACTGGAAGACGGGATCGGCGATGACCTGGAAGCAGCGCGACGTCACGATCGTCGACGACGACGGCCAGCACGTCGTCGAGGCCGACCCCTACACCCGCCTGTCATACACCTGGCACACCTTCACGCCGGAGTGGGCGCGGGTGGTCGACGTCGACGAAGAGCGGCGCGCGCGCCTGGCCGCCGAGTGCCGCTCGAAGGTCACCTTCGAGATCGAGCCGATCGACAGCGAGCAGGTCAAGCTCACCGTCATCCACGACGACCTCGAGCCCGACGGCCTGCTCGTGGACATGATCTCCGGCGGCTGGCCGCGCGTGATCGCCAACCTCAAGACGCTGCTGGAGACCGGCGAGCCGCTCCCGGACACCCGAGTCCGATGATGATGCCTTCGACCCCCGCGATGGCGGCGATGATGGCGGCGATGATGCTGCCGGGCGCGCTGCCGGCGATCCTGCGCAGCGCGCGGGGCGACCACGCCGCGCTCGCCGCGCCGCGCTTCGCCGTGTCCTACCTCGTCGTCTGGTTCGCGGCCGGCCTTGCGATCTTCGCGGTCTACAAGCCGCCCGCGCCGGCGGTTGCGGCCGTGGTGGTCGCCGCCGCCGTCCTCTACGAGCTCACCCCGTTGGCCCGCGCGTGCCGGCGGCGCTGTCGCGCCGAGCGCCGCTCGGGCCTGCGCTTCGGCGGCTGGTGCGTCGGCTCGAGCCTCGGGCTGATGGCCGCATTCGTCGCGCTGGATCCCATGTCCCGACCCCTGATGTGCGCCGCCGGCGCCATCGCGTTGATGCAGAAGGAGTTGCCCTCATGAGCCCCCACCCCGCCGCCACCCGCGAGCAGTGGCTCGCCGCCCGCCTCGAGATGCTGCAGGCCGAGAAGGAGCTGACCCGCCGTAGCGACGAGCTCGCCCGCCAGCGCCAGGCGCTGCCGTGGGTCCCCGTCGAGAAGGAGTACTCCTTCCAGACCGAGGACGGCCCGGCGTCCCTGGCCGACCTCTTCGGCGGGCGCTCGCAGCTGCTCGTCTATCACTTCATGTTCGGTCCTGACTTCACGGCCGGCTGCCCGTCGTGCTCGGCGATCGCCGACGGCTTCGACGGCTCGGTCGCGCACCTCGAGAACCACGACGTCGCGTTCATCGCGGTCTCGCGCGCACCGGTCGACAAGCTCACGGCGTACAAGCGCCGGATGGGCTGGTCGTTCCGGTGGGCGTCGTCGCAGGACAGCGACTTCAACTACGACTTCAACACCTCGTTCACCGAGCAGCAGATGCGCGGCGTCGTCGACTACAACTTCGCCGGCCGCGACATGAGCATCGTCGAGACGCTCGGCCCCGACAGCGCGGCCGCGCAGCACGGCGCGACCGCCGGCGTCGATGTCAAGACGTTTCTGCGCGAGGCGCCCGGGATGAGCGCGTTCGCGCTGCAGGACGGCGTCGTCCACCACACCTACTCGACCTACGCGCGCGGCCTGGACGGCCTCTGGGGCATGTACCAGTGGCTGGATCGTGCGCCGCTGGGCCGCAACGAGACCGGCGCGTGGTGGCGCCGCCACGACGAGTACGACCCCGCCGCTGGATGAACCGACGGCGGGGTGCGCCAGTCCGCTCCGCCTCGAACGCGACGCGCAACGCGGTCTCGAGCTGATGATTGGTAGGCGGTCGTGGAGACCGAATGCCGGGACCAGATTTCTGCGAGGTGCGATGCCGAGGTGAGCATGGTGCGCTCGGCGGGCAGGATCGCGACACCCCCAGGGGAGGCCCTTCTCCATGGCAGACATGGGGAATTTCGACGATCAGCGAGGACGATCGTGTCAGCGCCGCCGTTTGTTGCATGCGTTGCCGAGCCGGCCAGGGTCTGACAGGTGATGCCGGCGTGACTCCACAGCGACCCCCTGCTTCTGAGGAAGGGCGAGATGGCGGTGGCGGCTGGTGCCGTGTTCCACGGCGCTCCTTTCTCGGGGGCATAGTCGGTGGTGCCGCAGCGGCAGCCGCGAACCTGATGCCGACCGGCGCGGCCGGTGCCCAAGGGAACGCCTACCAGGACGGCTTCAACAAGCTGGCCACCGAAGACAGCTCACACAGCATCCCGTTCTACGGCCAACATCAGGCGGGTATCGCCACGCCACCGCAGACGGCGGCGGCCTTTCTCTCCTTCGACGTGACCGCAGGCAACCGTCGGGAGCTCACCGACCTGTTCCGCACGCTCACCGAGCGTGCGGCGTTCCTGACCAAAGGTGGCGTTCCTCCCCCGCCCCGGCCGGGCCAGCCGCCGGAGCAGCGCCACCTGCTCGGCCCTACGGTGGTGCCCGACGATCTGACGGTCACGGTCGCCGTGGGCGCGTCGCTGTTCGACGGCCGCTACGGGCTGGCGCCGCGCAAGCCGGCACAGCTCCACACCATGCAGGCCTTCGCCCACGACGACCTCGACTCCAAGATCACCCACGGCGACCTGCTCGTGCAGGTGTGCGCCAACCACCGGGACACCGTCGGCAACGCCATGCTCGACATCATGCGCCAGACCAGCGGCGGCACGCGTCTCCGCTGGCGGGTGGACGCGTTCCGGTTCCCACCGCGACCGGTGGGCGTTCCGCGCGACTGGATGGGATTCAAGGACGGCGTCTCCAACCCCAACACCACCGACGCCGCGCAGATGAACCAGGTGGTGTGGGTCCAGCCCGGCGGGCCCGAACCGGCCTGGACCGCGGGTGGGACCTACCAGGGGCTGCGCATCATCCGGATGCACCTGGACGAGTGGGACAAGCTGCCCGTCGAGCAGCAGGAGCACACCTTCGGCCGGCGCAAGCTCAGCGGCGCGCCGCTGTACTCGACCGATCCGAACGCCTCGGACGAGCTGGACCCCGTGTACACCAACGACCCGCAGGGCCGGCTCACCCCGCTGAACTGCCACATCCGGCTGGCCAACCCCCAGACCCCGCAGACCGCGGCTTCCAGCACGATCCTGCGCCGCAGCTACCAGTACGACCGGAGTCCCGACGAGGTCGGGAACCCCGACATGGGGCACACGTTCTGCTGCTTTCAGCAACAGCTGCACACCTACATCGCGATGCAGACCCGGCTCGAGAACGAGATGCTCGTCCGCTACATCACGCCCATCGGCGGCGGCTACTTCTTCGCTGTTCCCGGCGTGCGCGACGCACAGGACTACTACGCCTCGGGGCTGTTGCGCGGACTGCCCGCATGATCCCAGCTCCGCCCGCATGCGCCCCGCGGATCCGGTCTCGCATTCCGCGCTCCGCCGTGACGCTGTGCGCCGCGGTCCTGTTGGCGTCGGTCGGCGGCCTTGGCTGCGGGACATCGTCTTCGCCGCCGGGACCCGCAACCGCGCGGATCTACGTCAGCAACCAGCTCGACAACACCGCCTCGGTCATCGACGGCGCTACCCACAAGATCGTCGCGACGGTGCGGGTCGGTGTCTCCCCGGCACAGATGGCGGTGTCTCCGGACCGCCGGTCGGTCTACGTCGCCAACACCGGCAGCAACACCGTGTCGGTCGTCAACACCCACAACAACACCGTCGCGAAGACCATCGCGCTCCCTCGCCGAAGCAAGCCCATAGGTGTCGCCCTCAGCCCCAGCGGGCGCTATCTCTACACCGCCGACGGTGGCGCCAACCGCGTTTCCGTCCTCGACACCCGGGCGGGGCGCGTCGTGACGTCCGTGCGGGCCGGCACCCAGCCGCTGGGCGTCGCGGTCGCTCCTGATGGCAAGACGGTCTACTCCGCCAACAGCGGATCCGGCGACGTCTCGGTCATCGACGCCCGGACCAACCGCGTCGTCCGCACCATCCCGACCGGTCGGTTCCCGTCAGGGGTGGCCGTCACGCGCGACGGAGCGTCCGTCTACGTCACCAACGAGCTGTCCGGCGTCACGGTCATCAACGCCGGCACCGGAACGGTCCAAGCGAGGCTCCGGTCGGCGAGCCCGTCCAGCGTCACGATGAGCCCCAACGGAGACCGCGCCTACGTCAGCGGCCTTGGCTTGGGCACGCTGACGACCATCGACACCGGCACCCATCGGGTCCGCTCCATCGTCTCCGTCGGGTCATACGGTACGGACCCGTTCACCGTACGGGCCACCCGCGATGCCCTCTACCTGGCCAACCAGGGAGCGAACACGCTGTCGGTCATCGACCCGAGCACCTTCAAGACGACGGCCACCGTTTCGACCGGCAACAGCCCGTACGGCATCGCCGTCCTCCAGCAGCCCGTGTCCACGAACCGGTAGGAACGCAATTCTGACCCGGGCTTCGCCGGCCGGCAGCGCACCGACCTCGGGCCGAAGCGCGGGGAGAGATCACGTGCTCGACGCCAGGTCGGCGGCTCGCGCGCGGGCGGCCTGGCGGACCAGGTGGTCGCGCTCGGCGACGTTCGTGGCGCGGCCGGCGGCCTCGGCGTACGCGGCGGCCGCGGCGCGCAGGTCGCCGTCGAGCTCGTGCAGGTGCCCGCGCACGGCGTGCCATCGATGCCGCTCGCCGATCACCTCGCGCAGCCGGTCGGTCTCGCGCAGCCCGGCGGCGGCGCCGAGGACATGGCCGACCGCGACCGCGCGGCCGAGCACCGCGGCGGGGTCCTGGCGCACGGGGTCGTCGGCGAGGGCGACGAGATCGTCGTACCAGGCGAGGATCTGCGGCCAGTCGGTCTCCTCGACGCTCGCTGCGTCGTCGTGCAGGGCGGCGATCGCGGCCTCGACCTGGTAGCGGCCGGGGCGCCCAGCGGCCAGCGCCGACTGCAGGACACGCACGCCCTCGGCGATCTCGCGCGTGTCCCATAGCCCCCGGTCCTGCCGGTCCAGCGTGACCAGCCGGCCCGCGGCGTCGAGCCGCGCCGGAAGCCGGGCATGGTTGAGGAGCATCAGCGCGAGCAGCCCGCGCGCCTCGGGCTCCTCCGTGGCGAGGGTGAGCTGGCGGGCGAGCCGGATCGCCTCGCCGGCCAGGTCCACCCGGCCCGCGTGCCCGGCCGTGTAGACGAGGTAGAGCACGCGCAGCACGACGGCGAGGTCGCCGGGCTGGTCCAGGCGGCGGGCGGGTGGGCCGGCAAGGGTGCGCTTGGCGCGGCTGATCCGCTGCGCCATCGTCGCCTCGGGGACGTAGAAGGCGTCGGCGATCTCCCGGGTGGTGAGGCCGCCGACGGCCCGCAGCGTCAGCGCCACCTGGGACGCGGGCGCGAGGTCGGGATGGCAGCAGCAGAACAGCAGGAAGAGGGTGTCGTCGCCCTCCTGCGTGACGACCGGCCGCGGCTCCGCGTACGTCGTCTCCTCGCGGCGCTGCCGGGCGACCTCGCTGCGACGGGCGTCGACGAGCCGCCGCGCGGCGACCGCGGTCAGCCACGCCCGCGGGTCGTCCGGCGGGTGCTCGGGCCAAACCCGGAGCGCCTCCAGCAGCGCTTCCTGGAGCGCGTCCTCGGCGGCGTCGAAGTCCTCGCCCCTGCGCACCAGGCCCGCGAGCACCCGTGGGACGAGGGCGCGCAGCGCGCCCTCGTCCACCCGCCGCACCGGCTCGTCGACCACGCCGTCAGTCCTCCGACGGCGCCCCGGACATGATCTCGCGGACGTCGAGCCACTCGTACAGCGGTTCGGCGCCGGGGCCGGGCTCGGAGGACACGTACGCCGCGATCTCGAGCGCGCGCTCGCGCGACTCGACGTCGATCATGTACCAGCCCGCGATCAGGTCGCTGGTCTCGGGGTGCGGGCCGTCGGTGGTGACCGGCGCCGCGTCCGGGCCGCCATAGCGCACCCAGGTGCGCGCCGGCGTGAGCGCCTGCGCGTCGACGTACTCGCCGCGCTCCTCGAGCAGCTCACTGACGTGCCGCTGGAAGGACATGTGCGCCTCCACGTCCTCCGGCGCCCACTGGTCCATCGGGGGAAACGGATGGTGCGGCTCCGGACCGCCGCGGTAGTGCTTGAGGATCAGGTACTTCGGCATGGTGTCTCCTGGTGTCGTGGGCCTCGCCTGTCGTGGCCCTTCACCCATGGAGCGGAGCCGGCCGGCGTTTCTCGACATCGTGCCGTAGTTGCCGATTGGTACCGATGAGTCGGCGCCCTGCGGGCCGCAGGGACCGTCCGCCGCAGGAGTGCGTCCCGGCCTCGAAGTGGTACTTCCGGGTGGTACTCCCGCCGGGAAGGGCACGCCGCGGTTGCCCCGTGGTCAGCCGCGCGATCCGGCCGGGATCGGCCGGCGTCCCGGCCAGGCGAGACGGTCGCGCACGAGGGCGTCGAGCCCTCCGACGGCGTCGACCATGCCGTCGGTCGGGGTGCGAAACGATGCCTCCACGTCCCGCGGGATGTTGAGCGCGGCTTGGACGGCGCGGGCAGCCGGAGCCGTGGCCGGAGGCTGCAGCGTTCTGAGCGAAACGGCCAGCGCGCTCATCGTGGTCGCCAGTGAGGCGCCCAGAGCGTCCAGCGCGTCCGCATCGTCGCCCGTGAGGACATCGGGTACCTGGCGTCCGCGCTGTTCTTGCGAGACGGCCAGGGCGTGAAGGGCAAGCTCGGCGTGAGCGAGCTGGCCGACGGTCGTGATCAGAGCACGCGCGAGATCGGGCGTGAAGGGGGCGAGCGACGGCTCGTCAGCGAGTCGGGCGGCTGATGCCTCGGCATCGCTGCGGGCGCGACGGGCCGCGAGTTGGACAGCGCGCAGGTGGGCTGCGTCATCGGGCCCGGGATGCGCGCGCTGCCGCAGCAGCGCTGTGGCGTATTCGCCGTGACGCTCGAGAAGCCGGGCGAAGTTCTCGCGAGCGCCGACGGCTTCCCACGTCGGCCACGCGAAGTAGACGGCGATGGCCAACGCGGCTCCGATCGCGGTGTCGACCACCCGAGCTCCGGCCGCGGGCACGGCGGGGGCGCCGAGCACGTCGAGGAGGAGCACGATGAACGTCGTCAAGAACACGCTGTAGAACAGGAAGCTGACGTCGAACAAGGCGTACGCCGCGGCGACGACGACGCTCGCGACGACGATCAGCTCTCCGTGACCGAGCTGGCCCAGCTGAGCTGCTGCTGCGCCGAGCCCGGCACCCAGCATCGTCCCCGCCGCACGTTGCACGCTGCGGCCCAGGGTTGAGTTGTAGTCGGGCTTGAGCACGATGAAGACCGTCAGCACCACCCAGCGGCCGTCCGTCAGTCCCGTCGCTTGGGCCAGGATCGCGGCCAGTCCCGCGGCGAGGGCCAGGCGCAGGGCGTGGCGACCGGCTTCGCTGGAGGCGTTGACGTTGGCTCGTAGGGTGGCGACTGCCCCGGTGGCGCCCGGCGCCGGCGGCGGGGCGGATCGCCTTGCGGCGCTGGGAGAGACTTGCGTGGCAACCCCGTCCAGCCGGCCGACGAGTCCGACGGCGGCACGCAGCTGGCCGAACAGCGCCTCAGCGGCCCAGCGCCAGCTGGCGTCGGGGGCGATGGCCAGCACAGGAGCGCCCGCGCTCAGGTCAGAGATTCGCTCGGCGCGCTTGCCTCGCCTCGCCCTGAGAGCGACCGCAATCTGGCCGAGCATCACCGCGGCGTCGGCGGTCAGACCTCGAAGCTGCTCCGCCTCCCCTTGGTGGGCGTTGGCCACGTGCGCGGCGATCGCGGCGAGCGAGGCGCGGGTGCGTTCGGCTTCCTCGAGCAGGTCGACGAAGATGGGCTGCATTGACGCGGGCAGCAGCGGGTTGGGGTCCTCGAGTGCCGCGGATGCTGCGAAGGCGATCGGCGGGGGCGGCTCGGACCTCCCGGCGGCCACGCCGGAGGCGTAGCCGGCCAAGGCCTGGTACGAGCTGGCCAGCGTCTCCCGTTCAGCTTCGCCTCGCCGCAAGACCCATGAGCCGGCGACGAGGACGGCTTGGAAGAGCCCGCCGGCGAGCACCAGACCGGCGCGCACCCCAGCTGCTCCGGGTCCGAGTGGTATCCCGACCGCGACGAGCAAGGCAATCGCCCATTGGAGCGCGGCGACGCTTCGCCTTGGCCCCAGGCAGACCGTCAGCCCGCAGATGTAGCCCAAGACGATCACGTACGGCACCAGGAGCCACGGGGCTGTGGCAGTCGCTGCTCCGACGAACGTCGATACCGCCATCCCGACGCTGGCCACCGCCACCGCCGTCAGCCGGGTACGAGCCTCCCCATGGAACGACACCAAGCCGGCGGGCTGGGCCCCGAACGCTGCGAAGGCGCCGTAGTCGAGATGGCCGCTGGCCGCACCGATCGCGAGCGGGACGGCCACGCCGACGGCGACTCGCGCGGCACGCCACGGGGCGACGTCGCCCCAGCGCAACGGACCGACGCGGACCAGCTCCCGCCAACGAAGATCGCTTAGATGACTCCCGCTGGACCGCAGATTGCCGCGCAGTGCAGATTTATCTGAATAGCTCACTGAACCGTCAGCCGGCGTCCCTCCGTCGGCCGCAGGACCGCGGCCCAGCGCAGCAACGCCGGGCACCGCTCCCAGCATCCGGCGGGCAACGTCACCCATTGAGCGCTTGGGGGGTTGCGCTCATCTCCACCCCTGTCGACTGCCGCCTCGCGGCCCGGACCAAGCGCCCAACCTCAACCCGTATCACCGCTCGCTCACTGACGCCCATCCCAACAATGTCGGCAACCGACGCCCGTCCAAGACCCGTCCCTCCGCCCAGGATCGACTGTCCCGATCCCGCGTTCCGGCGGCGAACGCGGAATATCGGCTGAGTTGCCGGCCGGGTGGTCGCAGCACTCCGTCGCGGTGCGCGGCGTCAAATCGGCGTGGTGCTGATGCTCGGCACGCCGCGGGCCCGCTCCAACGGGCCCGCCTTCATTCTGGGCGGCTGGATCGTCGGCCTCACGGCCGTCGGCACCGTCGTGCTGCTCGCCCCCAGCGAAGTCGACGCCAGCGAGCAGGGCCAGCCCGCCAACTGGGTCAACGTGGTCAAGCTCCTCATTGGCGCGCTCGCCACGTCCTCGGGCTCGCCCCCGCCTTCACGGGCTACTGCGAGTACCCGCTGCGCCGGTAGGCCACGGCGCGTCGCGCGTCGCGCAGGTCCCGGAGCACTCGCCTGTCCAGCCAGCAGGGTTTTCGTGAGCGCGCCCGAGAGGATTCGAACCTCTGACCTTCGGTTCCGTAGACCGACGCTCTATCCAGCTGAGCTACGGGCGCAGCGACGTCCCAGTCTAGTCCCGGCCCACGCGTGGTGCGGTCAGGTCGGGGACGGGGAAGCGGAGAGGGAGGGATTCGAACCCTCGATGGGGCTCTAAACCCCATACTCCCTTAGCAGGGGAGCGCCTTCAGCCACTCGGCCACCTCTCCAAGGGATCGCGTGAGTGTAGGGGTTCGACGCGGCGAGGCCCCGTAACGTCTGCCGGTCTGGCGATACCTTGGTTTCAGATGCTCTTCTCGACCCGTAGCAAGGCGACCGTGCCCAGCGCTGCTGACGCGCTGCCCGGTCGCGAGTCCACCATGCCGGTGCCCGCCGCCCACACGGTTCTCGGCACCCCGCTCACGCCGCCGTTCCCCGAGGGGATCGAGGTCGCCTACTTCGGCCTCGGCTGCTTCTGGGGCGCCGAGCGTGCCTTCTGGTCGCTCCCCGGCGTCTACACCACCGCCGTCGGCTACCAGGGGGGCAGCACGCCCAACCCGAGCTACGAGGAGGTCTGCTCCGGCCGCACCGGCCACACGGAGGCCGTCCTCGTCGCGTTCGACCCCACCAAGATCTCCTACGAGGAGCTCCTGAAGACGTTCTGGGAAGTCCACAACCCGACCCAGGGCATGGCCCAGGGCAACGACGTCGGGACGCAGTACCGCTCGGCCATCTACACGGTCGGCGACGAGCAGGCCAAGGCGGCCGACCTCTCCAGCCGCCGCTACGGCGACGCGCTCGCGCGCGCCGGCAAGGGCAAGATCACGACCGAGATCGTCCCGGCCGGGCCGTTCTACTACGCCGAGAACTACCACCAGCAGTACCTCTCCCCGAGCAAGAACCCCGGCGGGTACTGCTCGATGACCGGCACGGGCGTCAGCTGCCCGGTCGGCGCGGGCGTCACCGCCGAGGCGTAGGTCGGAGCCGCGGC
>DASYLT010000010.1:0-64186 GCA_036009425.1 Baekduia sp. | reverse complement strand
GTCGGGCGCGATCGATCCAGCGCCGTTTCGCGACGCCGACGGCTCGCGCTGGCTGCTGTGGAAGCAGCTGGGGCCGGGCAACGGCATCCGGCTGCAGCGACTCGACGCCTCAGGCCTGCACACGCGCGGCGGGTCGGTGCCGCTCATCGCGCCGGACGCGGGGTGGGAGCAGCAGGTGACCGAGGGTCCGTCGCTGGTGCGCAGCGGCGGTCGCTACCTGCTGTTCTACGCCGGCGGCCACTGCTGCCGGGTGCCGTGCTCCTACGGCGAGGGGGTGGCGCAGGCCGCGTCGCTGCTCGGACCCTACGTCAAGGACCCGGCCAACCCGATCCTCACCAGCAGCCCGGCATGGAAGTGCCCGGGGCACGGCAGCGTCGTGCAGACGGGAGCGGGTGGCCTCGCGCTCCTGCACCACGCCTACCGCGCCGACGACGCGCAGGACCTCAGACGCAGGGTGCTGCTGGACCCGGTCGGGTTCGGCGCCGACGGCTGGCCGGTCATCGGCGACGCCGGGGTCCCGGTGGTGACGGGCACGAGCCCGCTGGGCGCGGTGCAGCAGCCGGCGCCGGCGGGGTTCTCCGACGGCTTCGCGGCGGGGCTGCAACCCGGCTGGGAGTGGCTCTGGAACGCGCCGCCGGACCTCTCGACCGCCGGCGGAGAGCTCACCGAGCGCTGCACCGGGCCGCTGTCGTTCGTCGCCCGCCAGGTCGCCGACGACCGCCTCGTCGCGACCACCACGATCGCGCCGCCCGAGGGCGACGCCGCCGTCGGGCTGGCCGTGAACCTGGGCACGGGCGTGCGGGGGATCGAGGTCCGGCACGGCCGGGCGCGCGCATTCGTGGCCTCGCCGGCGGGGGTCGCGACGGGCCCGTCGGTGGCCGTGCCGCGCGGCCGGCGCGTCCAGCTGACGGTGGGCCTGGCGCCCGGCGGGCTGCTGGCGACCTACGTGCGCATCGGGTCGGCGCCGCAGCGCCGGATCGACGCGGGGCCGGCCGCGACGGGCTCTGCGCCCACGCGCGTGGCGCTCACGTGCCGGGGGAGGGGCGCGGGACGCTTCGCGTTCGCGCGCGTGCACGCCGGATGAGCAGCCACCCGCCCGCCGCTCCCGCCGCCAGCAGGACGGGCATCAGCCGCACGTTGTGGCGCGCCTCCGACACGAAGGCGACGTCCACGATCGTCGTGAGCGCGAGGAACACCGCCAGGAGCGCCAGCCGGGCGTCACGCGTGGCGACCAGGCCCCCGATCAGGCCGGCGAGCGCCAGCACGACGAGCAGCCGGTGCTCCCAGAGCGCGAGCGGTCCAGGGCGGTGGTTGGTCCCGGCGTACGCGCCGCCCCACATGCGCCAGAGCTTGCGCGCTTCCATCCCCGCGAACGCCACGGGCTGCCCGACGGCGTAGCGGCGCAGGTTGTCGCGCGCCGCGGCCCGCAGGCCGGCGTCGCGCGTGCGCCCGGGGTAGCGGGCCGCGACCGCGTCGAGCACGAGCTCCTGGCGCAGCGCGAACGTCTTGACGTGGCGCGTCGAGGGGTGGACCACGCGGGTCGCGGCGGCGTACCGGCGCTTGACGCCGAAGATGGTCCCGCCGGCGGGCAGGTCGGTGCCGATGAAGAGGTTCGCCGCGCCGCCATCGGTGACGGGAACGAATCGATGAACGTTCCCGCTGGCAAGGATCGACCACGGCGCCATCAGCGCGAGCGCGCCGGCCAGCATCGCGGCGCCCGCGACGACGCCGTCCCGCCGGCCGGCCCGGCGCGCCACGACGATCCCGACGGCCACGGGCAGGGCCACGGCCACGGGCGCGAGGTCCCCGCGGACCAGGGCGGCGAGGCCGAGGACGGCGCCGGCGGCGGCGCACCCCAGCGCGGGCGTTCGGCGTTGCCTGAGTGCCAGCACGAGCGCGATCGACGCCAGGACGATCATCAGCGCGCCAAGCGTCTCGGTGCCGGCCGTCGCGGCCGCGCGCAGGAGCGGCGCGTAGAGCGCCACCGCGGCCGCCGCGGCCAGGCCGGCCGCCGGCCCGGCGAGCAGGAACGCCAGGAGGAACGTCGCCGGGACCAGCAGCGTGCCGACGACGATCTGGGCGTCGCGCGCGGTGCGCGGGCTCACCGGCCGGCCGGTGAGCGCGGCGGACGCCGCGAACAGCATCGGCGTGCCGGGCGCCCAGCGGTAGGGCTGCTTGAGCTCCGAGTCGCCCCAGCGCCCGGTCCGCACGAGGTCGTCCGCGAGGCGCAGGTAGGCGCGTTCGTCGGCCGACAGCCGCCCGTGCGACGTCTGCGCGCGCCGGATCTCGAGGGTCGCCGAGGCGGTGGTCAGCGCGGCGAGCAGCAGGCCGACGACGAGCCCGCGCAGGGGCACGCCCCACGCCCGGCGGCCCGAGGACGCCCGCGCGAGCGGCACGTTCATCGGGCACCTCCTCGGCGGCGCTCGAGCAGCAGGCCCGCGACCGTCGAACGGGCGTACCCGCGCCGCGGCACGACCGTGCGCACGAGCCGGATCTCGTGATGGGTCAGACGCTCGCGGTGCGCGCCGCGGGCGAGCTGCCGGATCCGCCGCGTCCACGGCGCGCTCGGCGACGAGAAGCGCGGCTGCACGAGCAGCAGCCGCTGGCCGGGGCGCAGGCCATCCAGCACGCGCACGAACGTCGTGTCGGCCGCGGGGCGGTCCAGCCGCGTCATCGCGTCGCGCCAGTCCATCACCCGCGGGTCGGGCACGGCGCCCAACGGCGTCACGTACCGCAACCCCGGCGGGAGGTAGAACGCCAGCACGGGCACCTCCTCGGGCTGTGTGCAGAACACCTCGGTGCCGGGCGGCAGCGACGGCCCGAGGCGCTGAGCGACGATCGCGACGTTGCTCTTGTGGCCCAGGGAGTTGTGCGTCGGCTGGCCGTACCAGGAGCCGACGAACACGATCGCGAGCACCAGGCCCGCGACGGGGCCGAGCTCCGCCAGGCCGGCGCCGATCACGACGGCAGCCGGCGCCAGGACGATGCACAGGTAGCGCAAGGCCCACGCCGGCGAGGACACGTTGGACCATGCGTAGGCGATCGCGAAGGTCAGCAGCGCCAATGCAGTGGTCGCCAGCACCGCCCGGGCCCGGCCCTCGGAGCCGGGACGCAGCAGGGCGGCGGCGCCGGCCAGCGTCGGCAGCAGCAGCGCGGTCTCGGCGACGTGGCCGCCCAGGAGCCGCTCGAACGCCCGGCCCACCGACCGCAGGTGCGGCGCGTGTGACCAGGGCGCGCCGGTGTGCTGGGCCTGGGCGAGCAGCGTCGGGATCCACGGCGCGAAGAGCAGCAGCGCGCCGCCGAGGCCGATGAGGCCCGACATCAGCACCCGCCGCCGCCCTGCGCCGGGGCTCGCGGCGAGCAGGCCCAGCCACGCCAGTCCGGCGGCCGCGGCGAAGAACAGCCCCCAGTTGTGGGTGTACATGACCGCGGCCAGGGCGACCGCGAACGCGACGGCCCAGCGGCGATCGCCCGGATACGCCACGAAGGCGCGCAGGAACGCGCCGGTGGCCAGCAGGGCGACGAGCAGCACCAGCGAGTACATGCGGATCTCGATGGCGTAGGTGCCGGCGAACGGGTCGAGTGCCACGATCGCGGCCGCCAGGACGCCGGCGCGGCGGCCGAACGGCACCTCGGCCGCCCAGTACGCGGCGGGCACGGCGAGGACGGCGAACAGCAGCGACAGCGCGTGGCCCGAACGGGCCGTCGCCCCGAAGAGGGCGGTCCAGACGTGCAGCAGCAGGTAGAACAGCGGCGGCGCGCCATCCTGGCGCAGGATGCCGGGGATCGCCTGGAGGTCGTGGTGGGCGACGCCGAGCGAGATCCCCTCGTCGATCCACAGGGGCGCCCCGAGGTCGGGGGTCCGGGCATGGATGGTCCAGACCATGAGCGTGGCGACCGCCACGATGGCCGGAGCGCGGCCCGTGGCGAGGCGCCGGAGCCCGGCCACGGGGAGCCGGCGGCCACCGGGGAGCGTGGTGGCGGTCATGAGCGCCTCTCTGCGGGGGAGCAGGATCCGCCGGCGGTGGCGCCGATGGTCAGCACGGCCAGCGACCGCGCGGCGAGGCGCACCGGGTATCGGCCCGCCGCGGCGCAGGCGCACCGCGGGCGACCCGGCATCGCCGGCGAGCGCCACAGCGGCGCGCAGCCGCCGGCGGAGGCGCCCGCGGCCGCGATGTCGACCCGCGCCGCCCGTGGGGCCAGCAGCGCGACCCGTCGCGTGCCGCGGGCGTCGACGGTCGCCCATGCCCGCACGCCGTCGTCGCCGCCGCCGTGGACCGTCGCCGCGACGAGGCGACTGCCCCGCGGGGCAGTGCGCGCGAACGCCAGCATGCCCGCCAACGGCGGGCGGGCGACGATGTGCGCCCCGGCCACGGCGAACGGCGCGTAGGCGGCTCCGCGCCAGGTGTGGACGTCGGCGCCCGCGACTCCGAGGCGCAGGATGGCGAAGAGCGTGTCGGCCAGCCAGAGCGCTGCGGCGTGCGTGTCGCTCAGCCCGGACCGGCCGCCGCAGGCCGCCGAGTTGAGCTCGGAGACGCGCAGCGGCAACCCTCGCTGCCGGGCGATGGCGGCGAGCGGGGCGAGGCCGGCGACCCGGTCGCCCGACGCCGCCGTGCTCATCAGCCAGTCCGCCGACGGCGTCGGCGCGCTGCACTGCGGCAGGGCGTAGAGGTGGACGGCCACGCCGCCGGGACGGCGGCCCCACCGGCGCAGCAGGCCCGGCAGCGACGGCCACCAGCCCGGCCCGGCGAACCCGCCGACGACCAGGCGAGGCCCGTCACGGCCCGCGAGCCGCAGGAGGTAGCGCTGCACCTCGCGCTCGTAGGCTGCCACGGTGTAGTGCGGGTCCTTGGCCAGCCGGCGGTGCAGGTGGCCGCCGCGGCGGAACGTGTGGCCGTGGCGATAGAGGTCGGGCTCGTTGCCGATCTCCACGGCGGCGAGGGCGCCCGGGGGCAGGCGCCGCCGGGCCTGGGCCGCCATCGCCGCTGCGTTGGCGGGATCGCGGAGCGCGAGGTTGAGCCCCAAGGTCACCGGACCGCCGAGCCCTCGCGCCAGCCACGCGACCGCGCCGAGGGTGGCCGGGCCCACGTCCTGCAGGACCGAGGCGGGCCGTGGACGGCCCGCGGGGTTCCACCACGCCTGGTCGCCGGTGTCGCCGCCGATCCTCAAGGCCAGCGGCGCTCCCGCGGCGCGGGCCACCGGCGCCAGGACCCGGACAAGGTCGCCCCGCCGGCCGCGCGCCCCGCCCGTGTAGGGCAGGACGCTGTCCCACTCGACCGACAGGCCCAGGAACGACCGGGGCACGACTGGTCCATGGCCCCTGGCGTCGACCTGGACGACCGCGGGGCCTCCGCCGCCGTCCCGGGGCGGCGAGCCGTCGGCGACGTACCGCGCGCCGACCGCGGCGACGCCGACCGTGAGCACCGCGAGCACGGCCATCCCGGCCTGGCGCGCCGCGGTCATGGCGCCGGCCCCTCTCGCGCGCCGGTCCCGGGCACCAGGACGGGTGTCACCGGCCGCCCGGCGAGCGCGTCCAGCAGTGCCGCCGTGCCCACGCCCGCGGCGATGGTCAGGGCCGCGGCGGCGGGGAAGAGGAACCGGGTCGGCAGCGGGAAGCCGTCGGCGGCCATCGCCAGGTCGGTCGCGATCCATCCCAGCGCGGCCGCCACCGCGGCGACCAGCGCGCGATCACGGCGGCGCAGCGCCGCGACCGCCCCGACGACCGCCGCGATCCAGAACGGCGCGGCGAGCACGCTCGCGACCGTCGGCAGGGCGCCGGTCAGCGGCGCGCCCGACAGCCGCAGCGCGGTCGCGTCGGGGGCCGAGCGGGCCAGCGCGCCGCCGTGCAGCGGATCGCCCGAGCCGAGCCAGTCGCCGCTCAGCCACAGCGCGAGCACGCCCGCGGCGCCGAGCAGCGCCAGGGCCGCCAAGCGGGGGTCGCGCCGCGCGAGGAAGAGGCCGTAGACGACGACCAGCGGCAGCGCCTCCTCGCGTCCGAGCGCCAGCGCGCACAACAGGAGGATCGCCGGCCCATGCCGGCCGCGCTCGAGGCGGTCGAGCGCGAGACAGCCCAGGCTGACCAGCAGCGGCTCGATCCCTCCACCGGCCAGGGTCGGCCACCACGTCGGGATCAGCGCGAGCGCGCCCGCGGCCACGACGCCGGCCGCCACCCCGGCGCGGCGGCGGCCGAGGTCGAAGACGAGCGCGAGCGCGAGGATCCCCGTCGCCCGCGTGACCACGAGCCACAGCGCCGGACCCAGCGCGCCGGAGAACGCCAGCGGCACGGTCAGCAGCACCGGCAGCGGCTTCCACGAGGGGTAGTCCAGCGTGGTGAACGCGCCGTCGCCGAGCGCGATCTCGCGTCCCCAGCGCAGCCAGCCCTCCGGGTCGGCCCGCACCGAGGTGCCCAGCAACAGCGACAGCGCCGCCACGGCCAGCGAGGCGAGCACGATCGGCGCCGGCGCAACGCGCACCCGTGGTGAGTGCCTCACCATGACCACCGTCCTACCCGACCAGGCCTGAATGCCGTCTGTATGCGACCTTCCGTTCAGGCCGGCTTCAGCCCCGGCGGGCTATCACCCTCGGATGACGGTCACCTCATCGGGCGTCCTGGCGGTCCGCCCGCTGCCGCGCTCGTGGGCGCTGGCCCTGGCGCTGGCCGCGTGCTGGGCGCTCGCCGCGCCGCTCACGCCGGACCTGGCCGCCCAGGTCTACCGGACCTGGCTGTTCGGCCATCACGGCTTCGTGGTCTGGGACAACGCCTGGTACGGCGGACACCACATGCCCGGCTACTCGCTGGTGTTCCCGCCGCTGGCCTCGCTGCTCGGGTTGCGGCTGACCGGCCTGCTGGCCGCGACCGGGTCGGCCGCGCTGTTCGAGCTCATCCTGCGCCGCCTCGGCGCGCAGCGGGTGCGGCTGGCCTGCGGCGCGTTCGCGGTGTGCTGCGTCGGCGACCTGCTCGTCGGACGCCTGACGTACGCGCTCGGCGTGACCGTCGGGCTGGGCGCGATCGCCGCGCTCGTCTCCGGCCACCGCCGGCTGGCGGTCGCGCTGGCGCTGGCGTGCGGGCCGACGAGCCCGGTGGCCGGGGTGTTCCTGGCCCTGGCGGCCACGGTGCTCTTCCTGACCCAGCGACGGCCGGGCGCGCCGGCGGTTGCCGCAGCGGCGGTCGCGACGGTCGGCGGGCTGGCGCTTGCGTTCCCGGAGGGCGGCACCGAGCCGTTCTCTCCGACGGCGCTGCTGACGCTCGTCGCAGTCTGCGCCGGCGCCACCGCGGTGCTGGCGCCGGCGCGCCGCGGCCTGCGCCTGGGCGCCGTGCTCTACGCCGCGGGGGCGATCGCGTCGTTCGTCGTCGCGTCCCCGCTGGGCGGCAACGTCACGCGGCTGGGCACGGCGTTCGCGGTGCCGCTGCTGATCGCGGTCGGGCCGCGTCCGGGCCGCCGCGCCGCGGTGCTGTTCGCGATCGTGCTGGCCGGCGGCGCGGTCTGGCAATGGAGCGAGGTGCTGAGCGAGGCGCGCAAGGGCGTCGACGACCCGACCGCCTCCCGCGCGTACTACCGGGACCTGACCGCGCAACTGCGCCTGGAGGGCGCGGCGCGCGGGCGCGTGGAGGTGCCGTTCACCCGCAACCACTGGGAGAGCGCGTTCCTGGCCCGGACCGTCCCGCTGGCCCGCGGCTGGGAGCGGCAGCTCGATCGCCGGCTCAACCCGGTGTTCTACGGCCGCCGGCCGCTGACGGCGGCGCGCTACCGCACCTGGCTGCGGCGCAACGGCGTCGGCTTCGTCGCGCTCCCCGGCGCGCCGATGGACCCGGCGGGCGCGCAGGAGGCACGGCTCGTCGCCGCAGGGCTACCGTACCTGCGCCTGGTCTGGCGCTCGGCCGACTGGCGCCTGTATCGGGTGGTGGCCCCGGCGCCGCTGGTGACCGGACCGGGCACGCTCATCCGGCTGGACACGACCGGCGTCCGGCTCCGGGTGCGCCACCGGGGAGCGCTCGTGCTGCGCGTCCACTGGAGCCCCTACTGGCGCGTCGCGTCCGGCGCGGCCTGCGTCACCGGCGGCCGGGACGGCTGGACGCACGTCGCCGCGGCACGACCCGGGGTCGTCGTCCTGAGGGCGCGCCTGTCCCTGCAGGCGCTGCTCGGCGATCATCGGCGGTGCGGACCGCGGCGGTGAGCGGGCCGCCTTGCGGCCGGCGTCGCACGCGCTACCGCCTGATGCAGATGTCGACCCCGGCCACCCAGCCGATCGTCGAGACGCCCGACCACGACGGCGCCTATCCCCGGCTCACCGACGACCAGATCGCCACCCTCTCGCGCTTCGGCCGGCGGCGGCGCACGCACGCCGGGGAGATCCTGTTCCGGGAGGGCGACGAGCGCTACGACTTCTTCGTCGTGCTCGAGGGGACGGTCGCCATCGTCGCCGACCACGGCGGCGAGAACCGGCTGCTGGCCGTCCACGGGCCGGGGCGCTTCCTCGGCGAGTTGAGCCTGCTGACCGGGCAGGCCGTCTTCTTCACCGCGGTCATGCGCCAGGACGGCGAGGTCCTGCAGGTGCCGGTCGAGGAGCTGCGCGCGCTCGTGACCCAGGATCCCGGCATCGGCGACCTGATCCTGCGCGCCTACCTGATGCGGCGCGAGGTCCTCATCGGCCTGGGAGCCGGCCTGCGCATCGTGGGGTCGCGCTACTCGCCCGATGCGCGGCGCCTGCGCGAGTTCTGTGCGCGCAACCGGATCCCCCATCGCTGGATCGACCTCGAGGAGGACGGCGACGCCGAGCAGCTCCTGCAGTCCATGAGCGTCCCTCCCGAGCAGACGCCGGTCGTCATCTGGCACGGCCAGGTGCTGCGCAACCCCACCCCCGAGCAGCTGGCCGAGGCCATCGGGCTGGGCGCGGACGGGATCGGCCAGGCCATCTGCGATCTCGTCGTGGTCGGTGCCGGCCCGGCCGGGCTGGCCGCCGCCGTCTACGGCGCTTCGGAGGGGGTGGACACCGTCGCGCTGGACGCCGTCGCCACCGGCGGCCAGGCCGGGACGTCGTCGCGCATCGAGAACTACCTCGGCTTCCCGGCCGGGATCTCCGGCGGCGAGCTGGCCGAGCGAGCGACCATCCAGGCCGCCAAGTTCGGCGCGCGGATCTCCGTGCCGACCGAGGCCGTCGGTCTGGCGCGCGACGACGCGCAGTACGTGGTCAGGCTCGCCGGCGGCGATGAGCTCCGGACGCGCACGCTCATCATCGCCACGGGTGCGCGGTACCGGAAGCTGCCGCTGGCGCGCCTGGAGGAGTTCGAGGGCAACGGCGTCTACTACGCGGCGACGACCATGGAGGCGCAGTTCTGCGCCGGCCGGCCGGTGGCGGTCGTCGGCGGCGGCAACTCCGCCGGCCAGGCGACGCTCTTCCTCGCCCGCAGTGCCGCCCAGGTCCGGTTGATCATCCGCCACGACGACCTCGGCCGCGACATGTCGCGCTACCTCGTCGACCGCATCGAGCGAGCGCCCAACGTCGAGGTGCTCCGGAACACCGAGGTCCGCGAGCTGGTCGGCGACGGCTGGCTGGAGGCGATCGTGGTCGAGGACCTCCGCAGCCGCGAGCGCCGCCGGCTCGACTGCGGGGCGCTGTTCGTGTTCATCGGCGCCGACCCCCGCACCGAGTGGCTGTCGGGCCTCGTCGAGCTCGACGACGACGGCTTCGTGTGCACCGGCGCGGGGCAGGGCAAGGACCGGCGCGCGCTCCTGCTGGAGACCAACCTGCCCGGCGTGCTCGCCGTCGGCGACGTGCGCAGCGGCTCGATCAAGCGGGTGGCCTCGGCGGTCGGCGAGGGCTCCATGGCCGTCCGCATGATCCACGAGCACCTCAGCCAGTGGCCCTGACCGGACGCGCCGCGCGCCACACGTCAGCGGCTTGCGCTGCGCACGACGGGCCTAGGTCCATCCCCGATGAGCCATCCCTCTCTCCGGAGGCCCCGCGCCGGCCAGCACGGCCTCGCCGCCCAGATCGCCGCGGCGCGCAAGGCCGACCGCCACCTCGTCGCCGAGCTGCATCGCTCGATGGTGGTCGCCGACCGCGCCCTGCGCCGTCTCGGAGCGGCCGAGCGCCACGCCCTGGTGCACCTGCGCCGCCGCCGCGACCACGACTCCCCGGGTGGCCGCCGATGACACGCCTCGAGATCGAGCGCTTCGATCGCCTCTCGACGATCCGCGCCATGCGCGTCCGCAACTGGGCCGCGGAGCGCGCCGCCGACGAGCTGGCCGGCCGGACGGTGTGGTGCGCCGCCGCGTCTCCGCACGGCCGCACCGCGGCCCGCACGCTCGGCGAGCTGCTGCGCCGTGCGGCCGACGATGTCGCCGCCGATCCACTCGACGTCGCCGGCGGCGAACCGCTGCGCGCGCTCGCCCGGCGGCTGGACGCGATGCTCGGGGGCGCCGGCCCCTCACCGGCGCGACTCGGTGCGGAGGAGGCGGCGCTCTGCGCCGAGGCCGCCGGCGTGGCGGAGACGCTGATCGGCCGCGCGGTCGCGCGCGACGACGTCGTGGTGGTCCACGACGTGCTCACCGCGCTGCTCGTCCAGGCCGCGCGCGAGCGCGGCGCGCACACCGTCTGGCACGTCCACGCCACGAGCCGGGACGATGACGAGGCCGTCCGCGGCGCCCGCGCCGCCCATGACTTCCTGCATCGCTACACCGCTGCGGTCGACGCCTACATCATGACCTGGCCCGAGCCGGCCGGGCACGGGCGCGTCGTCGAGCACGTCGCCGCGGCGATGCCGGGCGGCGATGTCGTGGCCGCCAAGGAGATCCCGGCGGTCGACGACCCGGGAGCGCCGCGCACGCTGGCCTGGCGCACCGCGCTCGCCGACGTGGTGACCGACGATCGCGCCGGCCACGTCGGTGGGACCGTCCGCGTGCGCCCCGCCGTGCCCGCGCGCTGACCCGTTCCCGGCGCCGGCCGGCGCCTCAGCGCGGCCGCGGAGGCAGGACGAACCGCAGGGCGGCGGCGGTGCCGTGGTCGTGCAGCGGGGTGTCGTCGGCACCGATGTGCGCAACCGCGCCGCCCTCCTCGATGACCGCCTCGACGAGCTCGTCGACCACGTCGGGCACCTGCCGCGTCCGGCGTCCGCAGAGGGGGCAGCGGGCCCCGGCCAGCCCGAGCCAGCGGTCGTGATCGCAGACGACGCCCGGCGCCTCGACCTGCTGCTCGACCAGCAGCGTCGCGACGGCGCGCAGCGTGCCGGCCCACAGGCAGTCCTCCAGCCCGCAGGCTGCGGGACCGTGCGCCGCGTGGAGGTCGAGGACGTGCGCGATCGACTCCCGGCGGCGCTCCTGCTCGTGGCGGTCGACGACCGCCGACGCCGCCCGGCGGACGTCCTCGGTGGTGGCCGTGTGACGATCGGTGGTGATCGTCCCGGCGAGGCGCGCGCGCAGGTCGTTCGGCAGCGCGTCGACGAAGGTGGGCAGCTCCTCGCGGTGGCCGCCGAGCACGAGCAGCTCGCACCCGTTGGCGGTGCACACCTTCTGGACCTGGCTCGCGACACGCCGGTAGTGGCGTCGCGTGAGCTCGGTCGCGTGGCGCTGCACGCGGTACTCGTCCAGCCCGGCCCAGCCGCCGAAGTCGGGCTTGCGCACCGTCTCGTCACGCTGGCCACCGGCCCAGTGAAGCTCGCCGTTGGCGAGCGTCCAGACCTGAGCCTCGCCGCGGTCGACCACCGCGACGCAGGCCGACCGCTCCTCGTCCAGGATCGCGGTCATCGGCCGGATCCACGGGCTCGCGTCGACCACGGCGCGGTTGCGGATCGTCCGCGACAGCGCGACCTCCTCGTAGAGCCCGGCGCCCGAGCAGGCGACGATCGCCGCCGTGCCGGCGGGCCACTCCTGCTGGGTGAGGGCGTCGAAGATCCGGCGCTCGTCCTCGTTGAGCGACAGCCGCCCGGCGTGGGTGAGGGCGCCGCCGGCAGCGGCCTGGCGGCGGACCTCGTGCAGCAGGCTGCCGGCGTGGGTGCCGAGCGCCCGGTCGCCCGGGTCGACCTCCACGCGCGCGTAGACCGAGACGACGGGCAACCCGTGCGCGTCGAACTCCGCCAGCTGCCGGACCATCGCCGCCGAGACGCGCCGCATCAGATCATCCTCCAGTGGTGTCCAGGGCACAGGATCGCCGCGGCCTCCTCCGGCCCCTGGGAGCCGGCGGCGTACTGCGGCAGCGGGCCGCCGATCGCGTGCCACGCCTGCAGCACCGGGTCGCAGATGCGCCACTGCGCCTCGACCTCGTCGTCGCGCGTGAAGAGCGTGGCGTCGCCACGCATGGCGTCGAGCAGCAGGCGCTCGTAGGCCTCGGGCGAGTCAGACAGGAACGTCGTCCCGTACAGGAACTGCATGAGCACGGAGCGCAGGCGCATCCGGGGTCCCGGGATCTTCGCGGCGACCGACACGGAGACTCCCTCGTCGGGCTGGATGGACAGGACGATCGTGTTGGGCGTCACGGGCGCCGCCCCGTCGGCCGCGAAGCTCAGGTGCGGGACGGGCCGCAGGACGACCGCGATCTCGGTCTTCTTGCGCGCGAGGCGCTTGCCGGTGCGCACGTAGAACGGCACGCCGGCCCAGCGCCAGTTGTCCACCGACAACCGCAGCGCCGCGTAGGTCTCGGCGGTCGAGGCGGGCGGGACGCCCTCCTCCTCGAGGTAGCCGGGCACGGCGTCCCCCCCGACGAACCCGGGGCCGTACTGCGCCCGCACGGCGCGGCGCTCGATCTCCCAGGACGCGGGGGGACGGATCGCCTGCAGGACCTTGACCTTCTCGTTGCGGACGTCATCGGCCCCGAACCGCGCCGGCGGCTCCATCGCCACGTGGCAGAGCAGCTGCAGCAGATGGTTCTGGATGAGGTCGCGCAGCGCGCCGGTCTCGTCGTAGAAGCCGGCGCGGCTGCCGACGCCCACCTCCTCGGCGGCGGTGATCTGGACGTGGTCGACGTAGTTGCGGTTCCACACCGGCTCGAAGAGCTGGTTGGCGAAGCGCAGGGCGAGGAGGTTCTGCACCGTCTCCTTGCCGAGGTAGTGGTCGATGCGGAAGATCTGGCGCTCCTCGAAGACCGCGAGCATCCGGCGGTTGAGCTCGCGCGCCTCCGCCAGCGTCCGGCCGAACGGCTTCTCGACCACCACGCGCACGTCGGCGTGCTCGCTGCGCGCGAGGCCGTGCGCGCCCAGCGCCTCGACGATCGTGGCGAAGAACGCCGGCGCCGTCGCCAGGTACAGGCAGCGGTTCATGGGCCAGCCGGCGGCCTCGTCGCAGTGGGAGAGGATCCTGTCGAGACGGTCGTAGACGGACGGGTCGGCGAAGGCGCCGGAGACGTACTCGACGTCGTCCAGGAGCCGCTGGAGCACCGCGTCGTCGGGCGCGCGGCGGGAGAACCGCCGGATCGCCGTCGCGGCCTGCCGGCGGTACTCGTCGCTGGTCTCGCCGCTGCGCGCGACGCCGACGAGGTGGAAGCGCTCGGGCAGCGCGCCGTCGTGGGCGAGGTTGTAGATGGCCGGCAGCAGCTTGCGCCGGGCGAGGTCACCGGTCGCCCCGAAGAGCACCATGACGGTGGGGTGGACCGGCAGGTGCTCGAGGCCTTCGGCCAGCGGGTTGTCGGAGGCGACCAGCGTCATGTCAGGGGCTCCTTCGAGGCGCCGGCCCGCGGAAGCGAGACGTCGAGCGCGTCGACGAGACGCAGCACGACGTCGGGCCGGTGCATCAGCAGCGGCCCGAGGACCGCGAGGACGACGACGTAGCCGGCGGCCAGCGGCGCGAGCTGCGGCTCGCCTCCGGCACCGGCGACCAGCCCGGCCAGGACGATCGCGATCTCCCCGTGGGGGATCAGCGCCGTGGCGGCGCGCGCGCGTGCGGGCCGGTCGGCCCCGGCGAGGGCCGCGGCGCGCCACCCGGTGACGCCCTTGGTCAGCACCGTGACGACGACGAGGGCGGCCACCGGCAGCGCCACCCCGGGGAGCCGTCCGGTGTCGACATGCAGTCCGAAGAACAGGAAGAACAGCGCGACGTTGAAGTCGCGGATCGGCGACAGGAGCGGGCCGGTGCGCTCGGCGACCTCGCCCGACAGCGCGATGCCCAGCAGGAAGGCGCCCACGGCGGCGGAGACCTGGAGCGTCTCGGCGACGCCGCCGATGATCAGCACCACGCCGAGCACGGAGAGCAGCACGACCTCTTCGGACTGGTGCCCGACGAGGCGGCCGAGCTGGTCGCCGAAGCGCAGCGCGCCGACCAGCGCCACGACCACGGCCACCGTGGCAACGCCCACCGATCCCGCGATGGCCCAGGCGGTCCCGCCGAGCAGCAGCGTCGCGACCAGCGGCAGGTACGCCGCCGTGGCCAGGTCCTCGAAGACGAGCACGGCCATGATCGCGGGCGTCTCGGGACAGCGCAGCCGGTGAAGGTCCTTCAGCGCCTTGGCGGTGATCCCGGAGGACGACGCCCACGTGATGCCGCCGAGCACCACCGCCGCCACCCAGCCCCAGCCCAGCAGCAGGGCGGCGATCACGCCCGGCGGGAAGTTGAGGAGCAGGTCCAGCAGGCCGGCGCGGCGGAAGCGCCGCAGGTGCGCGGTGAGCTCCTCGGCGCTGTACTCCAGGCCGATGAGGAACAGCAGGAGGATCACGCCGAGGCCCGCGGCGAACTGCACGATCTCGCCCTCGAGCGCGTGGGGGTTCAGCGTCTTGGCCACGAGCCCGGCCAGCAGGTAGAACGGGATCGGCGAGATCCCGATGCGCGACGCCGCGCGCGCGCCGAGCGCCAGCACGAGGAACGCCGCGCCCAGCTGGAGGTAGACCGGTGCGACGTCCTGAGCGGCGAGGACCACGCCCGTCACGCGCGCGGCGGCGCGACGGGGAAGTTCCACACGACGACGGCGTCCACCTTGGCCGCGAGGCGGTCGCGGACGAGCGCGCCGTCCTCCTGCCGCCGGTCCGCACGGCTCATTCGGGCTCCACCAGGCCGTAGTCGCCGTCGGTGCGCAGGTAGAGCACCCGCCCGCGTCCGTCGCCGGCGTCGATGTAGTACAGGAACCGATGGTCGAGCATGTCCATCTCGCTGCGGGCGTCGGCGAGCGTGAGGGGCTCGGTGTAGCGGCTGGGCATGGCGACGACGACGTCGTCCTCGTCGGCGAGCACGCTGCCGGGCGGGAACAGCAGGCCGATCCGCCCGTCGTCGCGCCAGAGGACGACGACGTCCTCGTGGGTGCGCACATGGACGAACAGGTGGAAGTACTCGGCGTCCTCGAGCAGGTCGACGATCGCCGAGAGCGTCGGCTCGGGCCCGGGCGCGTACGTGCGGCGGCTGACGATCTCGCGCTCCTCGGGCGGCTTGCGCCGCCGGGCCGGGGAGGGTCGCCGTGCCTGGTCGAAGTCCGCGATGGCCTTCTGGATCGTGCGGGGGTCGTTGCGCACGGCGACGTCGGCGTCGATGATCCGCCGCAGTTGACGGCGCAGGCGCGTGACGACGGCGTCCGTTGCCTCGGCGGGCGTCGGCGCGGTCGCGTGGGCGGCCAGGACCCGTCCGTCGAACGGCACGCTGGCGTCGGCGACGAACCGCTCGCGGCGACGATCGCCGTGTCCGGGGCGATCGCGCAGGGTGAGTCGCGCGGCGACCGGGGAGCTGTCCTCGTCGACGTAGCGCTCCAGGTCGTTCAGCCGGCTGCGGGCGTCCTCGAGCTGGGCGGCGGGGATGTCCCCGTCGACCGTGATGTCAATGTCCATCGTCGCCTCCCTTGTGGGTGGCCATCGCGTAGATGACGGCTTGCTCGGCAGGCAGGCGGTTGGCCGCCTGCTGCCAGACGACCGAATGCGGGCCGTCGATGACCGGCGCGGCGACCTCCTCCTCGCGGCGTGCCGGGAGCTCGTGCAGGAACACGGCGGTGGGCTTGGCCCGGGCCAGCAGCGGCGGGGTGATGCGGTAGCGGCGCAGGCGCTCGTGCAGCCGTGCGCGCTCCACCGGGTCGGCGGGCTGCGGCCAGGGGCCGGTCGCCACGGCGTCGGCGCCCTCGACGGCCTGGATCGGATCGTCGGTCACCGAGACGCGCCCGCCGTGGAGGTCGGCCAGCACCTCGGCGGCGACGAGATCCTCCGGCTGGGGCGCGAAGTCCTCGGGCGCGGCGATCCGGACGTCCATGCCGGCCATCGCGCCGAGCGTCAGCAGCGAGCGCGCGAGGTTGTCGGCCGGACCGACGTAGGCCACGACGAGCCCGTCGAGCTGGAGGAAGCGCTCGCGCAGCGTGAAGAGGTCGGCCAGCGCCTGGCAGGGATGGTGCTTGGGCGAGCGCGCGTTGATGATCGGCACGGTCGCGGCGTGGGCCATCGCGGCCAGCGTGCCGTCGGGCAGGTCGCGCACGAGGATGGCCGCGGCGTAGCCGGAGAGGATCCGCGCGGCGTCCTCGTAGGGCTCGCCACCGCGGATCAGGTCGTCGGGCCGCACCGTGATCGGCTCCATCCCGAGCCGGTGCGCCGCGGCCTGCGCGGAGAGGCCCGCGCGGGTGGTGGGGACCTCGTAGAGGCAGGCGAGCGACGCACCGGCCAACGCGGCGCTCCAGCCGGCCGTCTCGGCCTTCATGGCCCCGGCGAGCCGCAGCAGCTCATCGAGCGCGAGCCGCGTCAGGTCGCCGGCACGCAGGAGGTCGGGCGGCCAGTGGAGCGTCGTCGGGCTGGTCATGGGGGCATGCGTGGAAGTAGGCCAGCCGCCGCCGCCGCAAGGGCGCCCGGGCGCCCGGGCGATGGCCCGCGGCTGCTGGGCGGCTGGCGCTGGGCGGCGTCCGGCCTACCGACCACACCGTGGCTCGACACGTCCACCTCGTCGTCGATCGCAGTGCCGGCGACCCCGAGCTCGCCACGCTCGTCGCCGATCTCGCGCTCGTCCTGCCCGACGGCACCGTCTGCGTCGAGCTGGTCCCCGCGCGCGACACCGAGCGGGCCGGCCGAGTGGTCGCCGCGCTGGCGCTGGAGCGCGGGCTGTCCGGGACGGTCGTCGCCCACGACGTCGGGCTGCGTCCCGAGGACCCCGGTCCCTTCCCGGAGGGCTCCGAGCTGTGCTTCTGCGTCGCGCGCAGCCGGACGGGCGTGCTCGTCGTCGGCCCCAACGCCGGCTGGACGTGGTCGTTCGCCGCACAGCACGGGCTCGCCACGCAGCTGATCCGCATCGATGTGCCGCCGGCCGGGCCGCCGCCGGAGCCGTCGGCGCGCCTGGCCATGGCCGTCGGGCACGCCGCCCACGGGCATCCGCACGCGGTGGCCGGCACGATCGACCCGCGCGGGGTCCCCGCGCCGGCCGTCGCTCAGCTCTGAGCGGCCGACGACGTGGGGGTCTCCGGCGTCTCGGGGACCGGTGGGCCGGCCAGCGGCTCCAGCCACGACCGCAGCGCGGGCTCGGGCTGGGCGCCGACGCGACGGTCGACCTCCTGGCCGTCGCGCAGCAGCACCAGCAACGGGATGCCCTGGACGTCGAAGCGGCCCGCGACGTGCGGCGCCGTGTCGACGTCGAGCTTGACGACCTTGAGCCGGCCCGCGAGCTCGGCCGCGAGCCGCTCGACCGCCGGGGACACCATCCGGCACGGCCCGCACCACGGCGCCCAGAAGTCGACGAGCACGGGCACCGACGCCTGGACGTCGCCGTCGAAGCTCGCCGCGTCGGAGTCCACGATCCACGGCAGTGGGTGATGGCACACCGCGCAGCGCGGGATCCCCTCGGCGCGCGGGGCGACCCGGTTCTTCGTCGCGCAGTTGGGACAGCTGACCGTGCGCGGACTCGACATGGCGGGGTCGCTCAGCTCCCCGGTGAGGCGTCGCCCGAGGCGCTCTTGGATGAGCTCCCGGAGGAGCCCGCCGTGGTCGCCGGCCCGCCGTCTGACCGGATCGGGATCTCGCGTCCGGTCGAGCGCTCGGCCTTGGGGATGCGGACCTCGAGGACGCCGTCGTGCAGGCGGGCCTCGGGGTTCTCGCTGTCGACCGGCTCGGGCAGCGCCACGTGGTACTCGAACTCGCCCACGCGGCGGGTGCGGCGGCGCAGGATGCCGGCGCGCTCCTTCTCGACGATCTCGCCGCGGATGTCGAGCTCGCCGTTGTGGACCTCCACGTGCACGTCTTCCGCGCGCGCGCCCGGGATCTCGGCCTCGACGACCCAGGCGTCCTCGGCCTCCTCGATGTCGACGTCGGGGATCCAGGGCTGCACCGGCGCGGCCCCGGCGGGCAGCATCTGCTGCAGCAGCTGCGCCGTCTGCTCCTGGAGATCCTGCAGCTCGCGGTAGGGCTGCGCGTATTGCTGCGGGCGGGACGGCATCTCACGGCGCCGGACGAGCAGGGGCATGGCGACTCTCCTGGTTGCGATTGGCCTTGCTGCCTGCGTCGGTAGGTCGCGCGGGAGGGTTGCCAAGGCTCGGGGACGCCCTAGGAGACGTGGTGGAGACGCATCGCTCGCAACCGAGGGGAGTAGTGATGGCCAAGGCCGTCGGCATCGATCTGGGCACGACCAACTCCGTCGTCGCGGCGACGATGGAGGGAGGACAGGCCGAGGTGATCCCCAACGCCGAGGGCGCCCGGACCACCCCGTCAGTGGTCGCCTTCACCGATGACGGCCAGCGCCTCGTCGGGCAGGTCGCCAAGCGCCAGGCGATCATGAACCCCGAGGCCACCATCTACTCGGCCAAGCGGTTCATCGGGCGCAAGTGGGACGAGGTGAGCGAGGAGGCCAAGATCGTCTCCTACAAGGTGGTCAAGGGCCCCAACGACGCGGTCCGCTTCGAGATCCGCGGCAAGCAGTACGCGCCCGAGGAGATCTCCGCCCTGATCCTGCGCAAGCTCGCCGACGACGCCGCGAGGTTCCTGGGCGAGAAGGTCACCGAGGCGGTCATCACGGTCCCGGCGTACTTCAACGACTCCCAGCGCCAGGCCACCAAGGACGCCGGCACGATCGCGGGGCTCGAGGTCCTGCGCATCATCAACGAGCCGACCGCCGCGGCGCTGGCCTACGGCCTGGACAAGGCGGGCTCAGAGACCATCCTGGTCTACGACCTCGGCGGCGGCACGTTCGACGTCTCGATCCTCGACGTCGGGGACGGCGTCGTCGAGGTACGGGCGACCAACGGCGACGGCCACCTCGGCGGCGACGACTTCGACAAGCGCCTCGTCGACTGGCTCGCCGACGAGTTCAAGAAGGACCAGGGCATCGACCTGCGCAGCGACCCGCAGGCGCTGCAGCGCCTCTACGAGGGGGCCGAGCGCGCGAAGGTCGAGCTCTCGAGCACCACCCAGGCCCAGGTGAACCTGCCGTTCATCACGGCCGACGCCTCCGGCCCCAAGCACCTCAACCTGACCGTCACGCGCGCGCAGTTCGAGGAGCTGACCAAGGACCTCGTCGAGCGGACCCGCGGACCGGTCGAGCAGGCGCTGGCCGACGCCAAGCTGGGCCCCGACGACATCGAGGAGGTCATCCTCGTCGGCGGCTCCACCCGCATCCCGGCCGTCCAGGCGCTCGTGCGCCGGCTCACCGGCGGCAAGGACCCCAACATGAGCGTCAACCCCGACGAGGTCGTGGCGCTCGGCGCCGCGATCCAGGCGGGCGTGCTCAAGGGCGAGGTCGAAGACGTCGTCCTGCTGGACGTCACGCCGCTGTCGCTCGGGCTCGAGACGCTCGGCGGGGTGATGACCAAGGTCATCGAGCGCAACACCACCATCCCGGCCCGGCGCACCGAGACGTTCTCCACCGCCGAGGACAGCCAGACGGCGGTCGACGTCGTCGTGCTGCAGGGCGAGCGCGAGCTGGCCTCCGACAACCGCCAGCTCGCCCGGTTCCGCCTCGAGGGGATCCCGCCGGCGCCGCGCGGCATGCCGCAGATCGAGGTCACGTTCGACCTCGACGCCAACGGCATCCTCAACGTCTCGGCCAAGGACAAGGCCAGCGGCAAGGAGCAGACGGTCACGATCTCCGAGACCGCCAACCTCGACCAGTCCGACGTCGAGCGGATGATCCGCGAGGCCGAGGAGAACGCGGCCGAGGACGCGCGCCGCCGCGAGGAGATCGACGCGCGCAACGAGCTCGACTCGCTCGCCTACCGCGTCGAGCAGCTGCTCACCGACCTGCAGGACGGCCTGCCGGTCAACGAGAAGGCGCGCGCCGAGCAGCTGGTGATCGACGCCCGGCAGGCGGTCGCCGAGCAGGCCGGCCTCGATCGCGTGCGCCCGCTGATCGCCGACCTCGAGCAGATGGTGCACGCGCTGCCGCTCGCGGCCCAGCAGGCCGCAGGAGCGGCCGGCGGCGCCCCTGGCGCCGACGGCGGCGGCGAATCCGGCTCCGACGCAGCAGCCGATGACGAGGAGGTCGTGGATGCCGAGTTCACGCGCGAGTGACCAGCAGCAGACCGACCAGCAGCCCGAGCAGCAGGGCCAGCAGCCGGGAGCGGGCGCCCCGGGCGACGGCGCCCCGGACACTGCCGCGGCGCAGGCCGAGATCGCCCGGCTCGAGGATCGCCTGAAGCGGGCGCTGGCCGACCTGGACAACTTCCGCAAGCGCACCGGTCGTGAGCTGGACCGCCGCACGGCCGAGGCGACCGACGCCGTGGTCCGCGACTGGCTGGAGGTGGCCGACAGCATCGATCGGGCGCAGGCCGCCCGCCCGGAGGGCGCGCCCGACGAGGACCTGCGCGCGGTGGCCGAGCAGATCGCCGCGACGCTGGCCCGCGAGGGCGTGACACGCTCCGGGGAGCGTGGCGAGGCGTTCGACCCCCAGCGCCATGACGCCGTCGACGTCCGGTCGAGCCCCGACGTGGAGGACCGCACGATCCTCGACGTCGCCCGCGCCGGCTACGAGCGCGACGGGCGCGTGCTGCGGCCGGCCCAGGTCGTTGTCGCGCGCCGGGCGCCGCCGCCGCCGGCCGACGGAGCGCAGCCGGCCGGACCCGGCCCCGGCTGATGGCCGTCGGCGCTCGCGACTACTACGACGCGCTCGGGGTCTCGCGCGACGCGAGCACCGACGAGATCCGCACGGCCTACCGGCGCCTGGCCCGTGAGTACCACCCCGACGTCAACAGCGATCCCGGGGCCTCGGACCGCTTCGCCGAGATCTCAGAAGCCCACGACGTCCTGCGCGACGACGAGAAGCGCCGGGCGTACGACCGCTACGGAGAGAACTGGAAGGCCGCGAGCGCCGGTCCGGGACCGGGCGCCGCGGGCGGCGGGGGCGCGCCGCGGGGCGGCGGCCCCCAGGGGTTCGAGGGCTTCGACGGCGGCTTCGCGGGCTTCGGCGGCGGCGGCGGTGGCGGGAGCGTTGGCGAGGGCGACCTCGGCGACATCTTCGAGAGCCTGTTCGGCGGCGGCCGCGCCTCCTCCCGTGCTGGCGGCCGCCGCCGGCGGGGCGGCGCCGGAGCCGACGGCTTCTCGGTCCGCGGCAGCGACCACGAGGCGACGATCGACCTCACGCTCGAAGAGGCGTTCCGCGGCGGCTCGCGCCGGTTCCAGCTCAGCGACGGCCGCGACTACGACGTGACGATCCCGCCGGGAGTCCGCGACGGCCAGCGGATCCGGCTCGCCGGCGAGGGCGGGCCCGGCGTCGGCGGCGGCCCCAGCGGCGACCTCATGCTGCGGGTGCGCCTCCTGCCGCATCCGCGCTTCCGCCTCGTGGGCAACGACATCGAGGTCGACCTGCCCGTCGCCCCGTGGGAGGCGGCGCTCGGCGAGACCGTCCCCGTGCCGCTGATCGACGGCGGCACCGCGCGCGTCAAGGTCAAGGGCGGCTCATCCAGCGGCACGCGCCTGCGGCTCAAGGGGGAGGGGTGGCCGGAGCGCGACGGCCGACGCGGCAACCTCTACGCGATCGTGAAGATCATGGTGCCCAAGAAGCTGAGCCGGCAGGAGCGCAAGCTGTTCCAGGAGCTCGCCGAGGTCTCCGACTTCGACCCGAGGACGCAGACGTGAGCCTGGTCATCCTGCATCCGGCGCCGCGCATGTCGGTCGAGGGGCTCGCGCGTGACTCCGGCCTGCACCCCGACACCGTGCGCCAGCTGATCCGCCTCGGCCTCGTCGCGCCCCCGTTTCCCGACGATGCCGCCGCGCAGCTGGCTCGCGCGGTCCGGTTGCGGCGCGACCTGGGGCTGAACTTCGCCGGCGCGGTGCTGGCCGTCGACCTGCTGGCACGCATCGACGAGCTGGAGCTGCGGCTCGCCCGCTCGCCATCCAACGGACGCTACCCAAGGTGATCGCATGGACCCGAACCGCCTGACCCAGAAGTCCCAGGAGGCCCTGCACGACGCGCAGACCAAGGCGTTGCGCTACGGCCACACCGAGATCGACGTCGATCACCTCGTGCTGGCGCTGCTCGAGCAGTCCGACGGGCTCGTCCCGCGGCTGCTCACCCGCCTCGACGTCACCCCCGAGGCGCTCCACACCGCGTTGCAGCAGCAGCTCGAGCGCCGCCCGCGCGTGTCGGGCGGCGGCGCCGACGGCAGCCAGATCCGGATCGCGCGCGGGCTGACGCTCGTGCTCGACGACGCCGAGAAGGAGGCCCAGCGCCTCAAGGACGACTACGTCTCGGTCGAGCACCTGGTCCTGGCCGTCCTGGCCACCGGCACCCAGTCGGCGGCCGGCCGGCTGCTGGCCGAGGCGGGCGTCACCGCCGACCGCTTCCTGCAGGTGCTGACCGAGGTGCGCGGCAGCCAGCGGGTGACCAGCGACACGCCGGAGGGCTCCTACGAGGCGCTGGAGAAGTACGGGCGCGACCTCGTCGCCGAGGCCCGGCAGGGCAAGATGGACCCCGTCATCGGCCGCGACGAGGAGATCCGCCGCGTCGTCCAGATCCTCTCGCGCAAGACCAAGAACAACCCGGTGCTGGTCGGCGATCCCGGCGTCGGCAAGACGGCGATCATCGAGGGCCTCGCCCAGCGCATCGTGCGCCGCGACGTGCCCGAGGGCCTGCGCGACAAGACGATCTTCGCGCTCGACATGGGGTCCTTGGTCGCCGGCGCCAAGTTCCGCGGCGAGTTCGAGGAGCGGCTCAAGGCCGTCCTCCAGGAGGTCAAGGCGGCCGAGGGCCGCATCCTGATGTTCATCGACGAGCTGCACACGGTCGTCGGCGCCGGCGCCGCCGAGGGCTCGATGGACGCGGGCAACATGCTCAAGCCGATGCTCGCCCGCGGCGAGCTGCACTGCATCGGCGCCACGACGCTCGACGAGTACCGCAAGTACATCGAGAAGGACGCTGCGCTGGAGCGCCGCTTCCAGCCGGTGGTCGTCGACGAGCCGTCGGTGGAGGACACCATCTCGATCCTGCGCGGGCTGCGGGAGCGCTTCGAGGTCCACCACGGCGTGCGGATCCAGGACGCCGCGGTGGTCGCGGCCGCGACGCTGTCTGACCGCTACATCACCGATCGCTTCCTCCCCGACAAGGCTATCGACCTGGTCGACGAGGCCTGCGCGGTCATCCGCACCGAGATCGACTCGATGCCCCAGGAGCTCGACCAGATCACCCGCCGCGTGATGCAGCTGGAGATCGAGGAGGCGGCGCTGGAGAAGGAGTCCGACGAGCCCAGCCGGCAGCGGCTCGAGGCTCTGCGCAAGGAGCTGGCCGACCGGCGGGCGCAGGCCGACGCGATGACCGCGCAGTGGGAGGCCGAGCGCCAGGCGATCAAGAAGCTGCAGGCGCTGCGGGCCGAGATCGAGGACGTCCGCCGCCAGATCGAGGAGGCCGAGCGCGCCTACGACCTCAACCGCGTCGCGGAGCTGCGCCACGGCAAGCTGCCGCAGCTCGAGCAGCGCCTGCACGCCGAGGAGGAGCGGCTGGAGAGCAAGCAAGGCGGCACGCGGCTGCTGCGCGAGGAGGTCACCGCGGACGAGATCGCCGAGGTCGTCGCCCGCTGGACGGGCATCCCGATCACCCGCCTGGTGGAGGGCGAGCGCGAGAAGCTCCTGCGCCTCGACGAGGTGCTGCACGAGCGCGTCATCGGGCAGGAGGAGGCGGTGCGGCTCGTCGCCGACGCCGTCATCCGCGCCCGTGCGGGCGTCAAGGACCCGCGCCGGCCGATCGGCTCGTTCCTGTTCCTCGGCCCGACCGGCGTCGGCAAGACCGAGCTGTCACGCGCGCTCGCCGAGTCGCTGTTCGACTCCGAGGACAACATGGTCCGGCTGGACATGTCGGAGTACCAGGAGCGCCACACGGTCAGCCGCCTGGTCGGCGCGCCCCCCGGCTACGTCGGCTACGAGGAGGGCGGCCAGCTCACCGAGGCGGTGCGGCGCAAGCCGTACTCGGTGGTGCTGCTCGACGAGATCGAGAAGGCGCACCCCGACGTGTTCAACACGCTGTTGCAGCTGCTGGACGACGGGCGCCTGACCGACTCCCAGGGGCGCACGGTCAACTTCCGCAACACGGTGGTGATCATGACCTCCAACATCGGGTCCGAGTACCTGATCGAGGGCCTCGACGACGAGGGGCAGATCCGGCCCGATGCGCGCGATCGCGTCTTCCAGGAGCTGCGCGAGCGCTTCCGCCCCGAGTTCCTGAACCGCATCGACGAGACCGTGCTGTTCAAGCCGCTCACGCTGACCGAGATCGAGCGCATCGTGGAGCTGCAGCTCGCCTCGGTGGCCGCGCGACTGGGCGACCGGCGCATCGGCCTCGAGGTCACCGAGCCCGCCCGGCGGTTCATCGCGCGCGAGGGCTTCGACCCCGTCTACGGCGCGCGGCCCCTGCGTCGCTACATCCAGCGCGAGGTCGAGACGCGGATCGCCCGGGCGCTCGTCGCCGGCGACATCCACGACGGCGCGACGATCCACGTCGACGTCGCCGACGGCGAGCTGACGATCCGCTGGGAGGGAGGGCCGGCCGACGCGGAGGCCGATGGCGCGACCCGCCGCGAGCCGCCGGTCGGGGCCCCGGCCTGAGCCGACTCCGTCACACGCCTGAGCCGGCCCGATCGGCCGGCTCAGGTGGTCCGCGGATCCTTGAGCAGGCGGGCGAGCGCGAGCGAGCGCGCTCCCCAGAACACGAGCTGGATGCCGACCAGGAGGCCGATCGCCCAGTCCGCCGAGCTGGGGAGGCTCCAGGCGATGAGCAGCCCGAGGGCGATGTCGAGCGCGCCGGCCAGGGCGACGATCCACGCCTCGCGGGTGTGGCGTGCGCGCCAGGCGCCCATGAGCTCCAGCCCGCCGGAGGCCAGGAACCACGCGGCCAGCATGAACGTCAGGGTGAGCGTGCCGCTCAGCGGCGCGACCAGCAGGTAGATGCCGACGAAGAGGGTCAGCACGGCGGTGAGCAGCCGCAGCGCCAGCTCGGCACGCGAGTGCGCGGCGCGGCGGCCGATCGCGTCGACGAGCATCCACACGCCCGCCGCCACGAGGATCCAGCCGATGAAGATCGCGGTGGCGACCGACGCGACGATGGGGACCGCGATCGCCACGATGCCGGTCACGATCCCGAGGATGCCGGCGGCCAGGAACGCCCGCCGCGCGGTCCGCAGCTCCTGGGAGCCTGCGGCCACGAGGAAGTCCGTCCAGGGCTGCGGTGTCCAGGGCGAAGCGGAGAAGGACATGGTCAGGCTCCTCTGAGGTTGTCCGGGTGACGACATCTGCGGCAGTAGGCCGCAGGCGCCCGTCACAAGCGCCGGCGCCTCAGGGGACGGCGATCGGCGCCGGGCGTCCCAGGAAGTAGCCCTGCCCGTGATCGACGCCGAGCTCGCGGAGCCGGTGCAGCGTGGCCTCGTCCTCGATGCCCTCCGCGACCGTGGTCAGGCGGAACTCGCGGGCGAGGCTGACGATGCTGCGCACGACGCGCTCGTCGTGGTCGCTGCGCAGGAGGTCGCGGACGAAGTCGACGTCGATCTTGATGAAGTGGACCGGCAGGTGCTTGAGGTAGGTGAGGGTGCCGTAGCCGGTGCCGAAGTCGTCGAGCGCGAAGCGGCAGCCGAGCTCGGTGAGGCGCTCGGCGAAGCGCCGCGCCTCGTCGATGCGGTCCACCAGCGCCGTCTCGGTGATCTCGAAGACCAGCAGCGACGGGTCGGCGCCCGTGTCCGACAGCGCCGCCTCGATCGCCGCCAGCGTGGCGCGGTCGCCCAGCGAGGCGGCCGAGAGGTTGATCTCGACCGCCGCGCCCGTCGCCGCGATCCGCGCAGCCTTCTGGACGACCCAGCGGTCGATGGTCGAGATCAGCCCGTAGCGCTCGGAGGCGGGCAGGAACTCGCCGGGCGCGATGATGGACCCGTCGTCGCCGCGCAGGCGGATGAGCAGCTCCTGCTGGATCGTCCGGCCGGTGGCGAGCTCGATGATCGGCTGGGCGTACAGGACGAACCGGTCCTGCTGCAGGCCGGCGCGGATGCGGGCCAGCCAACCGGCGTCGGCGACCTGTGCCTGCAGCTGCAGCTCGCGCTCCTTGCGCGCCGTGATGTCCACGGCGTGGGAGATGAAGGCCCGGACCTCGCCGTCGGGGCCGTGGATCGCGCTGACGGTCAGCGAGGACCAGGTGCTGGTCCCGTCGGGGTGGACGTAGCGCTTCTCGGCCTCGAAGCCGTCGAGCAGGCCGCTGAGCATGGCTTCGCGCGCCTCGCGCTCGTGTGCGGCGTCCTCGGGGGCGGCGACGTCGGCGAACGACGTCTGCAGCAGCTCTTGCCGGGACCGTCCCATGAGCCGGCAGGCGGCGTCGTTGACGCGCAGGTAGCGGCCCGTGCGCGGGTCGGTGAGCGCCATGCCGATCGGCGCGCTGTCGAAGCCCTGGGCGAACAGCTCATCGGAGGCGCTGCGCGCGCTCTCGGCATCGCGCAGCTCGGTCATGTCCAGCGCGGCGCCGCGGAGCACGCCGTCGGCCCCTCCGGCGTCGAGCTCGGCGCGGAGCAGGACGGTGCGGGCGACGCCCTCCAGGGTGGTGAGGCCGAACTCGGTGCGCAGCTGCCCGCCATCGGCCACGACGCCGGCGATCGCGGCGGTGACGCGGTCGCGGTCGCACTCGTCGACGAGCGCGAGGATCCCCGCGAGGTCGAACTGCTGGCGGGCGTCGGCGTGGATGATGCGTCGCACGCCCAGCGAGACGTCGATCTCCCCGGACTCCAGGTCGAGCTCCCAACTCCCCACGCGCGCCAAACGCTCAGCCTGTTGGAGTCGTGAGGCGGCCAGGGCAAGCTCTCGCGCACCCTGGCGGGAGCTGACCCGGCGCAGTGCGCCGGGCACACCAGAACGCTTCATGTTGAGCCTCCCCCTCCTGTCCACGTTCGCCCCTGCGGCAACGCGCCGAGAGTATGGCAGGCACCACCGCCGCGATCAGCGAACGGCGGATGGCCAGATGGGTGGTTCGCGACCCGCCGGTCAGCGCGCGAGCGCGCGGACGTAGTCCTCGGGGAGCTGGGCCGTGACGTCGCGGAACTCGGCGTCGCCGACCGTCTCGTGCAGCGCGGACAGCACCGCGCGCGCGTGCAGCGTCGCCTCGGCGTCGCTGACGCCTTCCCGCTCGGCGACGCGATGCACGAACGCCGACAGACCGAGCCGCGTCGCCTGGCCGCCCGACGCGTCGCGGCCGCGCCGCAGCGCCGGGTGAAGCTCCAGCGGCAGGCGCTCGACCAGGTCGTCGACCTCGCCCCCGGCGATCCGCTCCGCCAGGGTCTCGAGCACCGCCTCGGCGGCCCGCAGGGCGCGGTCGCGGTCGACGCCGGCGCGCTCGGCGACCAGCCCGAGGAACGTGTCGGCGTCGACGACCTCCACGTACGGTCCGCGCGGCAGCAGCGGGGCGAAGCTGCTGGGCAGCTCGGCGACCAGGTCGTCCCACTCGTCGCGCGACACCGCGCGGGCGAGCGCGTCGAGGACGGCCGCGGTGGCGCGACGGGACCCCGCGAGGTCGACCCCTGCGCGCTCGGCGACGCGCCGCAGGAACTCGTCGGGGTCGAAGCGCGCCGCGGGCGTGCTCGTGGCGATCCACGGTGCGACCTCGGGCGGCAGCTGCGCCGCCAGCTGGCGCGCCTCCTCGCGGTCGATGCGCTCCCCGAGCGTCTCGAGCGCCGCGCGCGCCGCACGCTCGGCCTGCTCGCGATCGAGGGCGGCCTCACGGGCCACCAGGTCGATGAAGGTGTCGTGGTCCATGCGTCGCCCTGAGCAGGCCCGTAGGCCGCGGCGCGGCGCGGGCAACCGCGATCGGCCCCGCTTGCCCGGGAGCCGCGCTGGCCTACCGATCGAGACGATGGCCACGCACCGCCTCACCAGGATCCTGTGCACCGCCGATCCGCGAGGCGACGTCGGCGCGATCGAGCGCCTGCTCGCCTCGGCGTCGGAGCTCGACGTCCACGCCGTCGCCGTCGTCGGCGACCTCGCCGCGGCCGGCGCGCGCGAGAGCCATCGCGCGGTGTTCCGCGCGCTCGGCGCGGGCGGCCTGCCGACGTTCTGGGTCCCGGGACCCGGTGATGCCCCGGTGGCCCACTACCTGCGCGAGGCCCACGACGCCGCGACGGTCCACCCGGATCTGCGCGGCGTGCACGGCACCGCCACGCTCGCCTCCGACGGGCACACGCTGGTCGCCGGCCTCGGGGGCCAGGTCGACGACGACCCCGAGGGGCCGCGCGAGGAGCTGGAGCGGCTGCGCTACCCGCGGTGGGAGGCCGAGTACCGGCTGAGGATCATCGGGGAGTTCGACGACCTCCAGCCCGTGCTGCTGTTCTCGACGCCGCCCGCGCACAAGGGCCTGCACACCGCCGGCAGCGAGGTGCTGGCCCAGCTCGCCGCGACCCATCGCGCTCGGCTGGTCGTCTGCGGTGGCGAGCGCATGACCGCGATGCTCGGACGCACGCTTGTCGTGGCCCCCGGAAGCCTTCAGGCCGGCCACTTCGCGGTCGCCGACCTCCACCAGCGCGAGGCGCAGCTCGGCGAGCTCAGCGCGGCGGCGTAGGGGCGCCGCCCACCGTTGTCGCCGTCGGCCCCAGCCAAGCGGCCGCGACTGCTCGACACGAGGGGTCACCAGTGGCTGGAGGCCGGCCTGGCGCGCCAGCTCAGCCGCCGCGCGGTCAAGCGCGCGCGGATCCAGCTCCTGGTCCTGGCGCCGACCGTCGCCGCGGTCCTCTTGGTGTACCACTACCGGATCCAGCTGGTCGGCCGGGAGTGGGACACGGTCGTTCGCGCCGGCACGGCGATCGCCCTCGTCGTCCTCGGCTGGCAGGTCGCCCGCGACGTCGGGCGCTCCCTGGGGCCGATCCTCTTCCGCTACCTGGAGCCGGCAACGGCCGGGACGGTCGGCTTCATCATCCGTCTCGCGACGATGGTGGTCGCGGTCGTGGTCGCGCTGCGCATCGCCAAGCTGGATCCGCAGACGATCGCGCTGAGCGGGGCGTTCACCGCGGTCGTCGTCGGGCTGGCGGCCCAGCAGACGCTGGGCAACCTCATCGCCGGGACCGTCCTGGTCAGCGCGCGGCCGTTCCGCGTCGGCGAGCGCGTGCGGATGCAGGGCGGCGGACTGGCCGGATCGGTGGAAGGCCTCGTCAGCTCCTTCGGGCTGCTCTACACGATCCTGGCGCGTGGCGAGGACTCGATCATGGTGCCCAACTCGGTCGTGTTGAGCGTCGCGGTGGTCCCCTTGCGCGAGCCGACCGGGGTGGACCTGCGCGCGCGTCTGCGTCCCGGCGCCACCCCCGCCGACGTGCAGGAGCGCCTGGAGCAGGAGGTGGAGACGCCACTGCGCGCCCCGCCGAACGTGACGCTCGAGGAGATCGACGGCGACGAGGTCGTCGTGCGCATTGCCGCGACGCCCGCGGATCCCGCCGACGGCCCCCGGCTGGCGACCGAGGTCCTCCGAGCGATCTCGCCGATCACCGCGCGCACGCAGGCGCCGTGACGCCGCCGCTGTACGGCGCCTGACCGCGCGCTTCTGGTCGGGGGCCTGCGGGGGAACGGCGCCCCCATGACCGGCACGACGGTGGTGATCACGGGGGCGTCCAACGGCATCGGGCGCGCGACGGCACGGCGCTTCGCCGGCCCGGGCGTGAACGTCGGGCTGGTCGCGCGCGGGCGCGACGCGCTCGAGGCCACCCGCCGCGAGGTCGAGGACGCGGGCGGACGCGCCCTCGTGCTGCCGACCGACGTCGCCGACGCCGCCGCCGTCGAGGCCGCCGCAGACGCCGTCGAGGAGGCGTTCGGCCCGATCGACATCTGGATCAACAACGCGATGGCCACCGTCTTCGCGTACCTGTGGGACGTCACGCCCGACGAGTTCCGGCGCGCGAACGAGGTGACCTACTTCGGCTCGGTCTGGGGCCTGCAGGCGGCGCTGCGGCGGATGCGACCGCGCGATCGCGGCACGCTCGTGCAGGTCGGCTCGGCCCTGGCCTACCGCGGGGTTCCGCTGCAGGCGCCGTACTGCGGCGCCAAGCACGGCGTCCAGGGCGTCTTCGAGTCGCTGCGCACCGAGCTGCGCCACGAGGGCTCGGGGGTGCACCTCACGACCGTGCACCTCCCCGGGGTCAACACGCCGCAGTTCGAGCACGCCCGCGACAAGCTCGACACGGTCTCCAAGCCGGTGGCTCCGGTCTACCAGCCCGAGGTCGCCGCCGACGCGATCCACTGGGCCGCCCACCACCGCCGTCGCGAGGTGTTCGTCGGGGCGCCGACCGTCTACACGATCTGGGGCAACCGGCTGGCGCCGTGGCTGGCCGAGCGGTACCTGGCCGCCACGGCCGTCAAGGGCCAGCTGACCGACCGCCCCAAGAGCCCCGACCGGCAGGACAACCTCTTCGCGCCGCCGGCGGGCGACCCGGGGGCGCGGGGGCCCTATGACCAGGGCGCGCACGAGCGCAGCGTCCAGCTCTGGGCGACGAAGCATCGCCGCACGATCGGGACGGCGGTGGCGGCGGCCGCCGTCGCGGGGGCCGCGGCGGCGGCCTCACGCTGACGGCGGGGCCTGCGGGGTAGACCGACCGCGTGCGTCTCGACCAGGTCAGCGATCAGTGGTGGAAGAACGGCGTCATCTACTGCCTGGATGCCGAGACCTTCCTCGATACCGACGGCGACGGCGTGGGCGATCTCGCCGGCATCGCGCGCCAGATCGACTATCTGGCGGGGCTGGGCGTCACGTGCCTCTGGCTCATGCCCTTCCAGCCGAGCCCGAACCGCGACGACGGCTACGACGTCGCCGACTACTACGGGGTCGACCCGCGGCTGGGGACGCTGGGCGACTTCGTCGAGCTCGTGCGCACGGCGACCAACCGCGGGCTGCGGGTCGTCGTCGACTTCGTCCTCAACCACACCTCCGACCAGCACCCGTGGTTCCAGGAGGCCCGCCGCGACCCGCACTCGCCGCGGCGCGACTGGTACGTGTGGCGCGACGAGCCCTCCGACCAGCCTGAGGGCCTGTCGTTCCCCGGCCGGGAGACCAGCAACTGGGCGTTCGACGAGGAGGCCGGCCAGTACTACCTGCACCGCTTCTACAGCTTCCAGCCGGACCTGAACATCGACAGCGAGGCCGTGCGCGAGGAGATCGCCCGCATCATGGGCTACTGGCTGGCGCTCGGCGTGGCGGGCTTTCGCATGGACGCCATCCCGGCGCTGCTGGAGACCGCGGGCCTGCCGGGCGTCGACGGCGGCGGCACCGGCGGCACGCGCGAGTGGCTGCGAGAGCTGCGGCAGTTCGTCACGCGCCGGCGCGGCGACGCGATGCTGCTCGGCGAGGCCAACGTGGATCCCCAGCAGTTGTCGCAGTACTTCGGCGACCACGGCGACATGCTGCACATGGAGCTCGGGTTCCTGCTCAACCAGCACCTGTGGCTGGCGCTGGCCCGCGGCGAGGCCGAGCCGCTGGAGATGCTGATCCGCACGCTGCCGGCGCTCTCGGCCGACTCCAGCTGGGCCACGTTCCTGCGCAACCACGACGAGCTGACGCTCGACAAGCTGACCGTCGGCCAGCGCGAGGAGATCTTCGCGGCGTTCGGTTCCGAGCCCGACATGCAGCTCTACGGCCACGGACTGCGCCGCCGGGCGGCCTCGATGCTCGGCGGTGACGGCGCGCGCCTGCGCCTGGCGTGGAGCCTGCTGTTCGCCCTCCCGGGCACGCCGATCGTGTTCTACGGCGACGAGATCGGGATGGGGGAGAACCTCGCGATCCCGGATCGCTACGCGGTCCGCTCCCCGATGCAGTGGTCGCCGGATCCCCACGGCGGCTTCACCAAGGCGCAGGAGCCCGTGCGCCCGGTCACCGACGGCGATTTCTCACCGCAGCAGGTCAACGTCCACGACCAGCGCCGGGATCCCGGCTCGCTGCTGCGCTTCATGCAGCACCTGATCCTGTCGCGCCGCGAGCGTCCGGAGTTCGGCTGGGGCGCCGTCACGCTGATCGAGTCCGAGGCGCCGTCGCTCCTGTGCCACCGCTGCGACTGGCAGGGCAGCACGGTGATCGCCATCCACAACCTCGCCGGCGAGGACGCGACGGCCACGCTCGAGCTGGGCGCCGAGGTGCACGCCGTCGACGACGTCCTGGAGGGCCACGCGTTCGAGGTGGCCGAAGGGGGACGGCTGGACGTCGCCCTCGGCGCCTACGGCTACCTGTGGCTGCTGGCGCGCCGCGACGGCGACCGCCGCCTCACCTGAGCTCGGCGACGATGCCCTCGCCGCCGCGCAGCTGCTCGGGCGCCGGCGTTCCCGCGTCGCGGTCGAGGTGCGTGCTCAGCAGCGTCTGCGCGCCGGCCGGCCACGTGACGGGCTGCCGCTCGGCGCTGAAGTTGAGCGCCACGACGAGACGCGCACCGCGCCGGTAGGTCAGGACGTCCGGCGTGTCGGGATCGGTGAAGGCGATGTCGCCCTGCTGCAGGTCGTCGCGCTCGCGGCGCAGGCTCAGCAGGCGGCGGTAGAGCGTCAGGACCGACCGCGGGTCGTCGCCCTGGGTCGTCGCGTTGCGCCGCTGCGCGTCGGCGGTCATCGGCAGCCACGGCGTGCCGGTGGTGAACCCCGCCCCGGGCCCGGCCTGCGAGGGCGGCGCCCACGGCAGCGGCGCGCGCTGCGGGTCGCGGCCGTCGACGTCGACGACGCGGTCGGCCGGCACCGGGACGTCGGCGAGGCCGAGCTCCTCGCCCTGGTAGAGGAACGGGGTGCCGCGCAGCGTGACCAGGAGCATGGCGGCGACGCGGACCGCGTGCTCGCCGTGGCGCGAGGCCAGGCGCGGGTAGTCATGGTTGTTGAGGCACCAGGCCGGCCACGCGTGAGGCTCGAGCAGGTTGTAGAGCTCGGTCAGGCCGGCGCGGAAGGCGCCGGCGTCCCACGGGAGCTCGAGGAAGTGGAAGTTGTGGGCCAGATGGAGGCCCGCGGGCCAGTTCACGTAGCGGGCGACGTCGGCCTGGGTGGGGAGGTGCAGCTCCCCGACCGACAGCCGGTCGTCGCCGAACTCCTCGAGCACGCCGCGGATGCCGGCCAGGCGCGGCTCCATCGTGTCCCAGTCCTGGTCGTGGCGGCGGTGCGGCTCGTTCTCGCCGAAGTTGGGGTCCTTGGCGATGCGGTACAGCACGTCCATCCGGAAGCCGTCGACGCCGCGGCGCAGCCAGAACCGCAGCACGTCGTGCATCGCGGCCTCGACCTCGGGCTCGTCCCAGTCGAGGTCCGGCTGCTGGGGCAGGAACGAGTGCAGGTAGAACTCACCGCTCGCCTCGTCGCGCGTCCACGCCGGCCCGCCGCGGCGGAACTGCGCCTGCCAGCCGTTGGGCCGGTCGCGCCAGACGTACCAGCCGCGCCGCCGCGGGTCCGTGAACCACGGGTGGGCGTCGGAGGTGTGGTTGGGCACCCAGTCCAGCACGACGCGCAGGCCCCGGGCGTGCGCCGCGGCCAGGAGCGCGTCGAAGTCGGCGAGCGTGCCGAACACCGGCGCCACGTCCTCGTAGTCGCTGATGTCGTAGCCGAAGTCCGCCATCGGCGAGCGGTAGAACGGCGACAGCCACAGCGCCTCGACGCCGAGCGCCACGAGGTGGTCCAGGCGCGACAGGACACCGGGCAGGTCGCCGACGCCGTCCCCGTCGGCATCGCAGAACGAACGCGGGTAGACCTGGTAGATCGCGCCGCGCTGCCACCATCGGAGCACGGGCGCGATCATCGCAGGCGGGACACCCGTCCAGCAGCCGGCCATCCGGTCGTGGCCGCCCGCCGCGAGGCCGAGAAGGCAGCCATGACCTCATTCGCGCGCCGCGGCGCCGTCGCCGCCGCCGTCCTCGCCCTGCCGATCTTCGCCGCGCCCGCCGCGCAGGCCGCCCCTGGCGTCTGCAACCAGGCCTCCCCGCACTGGCTCGGCGGCGGCCTGGTGGCCCTCGACCCGCCCGTCAACAGCCCCGCGGCCCGCTACACCGTCGACATCGGCAAGCTGCCCGGCAAGGGCGCCGGCCTCCTGCAGGCCGCGGCCAACTCGCCGTCGCTGACGATCTGCGACGCCGGCGGCATCGGCGAGAACCTCAACGTGTTCGACGCAGGCACCGGCACGACGGTCGACGTGGGCGACGGCGTGGTGGACGTGGCCGCGCTCTAGAACGGCCCTCGAAGCGGGGCACTTGCGTTCGGACCGGATTTCGGAGAGTGTCGTCCGGCCGGGAGCGGGAGGAGATCCGGCTGTCGCACCATCCCACGCGGGCGTTGCGACACGTCGGATCCTTGTCCCGAAGTGTCCCGGAGGAGAAGTCCATGAGGTCGTCACCCACGCTGTCTGGAGCGCGGTCGCGGTTCGCCGTGCTCGTCGCCGGTCTGTGCCTCGGCGCCGTCGCCGTCCCGCCCGCGCTGGCCAGCCCGCAGAAGGTCGGGCCGCCCACGTCCATCGACGCGCTCGGCGACTCGATCACCCGCGGCTACAACTCCCAGGGCGTCGGGTGCGGCACCCTGGCCGACTGCCCGGCCAACTCGTGGGCCACCGGCACCAACGCCGCCGTCAACAGCTACTTCACGCGCGTCAAGGCCCTCAACCCCTCGGTCCTGCTCGCCCGTCCGCAGACCACCGCCACGGTGGGTGGCAACAGCGCGGTGACCGGGGCCAAGATGGCCGGGCTGCCCGGCCAGGCCGCCAACGCGGTCAACGCCCCCAACAAGCCCGATCAGGTGCTGATCCTGCTCGGCGCCAACGACGTCTGCACCTCGTCGGAGGCGACGATGACGTCGGTCGCCAGCTTCCAGGCCAACCTGCGGGCGGGCCTGACCACCCTCAGCACCGGCCTGCCCGACGCGCGGATCGACGTGTCGTCGATCCCCAACATCTTCAACCTCTGGAACGTGCTGAAGGGCAACATCGCCGCCCAGCTCACGTGGACCTTCGGCGGCATCTGCCAGTCGATGCTCGCCAGCCCGACCTCGACGTCGCAGGCCAACGTCGACCGCCGGCTCCGCGTCCAGCAGCGCGAGATCCAGTTCAACACCACCCTGCGCGACGTGTGCGCCGAGTTCATCCACTGCCACTACGACGGTGGGGCCGCATACGCGATCCAGTTCGCCGCCAGCGACGTGGGCACGATCGACTACTTCCACCCCAACACGAACGGGCAGGCCAAGGCGGCGGCGACGGCCTGGGCCAACGGCCCCAGCTTCGCCGACCTGACGGCCCCGACGACGACCATCACGCGCGACCATCCGGCCGCCGGCGTGGACGACTGGTACCGCGAGGACGTCACCGTCACGCTCGGCGCGACCGACCCCGACGACGCCGTCGCCGGCACGGAGTACTTCTACAAGCTCGACGGCTCGGCCGACGCGCCCTGGACGAAGTACACCGCTCCGATCACCGTCTCGGCCGAGGGCCAGACGACGATCACCGCTCGCTCGGTCGACGTCAACGGCAACATCGAGGCATCCAAGAGCGACGTCATCAAGATCGACAAGACCCCGCCGACGTTCACGCTGACCTGCCCGGGCGCCGTCTTCCTCAACGGCGAGGGCCACTACACCGTCTCCGGCGCCGCTGACGACCGGTCCGGCCTGGCGGCCGATCCCGACGGGGACTTCCCGTTCAGCACCGCCGTCGTCGGACCGCTGCCCAACTCGGTGGAGATCGCCGACCGGGCCGGCAACACCGCGACGCGGAGCTGCACCGTCAACGTGATCTACCAGTACGGCGGCCTGCAGCAGCCCGTCAACGCCGACGGCTCGAGCATCTTCAAGCTCAACTCCGCGGTCCCGTTGAAGTTCGGCCTCACCGACGCCGGCGGCCAGCCCGTCTCGGGCGTCGTCGCGAAGCTGACGGCGGCCAAGCTCTCGGGCGAGGTCGAAGGCACCTACGTCGAGGCCGAGGCGAAGGGCAACTCCAGCACCGGCAACGTCTTCTCCGAGGGCGGCGACGGCCAGTACCACTACAACCTCGACACCAAGGCGCTGTCGACGGGGACGTGGTCGGTGAAGATCACGCTCGACGACGGGACGAGCCGCAGCGTGCGGATCTCGCTGCGGTAGGCCGCCGGGAGCGGCGCCGGGAACCAGGCTTCCCGGCGCCCCTCCTGATCTAGGATCTCGCTCCTCGGTCCACCCCATCAGAGAGAGAGCACCCATGCGACGTCTCATCACCGCCGCCGCCGCCGTGGCGGCCTTGGCCGTGCCGGCCTCCGCCGGAGCCATCACCAACGGCACGGCCGACGGGGGCGGGCATCCGAACGTGGGTGGGCTGGTCTCCGCCACCCAGTACAGCGACGGCACCTGGCTGTACTGCTCGGGGACGCTGATCTCACCGACGGTGTTCCTCACCGCCGCCCACTGCGCGGAGGGCGACCGCGTCGGCGTGACCTTCGACCCGGCCTACCAGGCCGGTGACGCCGTCTTCTACGGCACCTGGCACGCCGACCCGCAGTACGGCAAGTCGCAGAACGATCCGCACGACATCGCGGTCGTCGTGTTCCCCAAGCCCATCAAGGGCATCACGCCGGCCCGCCTGCCCGCCGCCGGCTCGCTGGGCAGCCTCTCGGGCTCGCAGCAGTTCACCTCGGTCGGCTACGGCGCCTACGAGGTCACCAAGGGTCCCGGGGGCCATCAGTTCCTCTACAACGACGTGCGCGGCGTGGCCACCGGGACGCTGAACGCCATCAACCCGTCGTGGCTGCGGATCTCGATGAACCCGGCCACCGGCAACGGCGGCACGTGCTACGGCGACTCCGGCGGCCCGAACTTCCTCGGGACGACCGACATCCTCGCCGCGACCACGATCACCGGCGACGCCGTCTGCCGGTCCACGAACGTCGACTACCGGCTCGACACCGCGTCGGCCCGGACGTTCCTGAAGCCCTACGTGGCGCTGCCGTAGCGCCTGCTGACAGGCACCGGCGGGGCGACCGAGGGCGCCCCGCCGGACCTGCGTCGCCCGTCCCCTGGCAGGTGGGACGAGGTGGGTGCTGGCGAATGGCCTGCGGACCGCGGAACTCCGGCTGCTGGGCCACGCGCTTGGCCAGCGTGTCGCAGGCCTGGTGGTAGCGGATGCTGAAACCTCGCGGCGGCCGGTGGGCGGCCCTCAGGCGGGCGCGACGAGCCCGCGCTCGTAGGCGAAGACCACGATCTGGACGCGGTCGCGCAGGTCCAGCTTGGCGAGGATGCGCCCGACGTGGGTCTTGACCGTCGCCTCGGCGAGGACGAGCGCCTCGGCGATCTCGGCGTTGGACAGGCCGCGCGCGACGGCGACCAGCACCTCGCACTCGCGGGGCGTCAGCTCGGCCAGCGGGGAGACGCCGCCGGCGCCGTTGTCGCGCTCGGGATCCGGCAGCCGGTGGGCGACGGTCTCCAGGAGCCGCCGCGTCGTGCTGGGCGCCACGACGGCGTCGCCGCTGGCCACCGCGCGGATCGCCGACAGGAGGTCGGCGGGCGGGGCGTCCTTGAGCAGGAACCCGCTGGCCCCGGCGCGCAGCGCGGCGTAGGCGTACTCGTCGAGGTCGAAGGTGGTGAGGATGATCACGCGCGAGCGGCTGCCCGAGGCGATGATCCGGCGGGTGGCGGCCACGCCGTCCAGGCCGGGCATCCGGACGTCCATGAGCACGACCTCGGGTGCGAGCCGCTCCACGAGCGTCACCGCCTCGTGGCCGTCGGCCGCCTCGGCGACGACCTCCAGGTCGGGCTGGGACTCGAGGACCAGGCGGAAGCCCATGCGCAGCAGCTCCTGGTCGTCGACGAGCAGGATCGACGTCACGCGGGCGCCTCCGTCGCGACCGGGGCGCTGACGTGCGCGAGGACGGTGCGCACGCGCCACCCGCCGCCCGGCTGCGGTCCGGCCTCGACGGTCCCGTCGTAGACGGCGGCGCGCTCCCGCATCCCGCGCAGGCCCCCGCCGTCGACGGCCGGCGCGTCGGCGAGCAGCCCGCTGTCGCGGACCTCGACGGCGAGCCGGTCGCCTTCCCAGGTCAGCGACACGGTGGCCTCCGCCCCGGGCCCGGCGTGCTTGAGGGTGTTGGTCAGCGCCTCCTGCACGATGCGGTAGGCCGCCAGCTGCAGGCCCGCCGGCGGGGGCTCGTGCGGGGAGCCGGCGACGGTGTAGGCGGTGGGCAGGCCGGCGGCCCGCACCTGCTCGACGAGCAGGTCGATCTGGCCGAGCCCGGGCTGGGGCGCGCGGTCGTCGGAGGCCGGGTCCTCCCGGAGCACGCCCAGCAGCCGCCGCATCTCGGCCAGCGCCTGGCGCCCGGTGCGCGACACGTTGCCCATCGCGGCCTCCGCGCGGTCGGGCGCGTCGTGCACCGCGTAGCTCGCGCCGTCGGCCAGGGCGATCATCACCGACAGGTTGTGGGCGACGATGTCGTGCATCTCGCGCGCGATGCGCGAGCGCTCGGCCGCGGCCGAGAGGCGCCCCTGCTGGTCGCGCTCGTACTCGAGGCGGTCGGCGCGCTCCTGCAGCGAGGCGAGCAGCGCCCGGCGGTGGCGGACGTTGATGCCGAGCACGGCGGCGGCCACCGTGAGGCCCGAGAGCGCGATGAACGCGTTGATCCCGTCGCGGTCGGCCGCCCAGCGCAGGACGGCGAGCACGACGCCGACCTCCACGACCGCGGCCGCCGCAAGGGTGAGGCGCAGCGGCCGGGTCGCCGCGACGGTGTACAGGGCGACGAGCAGCGCGCTGTCGCCGAACGCGCGGATGTCGGCGGCCCACTGCGCCAGTGCGATCAGCGCGATCACGGCGAACACGCCGACCGGCCAGCGGCGGCGCGCCAGCAGCGGGAGCGCGAGGCCGACGGTGAACAACCAGTGGCCCGCGCCCCGCGGGCCGTCGGGCCCGTGCAGGCTCCCGAGGCCGACGATCGCGAGCACGATCAGCGCGTCGACGGCCCAGGGCCGCCGTGTGCCCAGGGCCGCCAGCCGCGTCGGACGTGGATCCGGGGTCGTGCTCACCCGTTCACCGTAGCCCCGCCGCGCTCAGGCGTCGCGCCGCAGCAGCCCGACGGCGGCCGCTCCGACGGCCAGCGCCGCGTAGCCGAAGAAGAGCGCGAAGCCGCCCCACGGCGAGAGGTGGTTGCCGTTCTCGAACGTGCTCGTCGCCACCGTGAAGCCGGCGTTGAGCGGGAGGTAGGGGTTGATCGAGTCCGCGATCGACGCGGGCAGGATGGCCGTGATGCCGGGCAGCACGAACAGCAGGAACACGAAGAGCGCGATGCCGCCGGCCGTGTTGCGCACCAGGCCGCCGATCCCGATCGACAGGATGCCCAGCACCGTCAGGAACAGGGCGGTGCCGACGACGACGCGTAGCGCGTGCGGGTCGCCGAGGGAGTGCTGGAGGTGATGGCCGGTGACGATCGCCTGCACGCCGAAGAAGGACACGAGCGACGCGACGAGCATGAGCACGAACGTCACCGCGGCGAACACGCCGATCTTGGCCCACAGCACGGGCAGGCGCTTGGGGACGGCCATGAAGCTCGACCGGATCATCCCGGTGGAGTACTCGCCCGAGATGACCAGCACGCCGAGCACGCCGATCGCCAGCTGGGCGAGGTGGTAGCCGCCGACGCCCGTGTCGATCGAGTCGTACACCGCGCGCTCGTGCGGATCCAGGTGCGTCCAGCGCCCCATCTGCACGGCGGCGATGAGGATGCCGAGCCCTGCCATGGCGACGACGGCGGCCAGCAGCGACCAGCGGGTCGAGCGCAGCGTCCAGAGCTTGGTCCACTCCGAGCGCAGCACGTTGGCCTGGGTGACGCGTCCGCGCGGTGGGGCCGCGGGGGACGCGGCGGTGCGGTCGGTGGCGACGGCGGTGCTCATGCGGCATGCTCCAGCTCGGGGGTGAGGGTGGCGGTGAAGGCGGCGGCGTGGTACTCGACGCTGTCGCCGGTGAGCCGCATGAACGCCTCTTCCAATGAGGCGGTCTGCGGGGTCAGCTCGTGCAGGACGATCGACTGCTGGGCGGCCAGCTCGCCGATGCGCTCGCTGGAGAGGCCGTGGACCTCGAGCACGCCGCGCTCGTCGCTGCGCACGCTGACGCCGTCGGCGGCGAGCGCGTCGCGCAGGGCGGTGGCGTCGGGGGTGCGCACGCGCACGGCGGCGTTCTCGGAGGCCTGGGCGACGATCTCGGCGACCGAGGTGTCGGCGATCAGCCGGCCCCTGCCGACGACGACCAGGTGCTCGGCGGTCAGCGCGATCTCGCTCATGAGGTGCGAGGAGAGAAAGACCGTGCGCCCGTCGGCGGCGAGGCTCTTGAGGAGGTTGCGGATCCAGAGGATGCCCTCGGGGTCCAGGCCGTTGGCGGGCTCGTCGAGGATCACGGTCGCGGGGTCGCCGAGCAGGGCGGAGGCGATGCCCAGGCGCTGGCCCATGCCGAGCGAGAAGCCGCCGGCGCGCTTGCGGGCCACGTCGGTCAGCCCGACGAGGTCGATGACCTCGGTCACGCGCGAGCGCGGGATCCCGTGCGTCTGCGCCATGGCCAGGAGGTGGTTGTAGGCCGAGCGCCCGGTGTGGATCGCGCGGGCCTCGAGCATCGCGCCGATCTCGTGCAGCGGCGCGGCGAGGTCGCGGTAGGCCTTGCCGTTGACCTGCACGCTGCCCGAGGTGGGGGCGTCGAGGCCGAGGATCATCCTCATGGTGGTGGACTTGCCGGCGCCGTTGGGCCCCAGGAAGCCGGTGACGATGCCCGGCTGGACGGTGAACGTCAGGTCGTCCACCGCCACCTTCTCGCCGTAGCGCTTGCTCACGTGGTCGACGTCGATCATGTCCATCATGGTCGGCGATCTGACCGGGCCGCACATCGGTCGCGAGGATGGACTTGGGGGTCGGGGCCGTCCTCCTCAGGTCGTACGTCTAGCGTGTGCCTTCGTGCCTCCCGTCCTCGCACCGGTCGTGCCGCGGCCATGAGCCCGGCGCCCTCGCGGCCGGTGCCCTACGTCGGGATGCCGGTGCGGGTGATGCACCTGGGGATGGCCAAGCCGGCGCTGGTCGAGGCGGTCAGCGAGGACCGGCGCACGCTGACGGTCGAGGGCGCCCGCTACACGTTGCGGCTGCTCAACGGCCGCTTCGTCCGGGAGGACCTGCCCTACTACGGCGTGTGGCTGAGCCTGCGCCACGAGTGACGCGCGGGTGCGCGGAAGCGCGGGTCGCGCTCACAGCACCGTCTCAGGCATGAGGTCGCGCTCGGTGCCGCGGCGCCACTCGACCAGCAGGGCGCTGGCGTCGTCGCGCAGGCCGCCGCGCGCACCCTCGACGATCGCGTGTCGCAGACGCCGCAGCGTCTCGGGCGCCGTCTGGCCGGCGGCCGCCTCCCGGACGATGAACTCGCCCAGCCCCCCGGTGCCGAACATGGAGCCGTCGTCGCCGCGCGCCTCGCTGAGCCCGTCGGTGTAGAGCAGCAGCAGGTCGCCGGGCTCCAGCGACATCTCGGCGACCTGCGGCGCCGCCGGGGTCTCCACCCCAAGGGGCGTGGACGGCGGCGCGACGAGCGGCAGGACGTGGCGCCCGTCGCGGATGACCAGCGGCGGCGGGTGGCCGGCGCTGATCCACGACAGGCGGCCGCTGTCGAGGTCGACCCGGGCGATGACGGCGGTGACGTACCGGTCGCCGGGGAACTGGCCGCCGACCGCCTCGTCCATCGCGACGTAGGTCTCGGCGAGGTCGTAGCCGCCCCGGCGGCTGTGGCGATAGGCCGACAGGGCGAAGGCCGCCACGCCCGCGGCGGCCAGGCCGTGGCCCATGGCGTCGAAGATCCCCAGATGCAGGGTGTCCTCGTTGATGGCGTAGTCGAAGGCGTCGCCGCCGTTGTCGTAGCACGGCTCGAGCATGCCGGCGATCGCCAGGCGATCGGTGGCGAACAGCAGCGGTGGCACGAGCTCCCAGAGCAGCTCGGAGGCGATCGTCATGCGCTGGCGGCGCCGGATGCGCTCGAAGGCGTCGCCGTACGCGTTCTTGGTGACCAGCAGGAGCGCCGCGAGGTGGGCGTAGCGCTCGCAGACCGCGAGGGTCCGGTCGTCGACCCCGCCGTCGACCGCGAACGACAGTGCCATGACGCCCATGCGCTCTGTGCCGTCCAGCAGCGGCAGCCACAGGCGCTCGCCCTGGCCGTCCTCGCCGGCCGAACGGATGACGGACGTCGTCCGGAACGCGCGTCCGGCCAGCGTGCCGGCGACCGACAACGGCCGGTGCCCGGCGTCGCCCAGCGGCATGAGCATGGCCTGCTCGTAGTCGATGAGGTAGAGGACGAGGTCGCCGGCGCCGATGGACGCCGCCTGGCCGGCGATGATCCGCGCGAGGTCCGACGGGGCGCTGAGGTGCGTCCGGCGCAGGAGCTCGTCGAAGAGGTGCACGGCCACCGCGTCGCCGGTGGCGGGAGGCGCTGGCGTGGTCGGTTCGTCGCGGGGCACGACTTCTGCGTTCCCCGACGGAGGGCGCCCGAACCGCCGGTCCGTTCTCAGCCGCCGCGGGCCGGGAGGTCGAGCGTGTCGGCGGGCGCCGTGCCCTCCGCCAGTTGCTGCTCGCGCTCGATCTCGGCGTTCAGCTCGGCCCCGAAGAGCAGCGCCACGTTGGTCAGCCAGAGCCAGACGACCAGGACGATCGCGCCGGCGAACGTCCCGTAGACGGCGCCGACGTCGGAGATCTGCGAGACGTACGCCGAGAAGCCGAACGACGCGAGCATCCACAGCACGACCCCGGCGACCGCGCCCGGCGTGACCCAGCGAAACGCACGCTGGCGCACGTCGGGTGTCACGTAGTAGATGTACGAGAACACGAACATGGCCACGGCGACCGCGCCGGGCCAGCGGGCGACGTCCCAGATCCGCGCGATCGTCGAGCCGAGCCCGAGGAACCCCAGGAGATCCGCCGCGAAGCCGCCGCCGACGAACACCAGGACCAGGCTGACGAGCCCGAGCGTCATCAGGACGACGGTCGACACGATGTCGATGGCCTTGCGGCGCAGGAAGCTGCGGCCGCCGTTGGCCTCGAAGGCGACGTTGAGCGCGCGGCGCGCCGCCTCCAGCGCGCCCGTGGTCCCGTAGAGCGTGACCACGACGCTGATGGCCAGCGTCGTCACGGCCGTGCCCTTGTGCTGCAGCGCCTGGCGCAGGGAGGAGTCGATCGGCACGATGACCGAGGCCGGCGCGACGTCGCGCAGGTAGCCGATGATCGCGTCGTAGGTCTCGGGGTACTGGCCGACGAGGCCGAGGATCGAGACGGCCAGCAGCAGCGCGGGGAACAGCGACATGAGCGAGTAGTACGTCAGCGCCGCGGCATGGTGGGTCATCTGGTCGTCGTAGAACGACCGGCCGGTCCGGCCGAGGATGGCAAGGCCACGTCGCACGGGGCGCCTGGTCACCGCGCACGCCGTCTGGGGGTGTCGAAGACCATGCGCCCTGCGGGTGTACCCGTTCGGCGGTGGTCCAGCCCGGGGGCCGGCCGCGACGCCGGCGCCCGGGCGAGACGCATCGAGACGTTGCATCTCAACGGCTGGATGCGTTTCGACCGTCGAGCAGCGACCGATGGCACTCAGGGGTGGATATGCGACCCCCAAGTGCCATCCGTCTCCACGGCGGGACGATTCGGACCCGACTACCCCGCCGCCACCGGCGCCCACAGCCCGTCGATCTCCCGCTCCGCGGCCGCGAGGCTCTCGGCGGCCAGCGGCTTGAGCTCGGCCATCGCCGGCGTCACGTCGGCAAGGGTCAGCTCGGCGGTGATGAAGCGCGGCTCCAGGCCGGTCATGCTGATCCCGTGGGGGAGCCACTGCTGGGCGTGGTCCCAGCCGTCGCGGGGCGTGCCCTCGCCGTAGCCGCCGCCGCGCGCGGCGAGCACGAGGAAGTCGCGGCCGCCGAGGAGGCCCTCGTGCGTCTCGGCATCCAGCGAGAGGCCCGGCGCGATGAGGTGGTCGACCCAGGTCTTGACGGTGCTCGGCGGCCCGAAGTTGTAGAGCGGGAGGCCGAGCAGGATCGTGTCGGCCTGCTCGATCTCGGCGACCAGCCGGCGGGTGAGCTCCCACGACTCCGCCTGCGCGGGCGTGTGCTGGTCGAGCGGCACCATCCGGGCGGTGCCCGACTCGGCGTCGAGGTGCGGCAGCGGCGCGGTGGCGAGGTCGCGGTAGGTCACGGTCCCGCCGGGATGGGCGGCGGCCCACGCCGCGGCGGCGCGGGCGGTCAGGCGGCGGCTGATCGAGCGTTCGCCCTGGATGCTCGAGTCGATGTGAAGCAGATGTGACATGGGTTCCCCTGTGGAAGTCGTTTGTGTGACGCAAACGAGTTATAGCACGCCAATCAGTTATCCCATCGCGTACACTTGGGCCATCGCCTCCCTGCCCGTCGTCGGCCAGCTCCCCCACCGCTCCGCCGCGCTGCTCGATCACCTCGCGCGGCGGATGCGGGTGCGCGCCGAGTCGGCCCTCGCGCCGGTCGGCCTGCGCCCGCGCCACCTCATCGCGCTGACCGTGCTGCGCGACCACGGGGGCAGCACGCAGCAGGGGCTGTCGACCACGCTGCAGATCGACCGGACCAACCTCGTCGGCCTGCTCAACGATCTCGAGAGCGAGGGCCTGATCGCGCGCCGGCGCTCGCCCGAGGATCGCCGCCGGCACATCGTCGAGCTGACCGACGTGGGGGCTCGCCGGCTGGCCAAGGCGGAGTTCGCGCTCGCCGCGGTCGAGGACGAGGTCCTCAGCGCCCTGGACGTCGAGCAGCGGGAGCTGCTCTACGGCCTGCTGCAGCAGGCCACCCGCGGGCACGTGCAGGACTGCGTGGCGGCCCTGGGCGAGGCGGGCGCCGCCGCCGCGCTGCCCGACCCGGTGTAGCGCACCGTCCGGTACGACGGCGTTCCGCTTCGCCGTCCGCACGGGTAGGCTCCCGCGCCCGTCCCGCTCGTAGGAGTTGTTGGTGTTGTCGAAGCTCCCGGTCCGCCTGTCGCTGTCGATCCTCGGTGTCCTGGTCGTGGCGGCGAGTGCGAGCCCGGCTCGCGGCGCCCAGCCCGACGCGGCGGTGTATGCGCTGGCCAACGGCTGCTACGCCGTCGCGCCCGCCCAGGGCGGCGCCGCGCTGGGGACGTTCTCCTTCAAGGCCACCGGGCTGGGCACGTTCCTGCTGATGGACACGGCCGGCCAGCTGCTGGGCGTGCGGCCCGCCGACGGCACGGTCGGTCCGGTCGGCGGGATCGAGGCCGCCGGCCCCCAGGCCGAGTGGGCTCCGAGGCACGTCGCCGGGCGCGCGTTCACGCTCACGTCGACGGCGACGCGCCGCGGGCTGTCGGCGACGGCCTCCGGCCCGGCCCTCGCGGCCGCGCCCACCAAGCTCACCCTCACCCCGGCCGCGGGCTGCCGCCCGGTGCCCGAGGCGGAGGTCGGAGCGACCGGCAAGGCGCCGAAGCCGCTCAACGCCGACGGCACCACCAACGGCTTCGCCGACACGCACCTGCACATCACGGCCGACATGCGCGCCGGCGGCCGCGTCATCGGCGGCGAGCCGTTCGACCGCTTCGGCATCGCCCGCGCGCTCGGCCAGGACGCCGCCGACCACGGCGCCGACGGCGGGCTGGACTTCACCGGCAACCTCCTGCGCGACGGCGTGCCGTTCGGCACGCACGACACCGGCGGCTGGCCGGCCTTCGCCGGCTGGCCGACCAACGACACCAACACGCACCAGCAGATCTACTACAAGTGGCTCGAGCGCTCCTGGCGCGCGGGCCTGCGCCTGACCGTCGCCGAGACCGTCGAGGACACCGAGCTGTGCAAGGTCGAGCCGCGCCCCCGGTACTCGTGCGACGAGACGACCGCGATCCGGGGCCAGGTCCGGCGCCTGCATGACCTGCAGGACTACGTCGACGCCCAGAGCGGCGGCCCGGGGCGCGGCTGGTTCCGCCTGGTCGACAGCCCCGCGCAGGCGCGCCGGGCGATCGCCCACGGCCAGCTCGCGGTGATCGTCGGCGTCGAGTCCTCCTTCCCGCTGGACTGCCGGGCCCAGCCGGGCCGCCGGGCCTGCACCACGACGCAGGTCGACCGCCGGCTCGACGCGCTGTACAACGCCGGCGTCCGCAGCCTCTTCGTCGCGCACTGGGCCGACAACGGCTTCGCCGGCGCGGCCGTCGAGGGCGGCGTCAAGGGCAAGTTCATCAACGCGCTGCAGCGCGTCGAGGTCGGCCGCTACTTCCAGGTCGGCACGTGCCCGGATCCCAGCCAGGGCGAGGAGCTGCAGGCGCTCAGCCCGTTGGAGATCGGCGTGCTCAGCCAGTTCTTCCCCGCGACCAAGACGCTGGCGGCGGCGCCCAAGCCGACCTACGCGCCCGGCCGCCACTGCAACGTCCGTGGCCTCACCGCGCTGGGCGCCCACCTCGTGCGCCGGATGATGGCCAAGGGGATGCTCATCGAGATGGACCACATGAGCGAGAAGGCGCGCGAGGACGTGCTGAAGATCGCCGAGCAGCGGCGCTACCCCGTCGTCTCAGGTCACAGCGACACGGGCGGCGCGTGGACCACGAGCGAGCTGCGGCGCCTGACCGCCATCGGCGGGGTCGCCTCCCAGACGCTGGCCGGGCCCGCCGAGCTGGCCAAGAGCATCGTCGCGCGCCAGCGCTACCGGTCCTCCAAGCACTTCTTCGGCGTCGGCTTGGGCACCGACACCGGCGGGTTCTCGACGCTGCCCGCGGCGCCCGCCGACGCGGCGACCAACCCCTTGTCCTACCCGTTCCACGTCAACGGGGCCGGCGTCGCCTTCACGCAAGAGCGCACCGGCGACCGCGTCTTCGACCTCAACACCGACGGCGTCGCGCACTACGGGCTGCTCCCGGACCTGCTGGCCGACATGCGGCGCCAGCCGCAGGGAAAGCAGGCCACCGCCCTGCTGTTCCGCTCGGCGGAGGCCTATCTCCAGATGTGGGCGCTGGCGCAGCGGCGCCGCTGAGTCGCGCGGGCGACGCGCCATAGTGTCGGGGTGACCACGGGCACCGACCGCCGCGACATCGAGGACCGCGCCGACTGCGAGCGGCTGGTGCGGGCGTTCTACTCGCGCGCGCTCGTCGATCCGATGATCGGCTGGATCTTCGTCGACGTCGCGCGGCTGGACCTCGAGAAGCACGTGCCGGTCATCGCCTCGTTCTGGGAGACCATGCTGCTCGGGACGCGGTCCTACAGCGGCGGGGCGTTCGGTCCCCACGCGGCGCTGCACGCCCGGGCGCCGCTGCGCGCCGGGCACTTCGAGCGCTGGCTCGTGCTCTGGCGCACCGCGGTCGACGAGCTCTTCGCCGGCGAGCGCGCCGAGCTGGCCAAGGCTCACGCGGTCCGCGTCGGGCGGGCCTTCCACGACCGCCTGCAGGGCGGGGCGCCGGTCGCCGGCGCCCCGGACTCGCTCCCCGCCGGGCTAGCAGTGACCCAGCACGGCCCGCGGCGGCGCCGCACCGCCTGAGCGGCGGGGAGCTCGGCGGCCCCCGGCCGACGACGCGGCGTGAGCGGGGGCGCCGCCGCGGTGGCGGCGCCCCCGCGGATCACGAGCTCCAGTCCGACGCCCCCGCGTACCGCAGGGAGCCCGGGGTCGTGAGCTGCTCGCCGGTCTCCAGCAGCGTCTTGAGGCCGGACAGGATCATCGGCCAGCCGCCGTAGAGCTGGTCGTTGGCACCCTCGGGCAGCTGGTCGTGGACGACCGTCAGCCGGCAGGAGTCGCCCACCGGCTCGATCTCCCAGGTGACGCGCGAGGTGCCCTCGGCGATGACGTCCTCGCCCCACAGGGCGCGGAAGCTCTGGACCAGGCGGAGCGGCGGATCGACCTCGAGGTTCTCGCCCTCGCTGATCGGGGTGGCCGACTGCGGGTGGACGGCCTCGTACGTCGAGCCGGCTGTCCAGTCGGAGCGGACGCCGACGCCGAAGTTGTACTTGCTGCGCAGCTCGCTGTCGGTGATCGCCTCCCACAGCCGCTCGGGCGTCGTCTTGATGTAGATCTCGAACACCTTCTCCATGACGTTCCCCTCCAGGGTCTTCTTGAGGCCCGTGAGCGTCGCGGCCCAGGGCTCGGCGTATTTGCTCACCCACCGGTCGTGGACGAGCCGGATCGGGACGGGGTTGAGGAAGTGGAGCTTCTCGCGCCCACGCCGCTGCGTGGTCACGAGGCGCGCCTCCTCGAGCAGCTTCAAGTGCTTCATGACGCCGAAGCGCGTCATGGGGAGCCGCTGCTCGAGCTCGCTGAGCGTCTGCCCGTCGCGGCGGAACAGCTCGTCGAGCAGGCTCCTGCGCGTCGGGTCCGCCAGCGCCTTGAACACCTCGTCCATGGCGCAGACAATAGGTGACTATATGGTCACGTGTCAAGGGGGCTCGTAAGATCCGCGCGCCGCGGGTACCGCGGGGCGAATGCCCGAGCTCGGACGCTCACCGCTGGAGCTGAACCTTCTCCTGGAGGCCGTCGAGGCCGCCCCGCCGATCGCGGCCGCCGATGTCGTCGGCGCCGCGCTGGCCGAGGCGCTCGGCGCCCGGGAGGTCAGCTTCCTCATCGCCGACTTCGGCGGGGGCTCGCTCGTCCGCCTGGGGCAGCGGCACGGCGGCAGGCCGACGCGCGCCACGGCGGGGGAGACGGCCGAGCGCGTCGGGGTCGCCGGGACGCCGCACGGCCGGGCGCTGGAGGAGCAGACCGTCGTGGTCGTGGCGGTCGAGAACGGCGCCGCGGTCCATGCGCCGGTCACCAGCCGCGGCGAGGCCGTCGGCGTGCTGGAGCTGCGCCTGCCCTACACGCCCGACGAGGAGGCGTGCGCCGCGATCGGGATGGCGGCACACGCGCTCGCCTACGTCATCATCGCCAACCGCCGTTACACAGACCTCTTCGAGTGGGGCCGGCGCTCGGTCCCGCTCTCGCTGGCCGCCGAGATCCAGCACCGGCTCCTGCCGGGCTCGTTCACCTGCGAGGCCGGGCAGTTCACCGTCGCCGGCTGGCTCGAGCCCGCCGGCGACGTCGGCGGCGACACCTTCGACTTCTCGGTGGAGCGCGAGACGCTGCACCTCTCGATGACCGACGCCATGGGGCACACGGTCGACGCGGCGCTGCTCGCGACCCTGGCCGTCGGCGCCCTGCGCAACGCGCGCCGCCAGGGCGGGTCGCTGGTCGCGCAGGCGGCGCAGGCCAACGTGGCGATCGCCGACCACGCGCGCACGGGCCGCTTCGTCACCGGCCAGCTCGTGCGCGTCGACCTCGCGACGCAGACCGCAGGGATCATCAACGCCGGCCATCCGCCGCCGGTGCGCGTCCGCGACGGCCGGGCGGAGACGATCGTGCTCGGCGCCGACCTGCCGTTCGGCACCCAGCCGCCGGACACCGACTACGAGGTCCAGCGGCTGGACCTCCGGCCCGGGGACCGCTTCGTCTTCTTGACCGATGGCGTGCTCGAACGCGAGGCGGCCGAGCTCGACGTCCATGCCGTGCTCACCGCGACGCGCGACGTCCACGCGCGCGAGGCCGTCCAGCACCTCGCCCGCGAGGTGCTGCGCGTCAGCGGCGGCGAGTTGCGCGACGACGCCACCGCGCTGTGCCTGGACTGGCACGGCGGCGAGCCGCGCGATCGCCGCAGCGCCACGGGCGCGGACTTCTAGGGTCGCCCACGCCGCAACTCGTCAGGCGGCCGCCGCCGTCGACGCCACGCGCCGGTCCGGCGGTGCGAGCAGCCGCTCGGCCGCCCACCCGAAGCCGAGGCCCATCGTCAGCCACAGCGCGGCGCTCGTGCCCAGCGCGGCCAGGCGGAACCGGTACAGCACGTCGGCCGGGAAGCCCGGCGGGGTCTCGTGGACGGCCGGCAGCACCAGCTCCGCCCCCGCGACGACCACGACGAACGCCGCGCACGCGACGATCGCCGCGTTCCAGGCGCCGAGCGCGGGGAGGGCCTGGCGCCGGACCCGCGCGGACGCGACGGCCGCCAGGACGCTGACCGCGATCATCGCGACGAACAGCACGGTGCGCCGGTCGATCGTGTCGGCGCTGCCCACGGTCGGCGGGTTGGCGGGGTACTTGGTGAACGGAACGAGCGTGATCGACACGAACGCGGCCACGGCCAGCAGCGCCGCGGTCGCGCGTGCGCCGGCGGCGCCGAGGCGCCCGTAGCCCCAGGCGAAGACGAGCGCGAACAGGCCGCCGAGCGCCACGCCCATGGTCACCGTGCCGGTCAGCAGCCCCAGGGTCCGCTGCACGCCGCGGCTGACGACCTCGGGCCCGGCCGGCTCGTGGTGCAGCCGGACCAGCTGATCCTCGAAGTCGATCGCGTGCTGGACCTGGGGCTCGCCGAAGATGGAGGCGAACGCGAATGCGGCGACCCCGGCGACGGCGCCGACGATCATCCCGCGCACGAGCAGGGAGCGGATCACGGTTGCCGCGGCCTCAGTGGCAGGGGAAGCCGAGCAGGTGCCGGGCGTCGTGCACGAACTCGTGGACGCCGGTCCCGGCGACCAGCGACAGCGCACCCTCCTCGGCGCCGACGAAGTAGATGAGCACCATGAGCACCAGGCCGGCCAGCACGGCGAACGGCAGGAGCTCTCCGGCGGAGGCGATCGGTGCGGGCGCGGTGCCGGCGCGCCGATCGACGGCGACTTCGGACATCTGGGGTTCCTCCTCGGGATTGCGCGTCCCGGTCGTGACGTGGAAGCGGAGCGGCTCGAGTGTCTGGCTCCCGGGCCGGCGGCGATGCCGTCTCCCAGTCACAGTGGCGCGACCGCGCCGGTCTCTCACCGGCTTCCTCGAACCACGCTCGCGGCGGCGATCCTATGGCATCTGGGAGGAGGAGTCGATCGGCCCCCGCCGCCCGAACCGCCCGGACGTGCCGCCGGCGTCCGGCTCCGCGCTCAGCTGCTCGGCAAGGGCCGGCGCGGCACCGCGGCCCCAGCGCTCGATGATCTCGCCGTGGTGGAAGCGGGCGATCTGCATGCCGCGGACCTGGACGCGCCGGCCGGTCGGCTCGATGCCCTGGAAGGGGCCGTCGTGGATGCCGGTCAAGGTGTAGGCGATGCTTACGTGCTGGTCGTCGGCCACGAGGCGCACGGGCTCGACGTGCAGGTCGGTGAAGGCCTCGGAGAGCTCTTCGAAGAGGGTGCGCAGGCCCTCGCGCCCGCGACCCTGGCCGGGCGCCGGATCGTGGTCGACGACCCTCTCGGAGAAGGCCAGGACGGCGGCCTCGACGTCGCCGTCGTTGAGGTTGTCGGTCAGGCGCCTCTGGGTGGCGATGTTGATCTCGCGGGACAACGGGGTCGGCTCCTCGGTGGGTGTCGTCCACCCTATGCCCCGGCAGGCGGCTGCGCGCCACGTCCGGCCAGGCGGTGATCCACATGGCCGCCGGCGCCGCAGGAGCCATCACGGATGTCATATGCCAAGGGAGTTCCATGCATGACGAATTGAGCGTCGTCGCGTTCGACGCAGACGAGGCCGTCGCCGAGGCGGTCGTCGGGTTGGACGAGGCGCGCAGCACCCGCAGCGGCCTGTTCAAGGGCGCAGGCGTGCTGGCCGGCGCGGGTGCCGTCGCGGCGCTGGTGCCCGGCTCGGCCGGCGCGCGCAGCGGCGGGTCCAAGAAGAACGACATCAAGATCCTCAACTACGCGCTGACCCTCGAGTACCTCGAGGCGGCCTTCTACGCCGAGGCGCTGCGCGTCGGCGGCTTCTCGGGCTCCGTGCTCAACTTCGCCCAGGTCGTGGCCGGCCACGAGGCCACCCACGTCGCCACGCTGAAGGGCGTGCTCGGCGCCAAGGCCGTCAAGAGCCCGTCGTTCGACTTCAAGGGCACCACGCGCAAGTGGAGCACGTTCCTGCGGACCTCCAAGGTCCTGGAGGACACGGGCGTCGCCGCCTACCAGGGCCAGGCGCCGCTCATCCACCAGAACGCCGTGCTCGGCCCGGCCGGGGCGATCCTCGCCGTCGAGGCCCGTCACGCCGCGTGGGTCCGTGACCTGCTCTACGCGGGCAAGTCGGTCAAGCCGGCGCCCGAGGCGTTCAGCACGCCGATGTCGATGTCCCAAGTCCTGAGCGCGGTCAAGAAGACCGGCTTCATCAAGTCCTGACCCGGGAGACCACCACCATGTTCACCACCAAGCCCAGGGTCGACCTGTCCGCGGTGCTCGACTTCGACACCGACGGCGCCCTGCAGGAGACCGCCGACCGCGCTCAGCAGCACTCACGGCGCAACTTCCTGCGCAACGCGGGCCTCGCGCTCGGCGGCGCGGCCGTCGCGGGCGGGCTCCTGCCCCGCGCCGCGATGGCGGCCACGCCGAAGGGCGACGTCGCGATCCTCAACTTCGCGCTGACGCTCGAGTACCTCGAGTCGGCGTTCTACGCCGCAGCGTTGAAGGGCGCCGGCCTGACCGGCGAGCACAAGCGCTTCGCGCGGCTGGTGCACCAGCACGAGGCGGCGCACGTCACGGCGCTGAAGAAGGCGCTGGGGCCGGCGGCGGTCAAGCGGCCGACGTTCGGCTTCGGCTCGGCCGTCGCCGGCCAGAGCGCGTTCACGTCCACGGCGATCGTGCTCGAGGACACCGGCGTGCAGGCCTACCAGGGCCAGACGCCGTTCATCACGTCCAAGGCGGTCTTCGAAGCGGCGATCTCGATCCACCCGGTCGAGGCGCGGCACGCCGCGTGGATCCGCAACCTCGCCGGGCAGCCCCCGGCGCCGGCCGCGTTCAACCCGGCGCTGACCAAGGACCAAGTCCTGGCCGCGGTGACCGGCACGGGCTTCATCAAGTAGGCCCGGGGGAGGGCGGGCGCCCACGCGGCGCCCGTCGCGTCCCGTCTACGACGCGACTGGGCGCCGCCGCGCCGCCGGCTCCAGCGCCGGGTTCGCCCAGCCGGCGTCGACGGGGTTGACCGTGACGCCCGGCGGCACGATCTGATCGATGCGGTCCAGCAGCTCGTCGGTGAGCGTGACGTCGACGGCGCCGATCTGGGACTCGAGCTGCTCCATGGTGCGCGGCCCGATGATCGCCGCCGTCACGCCGGGATGGCGGATCACGAAGGCCAAGGCCATGTGGATGAGCGGGATGCCGGCCTCCTCGGCGAGCTGCGCCAGGGCGTCGGCGGCATCGAGCTTGCGCTGGTTGGCGGGGTCGTCGAGGTCATAGCGCTGCGGCAGGCGCGCAGCGCGCGTGGAGGTCGGCGTCCCGGCGCCCTTGCGGTACTTGCCCGAGAGCCAGCCGCCGGCCAGCGGGCTCCACGGGATGACGCCCATGCCGTGGCGCTGCGCGGTCGGCAGGACGTCGTTCTCGATCCCGCGCACGAGCATGGAGTACGGCGGCTGCTCGGTGACGAAGCGCTCGCGGCTGCGGTCGCGAGCGACCCACTGCGCCTCGACGATCTGCGAGGCGGGGAAGGTCGATGAGCCGATGTAGCGGACCTTGCCGGCGCGCACGAGGTCGGTCAGCGCGCCGAGCGTCTCGTCGATGTCGGTGTCCTGCTCGGGGCGATGGATCTGGTAGAGGTCGAGGTAGTCGGTGCCGAGGCGGCGCAGCGAGTCCTCGACGGCCTTGACGATCCACCGTCGCGAGTTGCCGAACTGGTTGGGATCGTCCCCCATGCTCCCGTGGACCTTGGTCGCGAGCACGACGTGCTCGCGACGGCCACCGGTCAGGGCCTTGCCAACGATCTCCTCGGACTCGCCGCGCGAGTAGACGTCGGCCGTGTCGATGAAGTTGATCCCCGCGTCCAGCGCGCGGTGAATGATGCGGATCGACTCGTCGTGGTCGGGGTTGCCCCATTCGCCGAACATCATGGCCCCGAGGCAGAGGGGGCTGACCTTGACGCCGGTGCGACCGAGCGGGCGGAGTTCCATGGGGTGCGCCCTACCCGGCTGCACCATCGCGACACCCGGGCGCGCTTCGGGCCGGCGGTTTGGACGCGGACGACGGCGCGGACCCGTGCTAGCCCGTTCAGGCGCACTTGGCCGTCCTCCCGGCCGTGATCGCGGTCACAGCCGCCATCGTCGGGGAGGTGACCGAGCTCCTGCTAGCCCCGTCCCCCGATGGTGCCCGCGCGCAAGGGACGCGCGTGGGGGCCAGCGTCGTCGCCGCGGGGTCGTGCTTCCCCGGCACCGTGGTGCCGACCGCCGACATCGCCGGGGCGATGGAGATCGAGTCCGACTGGCTCGTGCGCCGCACCGGCGTCGCCTTCCGGCACAAGGCCGCCGACGGCGAGCGGCTGACCGACGTCGCGGCGGCCGCCGCGCGCCGCGCCCTGTCGCGCGCCGACGTCGGGGCCGACGAGGTCGACCTCGTCATCGTCGCGACGGTGACGCCCGACGACCTCACGCCGCACACCGCTGCGATCGTCGCCGCCGACCTCGCCGCCCGTGGTGCCGGAGCCGTCGACGTCAACGCCGCGTGCACCGGCTTCCTGGCCGCGCTCGCGCTGGCCGTCGGGCAGGTCGAGTCCGGCCGGGCCGGCACCGTCGTCGTCATCGGCGCGGACTTCATGTCGCGGGTGCTCGACTACTCCGACCGCACGACCGCCGGCATCTTCGGCGACGGCGCCGGCGCGGTCGTCGTGCGCAGCGTCGACGGCGACTCGCCCGTCGGCCCGATCCTGCTGGAGTCCGACGGGCGCGACGGCGACGCGATCCACACGCCCCGCCCCTCGGGGCCGGTCCGCATGGACGGCCAGCGCACCTTCCGCCGGGCCGTCGACACGCTGTCAGACGTCGCGAGCAGAGCCTCGGCGCTGGTCGGCATGGCCGTCGGCGACCTCGACCTCGCGGTGTTCCACCAGGCCAACGCCCGGATCACCAAGGCCGTCGGCGAGCGCCTCGGGCTGCGCCCCGAGCGGGTCGTCGACTGCATCGCCGACATGGGCAACACGACGTCGGCAAGCCTGCCGACCGCGCTGGCGCACGCCGATGCGGCCGGGACGCTGCACGCGGGCGACCGCGTCCTGCTCGCGGCCTTCGGCGCCGGTCTGAGCTGGGGCGGGACGGTGCTGACGTGGAACGGCGCGGGCACCGGCGCTCAGCGCACGCCGGCGCCCTGAGCCGTCGGATCCGGCGGTGACGGCCACCGAGCCGACGCCGACCACGGCCGTGTAGGCGGCGCCAGAAGACCCTGATTCATGGGTCACGCTGCGCGGTCCTCTAGGGTCGCGCCATGCCGGGACGCGTGGTCCTCGCCGTACTGCTCGCCGTCCTCGCCGCGATCGGCCTCGCCTCGCTGGTGCCCGACGTGGAGGGATGGCTGAAGGTCGCGGCCGTCGCGCCGCTGCTCGTCGTCGTCGCGCACCGCATCGTGATCGCGCTCGTGGCCGTGCCGCCGGCGGTCGAGATCGCCGGGTTCGTGCTCGGGGCGCTGGTCGTGCCGATCGCGGTGCTGCTCGGCATCGACGTGCTGTGGGGCGCGTCCCCGCTCTCGCGCCCGGCCGCGGGCGCCAGCCTGGCGATCGGCGTCGTGGTCGTGGGCCTCGCCGCCTGGACCTACCTGAGATCCTGGTGGGTGCCGGAGGCCAGCCCGCAGGCCGTCGTCTGGGCGGTCGGGGTCGCGGCCGCCCTGATGCTCGTGCCGCCGGTCGGCGTCTGGCTCTACGCCCAGCTGCACGGCGACCCCGGATCGCTGCCGGGCGACGTCCCGGCCGTCTCGACGCTGGACGTGATCGTGCTGCGCGGGGGTTCCGGCGTCCCCGCGCCGGGCTCGCCGCACCGCCGTGGATGGGAGATCCGGACGTGGAACGGCCGCGTCGACGGCGACCGCATCATCTGGGGGACGGCGGGCGCGCCACCCGCCGTGTCGTCGGACCACGCCGACCGCGTGATGCTGCTCTACGTCGACGGTGGCCCCGATGCGCTGACGCCCGATCCCGGCGGGACGGAGGCTGCACCGATCGCCAAGCCGGACGGCGACGAGGTCGCCCGCTGGCTCGCGCTGGCCGACGAGGCCACGCCGCGCTCGACGCCGACCTACGCGGTGCTGCGCACCGACGACCGCTCGCGGCTGGCGTCCTGGCGGACGGCGCTCACCGACACGTCGCAGGGCGACGCCCGCCACGGCGACGCCCTCGGCCCGCAGGACCTCGGGCGCGCGACCGACACCACCGAGCTGGCGCTGCGCCTCGGCGTCCTGGACCCGGCCAGCGACGAGGACCTCGCGCTCGCCGCCCAGCACCGCCCGGTGCTGCTCTTCGACAGCGCCGAGCGCTACCGGACGCCGCTCAACATCGACCAGCTGCTGCGCAGCGGCAAGATCCGCCAGTGCCTTCGCGGCCAGCCGCTCGCCCGCCTCTGCCCCGAGCTGCACGGCTCCGCCGATTTCGAGCCGGACGCCACCAACCTGTCGTTCTCGGCCGACGAGCTCGCCCGCGTGGGCGCCGACAGCACGATCTACGTCAACGTGACGCGCTCGGGCAACGACCGCCCCAACGCGATCTACCTCGACTACTGGTGGTACCTGCCCGACAACCCGACGGGCGCCGCCGGTGGCGCGCTGTGCGGTGCCGGCTTCGTCATCGCCGGCGTCACCTGCCACGACCACCAGTCCGACTGGGAGGGCGTCACCGTCACGCTCGACGGCGACGCGCCGGCCTCCGCGCCGCCGCTGGCGATCTCCTACGCCCAGCACGACGGCGTCACCCGGTACACCTGGCGCGCCGCGCAGGAGCTCTGGCGCCGTAGCGAGGCGTCGCGCCTGGCCGCCGGCGTCGACGCGAGCATGCGCCCGCTGGTCTTTCTCGCGCGCGGAACCCACGCCGCCTATCCGGTGAGCTGTCGCAGCGCCAAGTGCTCGGTCGGCGGCGCCCCCGGCGTCCCGGCGCCCAAGCGCCTGCCCGAGAACCGCCACGACGGCGGCCGCCCCTGGCCCGGCAACGACGAGGCGTCCTGCAAGGCCATCTGCCTCGAGGCGCTGCCGACCCACAACGGCGGCCGCGACGCGGCGCGCTGGAACGCGTTCGCCGGCGTCTGGGGCAGCCAGAGCTGCGTGCTGGGCATCGCCTGCACGTCGTCGAAGTCGCCGCCTTCCCCTGCGGCCCAGGCGCGCTACCAGCACCCGTGGTGCCGGCAGGGCGGCTTCGACTACGACGGCGCCCGCTTCGTGCGCAACCCGGCGTCGTGCCCGCCGCAGCTCCCTTCGGCCGCCGCGATCGCCAGCGGCGAGCGCCTGGTCGCGCTGGGCGATTCGTTCTCCTCCGGCCAGGGCGGCGGCAACTACGAGCCCGGCACCGACGGGGGCGCCAACACCTGCTTCCGGTCGGCGGGCGCCTGGCCGCAGCTGCTGGCGCGCCGCATGCACCTCGTCGCGCTCCCCTCGCTGGCCTGCAGCGGTGCGGTGGCGGCCCAGGTGACCGGCGACGGGGTCGGCGACCAGGCCGAGCGACGCATCAGCCAGGTCAGCCGCATCGTCGAGGACCCGGGCGTCATCACGATCACGATCGGGGGCAACGACCTGGGCTTCGCCCCCGTCCTCCGCGAGTGCCTGCTGGGAGCGACGAACTGCGTGGACACGTTCCACAAGCCGTCGGGCGACGTCCTCGACGCCCGCATCGCCCGGCTGCGGCGCACGCTGCCCGGCGTCTTCGCGGCCATCCGGCGCAAGGTGCCGCGGGCCCGTGTGGTCGTGGCCGGCTACCCGCGGCTCTTCCCGGCGGGCGAGGCCGAGCGGCCGATGGGCGACTGCCTCCTGGGGCGCGCGATGCCCGGGACCGAGACGACATACCTCAACGGCCGCATGGGCGCGCTCAACGCCGCGATCGCCGACGCGGCGCGGCAGGCAGGCGTCGACTTCGTCGACGTCACCGACGCCTTCGCCGGCCACGAGCTGCGGTGCCACGGCATGTCCTACGTCAACCGGCCGCGGGCCAACCTGGCGCTCGTTCCCGCGTCGTTCCATCCCAACGGGTCCGGCTACGCCCGCCTGGCCGAGGTCGTCGCCAAGGGTCTGCCGCGGCGCGAGTAGGACAGGGCGCGGGGCGCGGCGGCGGCGGTCAGCTCCCGGCCGCCACCGCACGGCCCGCGGCGCGGCCCGAGAACAGGCAGCCGCCGAGGAACGTGCCCTCCAGCGAGCGGTACCCGTGCATGCCGCCACCGCCGAAGCCGGCGACCTCGCCGGCGGCGAAGAGGCCGGGCACCGGCTCCCCGTCGGCGCCCAGGACGCGCGACGACAGGTCAGTCTCCAGGCCGCCGAGCGACTTGCGGGTGAGGATCGACAGGCGCACGGCGACCAGCGGGCCGGCCTTGGGGTCCAACAGCCGGTGGGGCGCGGCGACGCGCGCCAGGCGGTCGGGCAGGTAGCGCCGGGCGCCGCGCATCGCGGTGATCTGCAGGTCCTTGGTGTAGGGGTTGGCCATCTCGCGGTCGCGGGCCAGCACCTCGCGCTCGACCCGCTCGAAGGGGAGCTCGACCTCCGGCTCCAGCGCCTGCATCCCCGCCACCAGCGCGGGCAGCGAGCGCTCCACGATGAAGTCGGAGCCGTGCTCCATGAACGCCGCCACCGGCCCGGGCGCGCCCTTGCCCAGGCGGGTCTGGGCGACCGCCCGGATCGACTTGCTCGTGATGTCGGGGTTCTGCTCGGAGCCCGACAGCGCGAACTCCTTCTCGATGATCTTCTGGGTCAGCACGAACCACGTGTGGTCGTAGCCGGTCGACATGATGTGCTCGAGCGTCCCCAGCGTGTCGAAGCCCGGGAACCACGGCACGGGCAGTCGCCGGCCGGTCGCATCCAGCCACAGCGACGATGGGCCCGGGAGGATCCGGATGCCGTGCAGCGGCCAGATCGGGTTCCAGTTGTTGATGCCCTCGACGTAGTGCCACATGCGGTCGGGGTTGACGATCCGCCCGCCCGCGGTCGCGGCGACCTTCAGCATCCGTCCGTCGACGTGGGCCGGGACGCCGGAGATCATGCGCTCGGGCGCCGTCCCCATGCGCGCCGGCCAGTTGGCGCGGACGAGGTCGTGGTCGCCGCCGATGCCGCCAGAGGTGACGATCACCGCGGGCGCGCTGAGCGCGAACTCGCCGACCACCTCGCGCGACGACGCCGCGCCGCGGGGAACGTCGCTGGGCGCCAGCACCGAGCCGGTCACCCCGTCGACGGCACCGGCGGTGACCGAGAGCCCGTCGACGCGGTGGCGGAAGCGCAGGTCGACCATCCCGCCGGCGGCGGCCTCCTGGACGCGGCGCACGAACGGGTCCAGCACGCCGGGACCGGTGCCCCAGGCCACGTGGAAGCGGGGGACCGAGTTGCCGTGGCCGGTCGCGCCCGAGCCGCCGCGCTCGGCCCAGCCGGGGTTGGGCAGGAAGCGGATCCCGCGCTGGTGCATCCACGAGCGCTTCTCGCCCGCGGCGAACTGCACGTAGGCCTCGGCCCACCGCGCGGGCCAGAGGTCCTCGACGCGGTCGAAGCCGGCGGCGCCCTGCCAGTCCTGCCAGGCCAGGTCGTAGGAGTCCTTGACCCGCATGCGCCGCTGCTCGGGCGAGTCGACGAGGAAGATGCCGCCGAACGACCAGAACGCCTGGCCGCCGAGCGAGGCCGCGGGCTCCTGGTCGAGCAGGATCACCCGCCGGCCGGCGTCGAGCAGCTCCACCGTCGCGACGAGGCCGGCGAGGCCGGCCCCGACGACGATGGCGTCAGCGGACATTGCACGGCGCCTGCAAGAACATGCGCCGCAACCTACTCAACGCCGGGGATGTTCGCTGGACTCAGCTCACGCGCCGCCGGCCTTCAGCGTCACCGTCATGGGCTTGAAGTCGGCCCCGGTGGTGTCGGCCCCGGCCGCCTTGAGCGCCGCGAGCGCCTTCTCGGTGTAGGTGTTGGTGTAGGCGTCGGCCGGCGGCGCCTTGGTGAGGACGGTGTCGCCCTCCTGGTTCTTGGTGTCGCTGGCGACCTTGATCGTCTGGTTCCAGGCGGCCTTGTCCACCATGCCGATGCCCTGCGACGACGGCCAGACGAGCTTGTTGACCTCGTTCATCTGCCAGAGCTGGTGGCTGGCGCCGAGCTTGGAGCCCTTGGCGACCACGATGTCGCGGCACTTCTCCGGGTTGTCGCGGCAGAAGATCCAGCCCTTGTAGCTGGCTTCCAGGAACTTGGCGGTCTGGTCCTGGTAGGCCTTGTCGCTCTTGAGCTTGGCCGAGTCGGCCCAGATCGCGTCCTGGAGCATCGCCGTGCCCTCGTCGTTCCAGTTGACGGTGTTGAAGTCGGCCGGCGAGTACAGCTTGCCGGTCTTGGGGTTCTTGGCCTCCAGGACCTGGGCGTACTCGTTGTAGGTCATGGCCTGGGCGGCGTCGATGTCGCCCTTCAGCAGGGCCTGCATGTCGAACTGCTGCTGGACGAGCGTGACGTCCTTGGCCGGGTTGATCCCCGACTTGGTCATGCCGGCGAAGAGCTCGAACTCGTTGCCGAAGCCCCAGTTGCCGACCTTCTTGGACTTCAACGCCGCGGCGTCGGTGATGTTCTTGTCCTTGAAGGAGACCTGCAGCGTGCCCGACCGCTGGTAGACCTGCCCGACGTCGGTGATCCCGGCGCCCTGCTCGCGCGACTGCAGCGCCTTGGGGACCCAGGCGATGGCGTAGTCGGCCTTGCCCTGGGCCAACTGTGTCTGCGGGACGATGTCTGTGCCGCCCTCGAGGATGTCGACGTCGAGGCCGGCGTCCTTGTAGTAGCCCTGGTCGACGGCGGCGAAGTAGCCGGCGAACTGCGCCTGCGTGAACCACTGCAGCTGCAGCTTCACCTTCTTGACCGGCCCGCCCGCGGTGGTGGCGGCGGGGGCCGCGCCGGCGGTGGAGGTCGTCTTGTCGTTGTTGCTGCTGCCGCACGCGGCGACGGCGAGGACGGCTGCCGTCACGGCGGCGGCGCACATGGTGCGCCCGAAGAACCTGCTCACGGTGCTTCTCCTTGAGTCGTTGGGGTCGGCGGCAAAGGCGGGTGCGTCACACGGTCGGCCGGCGCTGCCACGGCATCGCCAAGCGCTCGGCCAGCAGCGCGGCGAGGTAGAACGCCAGGCCGAGGCCGATCGCCGCGGTGACGATCGCCCAGGCGCGCGGATAGGCGGAGGCGGCGGCGGCCGACGTGATGGCCGGGCCCAGGCCCTTCTGCAGGCCGCCGAAGTACTCCGAGACGACGGCCGCGATGACCGCCGCCGACGAGGCGATGCGCAGCCCCGTGAAGAAGAACGGCAGCGCACCGGGCAGGCGGACGACGCGCATGATCGTCCACGGCCGCGCCGCGTAGCTGCGCATGAGCTCGGCGTGGACCGGGTCGACCTGCCGCAGCCCCTTGAGCGTGTTGACGAAGATCGGGAAGAACACCGCGATGGCCACCACCAGGCGCCGCGGGATCGTCGACGTCGAGGCGAACATGGTGTTGAACACCGGCGTGAGCGCGACGATCGGGATCGCCGCCACCGCCGCGGCCAGCGGCGTGAGCATCGCGTCCAGCGCCCGCATGCGCGAGGCCAGCAGCGCGGCGGCCAGGCCGACGACGACCCCGACGGCCAGGCCGACCAGGGCGTTCTGCCCCGTGGCCCAGGCGGCGGTGAGGATCGCGTCGTGGTTGTCGCGCAGCTGCGCCCAGATCGCGCTGGGCTTGGGCAACACGTACGGCTTGACGTCGCGGACGTTGACGAACCACTCCCACAGGGCGAGGAACGCGATGCCGAACAGCACCGGGGGCCAGACCGCCGCGAAGCCGCTGCGCGCGCGGCCGGTGGTCATCATCGCGACGCCTCCGCCGACGGGACGGGCCGGCCGCGCAACGCCTCGCGCACGTCGGTGATCGCCGCGTAGAAGCGCCCGGCCTCGCGGACCTCCTCGTCGCGCGTTCCCAGCGGCACGTCGACGATCTCGGTGATCCGCCCCGGGCGGGGCGACATCACCACGACGCGCTGCGACAGGTACACGGCTTCGGGGATCGAGTGCGTGACGAACACGACCGCGGCCTGCGTCTCGGCGCAGATGCCGATGAGCTCGGACTGCATGCGCTCGCGCGTCATCTCGTCCAGCGCGCCGAACGGCTCGTCCATCAGCAGCAGCGCCGGCCGGCGGGCCAGCGCGCGGGCGATCGCCACGCGCTGCTGCATGCCGCCCGACAGCTCGCTGGGCCGGTGGCCGGCGAAGTCCGACAGCCCGACGAGCTCCAGCAGCTCCTCGGCGCGGGCGCGGCGCGCGGCGCGGCCGTCGCCGTGCAGCGCCAGCGGCAGCTCGACGTTGGCGCGGACGGTGCGCCACTCCAGCAGGCCGGCCTGCTGGAAGGCGATCCCGTAGTCCTGGTCCAGCCGCGCCTGGCGGGCGGGCTTGCCGTTGACCAGCACCGTGCCCTCGGTGGGGTCGATGAGGTTGGCGACGATGCGGAGCAACGTCGACTTGCCACACCCCGACGGGCCGATCAGCGAGACGAACTCGCCGGCGGCGACCGTGAGGTCCACGTCGGTGACCGCGCGCGTGCCGGCCGGCCCGGCGCCGAAGGTCTTGCCGACCCCCGCCAGCGCCACCGCGGGCGGCGCGCTCACCGCGACGGGAATGGGAGCGACGCTCATGCCCGGGCCTCCGGCGGGTCGTAGCGGCGCAGCGCGAGCCCGAGCCCCGACACCGTCCCGACGGCGAGCAGGCCCATGACGGCGGCGCCGGCGATCGGGGCATAGACCTTGGCCGGGTCGCCCGTGGCCTGCTGGGCGTAGGAGATGATGAGCCGCCCGAGGCCGCCCTGCAGGCCGGTGGAGATCTCGGCGACGATCGCTCCGATCACCGCGGCCGCGGCGGCCAGCCGCAGCGCCGGGACGAGGTAGGGCACCGACGCCGGCAGCCGCAGCCGCACGAGCGTCTGCCACCACGACGCGGCGTAGCAGTCCAGCAGCTCGGTCTGCACCGGCGGCGGCGAGCCCAGCCCGCGCAGCGCGCCGACGGCCACCGGGAAGAACGCCAGGTAGGCCGAGATCGCCGACACCGACATCCACGGCTGCCAGTCCATGCCGAAGAGCGTGAGGTTGCCGCTCCAGCCGTAGACCAGCGGCGCGAGGGCGATGAGCGGGACGGTCTGACTGAGCACGACGTAGGGCAGCAGCGCCCGCTCGACGATGCGCGCGCGCTGCATCGCCAGCGCCAGCGCGAAGCCGACGAGCACGCCGACGACGAAGCCGGCGGCGGCGAGGCGCAGCGAGTACCAGAGCGCGCTGAGCACCGACGAGAGCACCGTGCTCGAGTCGGCCGATCCGCTGACCTCGCTGCGGCCGAACACGCCGAAGATCTCCGACAGGTGCGGCATCGACGCGTCGTCGCTGCGCGGCAGCACCAGCGAGCCGCCGACGCTGACGCCGTCCTCGGGGATGACCAGCTTGTAGGCCTCCCACAGCGCGGCGAGCAGCACCAGCGCCAGCACGACCATCGCGGCGCGGCCGGCGCGGGAGCCGAGGACCCGGTCGCTCACGTCTTGGCCGCCTCGCGCTGGTTGACGACCGGGATGACGTGCTCGCCGTAGCTGCCGAGCGTCGCGTCCTTGGCGTCGTGCTGCAGGTAGACGGCGAACTGGTCGACGCCCAGGTCGGCGAGCTCCTGCAGCCGCGCGACCTGCTCGGCCGGCGGGCCGATGAGGCAGAAGCGGTCGATGATCTCGTCGGGCACGAACGCGGTGTGGCGGTTGCCCGCCTTGCCGTGCGCGTTGTAGTCGTAGCCCTCGCGGCCGGCGATGTAGTCGGTCAGGGCGTTGGGCACGGCGGACCCGTCGCCGCCGTAGCGCGCGACGATGTCGGCGACGTGGTTGCCCACCATCCCGCCGAACCAGCGGCACTGGTCGCGCCCGTGGGCCAGCCCCTCGGCGCTGCCGTCGGTCACGTAGGCCGGAGCCGCGACGCAGATCGTGACGGCGTCGGGATCGCGTCCGGCCGCCTCGGCCGCGCGCCGGACCGCGGCGATCGACCACGCGGTGATGTCGGGGTCGGCCAGCTGGAGGATGAAGCCGTCGCC
>DASYLT010000009.1:0-5670 GCA_036009425.1 Baekduia sp. | reverse complement strand
GGCGGCAAGCAGCGCCGTGAGAAAGTCGCCGGGTACGAACGCGCCGGTGTCGTCGATGACAAAGCAGCGGTCGGCGTCGCCGTCCCACGCGATGCCGAGGTCGGCCCCCTCCGCGCGCACGGTGTCGATGATGAAGCGGCGGTTCTCCTCCAACAGCGGGTTGGGCTCGTGGCCGGGGAAGTTGCCGTCGGGTGTGAAGTAGGTCTCGACGAGGTCGAGGCCGAGGTCGCGCAGGATCGGCCCGGCCATCGGGCCGGCCATGCCGTTGCCGCCGTCGACGACGACCTTCAGCGGCTTGACGTTGGTCGGGTCGATCGTCTTCAGCGCGGCGGCCTGGAACTCCTCGTAGATCTCGACCTCCTCGACGAGCCCGGCGCGCCCACCCGTGTCGGCCGGCTCGCCGAGTCCCTCCTGGACCATCCGCCGGATGTCCTGGATGCCCTCGTCGCCGCTCAGCGCGATGGCGCCGCGCTTGACGAGCTTCGCGCCGGTGTAGGCCTTGGGGTTGTGCGAGGCGGTGCACATGAGGCCGCCGTCGAGGTCGCGCGAGCCGACCAGGTAGTACAACATCTCGGTGCCGACCTGGCCGGCGTCGAGGACCGCCGCACCCTCGGCCACCATGCCGTCGCGGTAGCGCCCGGCCATCTCCGGGGCCGTCAGGCGCATGTCGCGGCCCAGGCCGAGGCGCAGCTCGTGGGTGGGCTTGCCCTCCAGTTGGCCGATCACACGGGCGAACGCGCGGCCGATCTGCTCGGCGGCGTCGGGCCCCAGCTGCTCGCCGTGGATGCCACGGATGTCGTAGGCCTTGAAGATCTCGGCAGGGACGCTCATGTCCGAAGGATCTTAAGGCCGGGGCGAGCACCGGGGACAGTCCCCCTTTTCGCACACCCACTGCACAAAGGGGTCTGACCCCTTTTCGCACACCCACTGCAAGAAGGGGTCTGACCCCTCGGGAGGCCGGGAGGCGTGGGGCGGCGCCGTCGGGCATGCTTCGCGCCCGCATGGCGCGGACTCCACCGGTGGCGATCCTCTGTGGCGGGCGTGGCACCCGGCTGCAGGAGCACACACGCACGATCCCCAAGGCGCTGGTCGAGATCGGCGGCCTGCCGATCCTCTGGCACGTCATCCGGCTCTACGCGCACGCCGGCTTCACCGACTTCGTCCTCTGCACCGGCTACCTCGGCGAGCAGATCGAGGCGTTCGTCACGACCCACGACTGGCCCGGCGGCGTCCGCGTCGTCTGCGTGGAGACCGGCACCGAGACCCCGACCGGCGGTCGCCTGCACGCCGCCGCTGCGCACCTGAACGGTGGCGCCACGTTCTGCGCGACCTACGCCGACGGCGTCGCCGACGTCGACCTCCAGGCCCTGCTGGCCTTCCACGACGCCCACGACGGCGCGGCGACCATGACCGTCGTGCGGCCCGAGCTGCAGTTCGGCGTGACCGAGCTCGACGGAGACGCCCGCGTGACCGGCTTTCGCGAGAAGCCCCGCTCCGAGCACTGGATCAACGGCGGCTTCTTCGTGTTCGACACGCCGGTCCTGGATCGCCTTGAGCCCGCGCACGTCCTGGAGCGCGAGCCGCTGGAGCACCTGTCGGCCGAGGGGCAGCTGCGCGCCTTCCGCCACGACGGCTTCTGGGACTGCATGGACACCTACAAGGACGCCGTGCTGCTCAACGACCTGTGGCTCTCGGGCGCACCGCCGTGGCGGACCTGGACGCCGTGACCGCGCCTGGCTCGACCTTCGTCACCGGTGCCTACGGCATGCTCGGCGGCTGGCTGGTCCGAGCGCTGCTGGAGCGCGGCGAGCGCGTCGTCGTCCTCAAGCGCGACGGCGCCGCCGGCACCCGGCTGGAGCGCGACGGCACCGAGGCCCGCTGCGCAGTCGTGCGCGGCGACGTGACCGATGGCGCGCTCATGGCCCGCACGGTCCTCGAGCAGGAGGTGGGGACCGTCTTCCACCTCGCCGCCCAGACGATCGTCGGCGCGGCCAATGCCTCGCCGGCGCCCACGTTCACCACCAACATCCAGGGCACCTGGTCCATCCTGGAGGCCGCCCGCCTCGGCGGCGTGCGCCGGACGGTCGTCGCCGCCTCGGGCATGGCCTACGGCGAGGGCGCGGCGCTGCCCTACACCGAGGACTCGCCGCTGCAGCCGCGCCATCCCTACGAGGTCTCCAAGGCCGCGACCGACCTGGTCGCCCGCTCCTACTGGCACACCTTCGGCCTGCCCGTGGCGACCGCGCGCCTGACCAACGTCTACGGCGGCGGCGACCGCCACCCGTCGCGCCTGATCCCCGAGCTGGTCGCCGCCACGCTGGAGCGGCGCGCGCCGCAGATCCGCTCCGACGGCGCGCCGGAGCGCGACTTCCTGTACGTCGAGGACGCGGTCGCCGCCTACCTGGCCATCGCCGGCGCGCTCGTCCGCGAAGACGGGCCGAGCGCATGCGGCGAGGCGTTCAACGCCGGCGGCGGCCGACCGGTCAGCGTCCGCGAAGTGGTCGACACCATGGGCCGCGCGGCGGGCGCGCCCCTGGACGCCGTCTATGACCCGGCCGCCACCACGCCGGGAGAGATCGCGCGCCAGTACGTCGACATCGCGAAGATCGCGCGCGTCTGCGGCTGGCGGCCGGCGGTCGACCTCGAGGAAGGCTTGCGCCGCACGCTGGCGTGGCACCGCACCGACGGCTGACCGTCAGGACGCCTTCAGGACGGCGTCAGGACGCGACGCGAACGCGCCGGCGCCAGGTCGAGCGCGACGTGTGCAGGGCCGGGACCAGCAGGCGCGCGCGGTCCGATGGCTCGCGCGCCCAGCGCTCGAACTGCGGGGCCGGCATCGGGCGCGCCAGCCCGAAGCCCTGCGCGACGTCGCAGCCGAGGTCCGCCAGCCGCTGGAACGCCTCGGCCGTCTCGACGCCCTCGGCCACCACGCGCAGGCCCAGCGCGCGGCCGAGGCCGACGACCGAGCCGACGATCGCGGCGTCCTGCGGGTCGTCGACCATGCCGAGCACGAAGCTGCGGTCGAGCTTGAGCTCGTCAGCCGGCACGTTCTTGAGCTGCTCCAGCGACGACTGGCCGGTTCCGAAGTCGTCGACGGCGATGTCGACGCCCGAGCCCTTGATCCGGGTGAGGATGTCGATGGCGCGCGTCGGGTCGCGCATGACCGCGTCCTCGGTGACCTCCACGACCAGGTTGTCGGCCGTGAGCAAGTGCCGGGCCAGCGTCTCGGCGATGCGATCGGGCAGCCCGGCGTCGACGAGCACGACCGCCGACACGTTGACGGCGACGCGGATGTCGAGCCCCGTGCGGCGCCACTGCGCAGCCTGCGCGACGGCCTTGTCGAGGACCCACAGCGTCAGCTGCGGCATCAGGCCGGTGCGCTCGGCGATCGGCAGCAGGATCCCGGGCGGCACGTCGCCGCGGACCGGATGGCGCCAGCGGATGAGCGCCTCGGCGCCGGAGATGCGGCCCGTCGCGATGTCGACCTGCGGCTGGTAGGCGAGCCACAGCTCGTCGCGGTCGAAGGCGTTGCGCAGGTCGGCGGCCAGCGAGAAGCGATCGACCGAGTGCTCGTCGTGCTCGGCGGAGTAGCCGGCGACGACCGTGCCCAGGCGCTTGGCGTCATACATCGCCACGTCGGCGCGGCGCGCCAGCTCGCGGGAGTCGTGCGCGTCCTGGGGGAAGTGGGCGATGCCGACGCTGGCCGTGACCGCGATGCCGACGCCCTGGATCTCCAGCGGCGCGCTCAGGGCGACGCCGATCGCCTCGGCGACGGCGCGGGCGTCGTGGTCCTCGCCGACGATCGCAGCGAACTCGTCGCCGCCGACGCGGGCCAGCGTGCCGGGCACGACGGCCTCCAGGCGGCGGCTGACGGCGACCAGCAGATCGTCGCCGGCGTGATGGCCGAGGCTGTCGTTGAGCTCCTTGAAGCCGTCGAGGTCCAGCTCCAGCAGCGCCAGGCGGCGGGCGGAGCGCTCGCCGGCGGCGGTGAGCACCTCCAGTTCGCGGAACAGGGCGCGGCGGTTCGGCAGTCCCGTGAGGTCGTCGGTGAGCGCCTCGCGCCGGTGCAGCGCCAGCGAGCGCACTTCGCGCAGGGTCCAGACGAGGCGCGCCAGCGCGGCGGCGAAGGTGGCGGCCGCGAGCACGATGGCCGCCGTCGGCAGGCGCCAGAAGTGGTCGGTGACCAGGATCCCGCAGGCCATCGCGGCGATCGACGCGGGGGAGGTCAGCTCCCACCAGCCGCCGACCGGCAGCACGCGCCCCGGGGCGGGCGGCGCCCAGGCGGCGGCGGCGATCAGCAGCAGTCCGAGGCTCCAGGTGACGGCCATCGCGGCCGACTCGGACGCGTGGCCGCCGGAGAGGCTGACGATGCGCAGCGTGTGGGACCCGAGCATCGACGCGAGGCCGGCGGCGATCATCAGGCTCTGCGGCGCCGGCCGGCCGATCATCAGCAGCGTGCCGACGAGGATCCCCAGCAGCGCGAGGTCCGCGGCCGGGTAGGCCACGTTGACCACCAGCGAGAGGTCGCTCAGCGGCGCCAGGTCGTCGAGGAACAGCGCGCTGACGTAAGAGGCCGACGCGAGGCCGATGAGCACCCCGTCGAGCCAGAAGGAGCGGTGGGCGCCTCCGAGGTAGCGGCGGCCGATGAGGATCAGCGCGGCGTACCACGGCGGGTAGGCCAGCAGCCACAGGACATCGGCCGGCCCGGTGACGTCGAGCGCGCCGCCGGTGACCGCGGCGACGCCGCCGCCCGCGATCGTCGCGACCAGCCCGCCGCAGAGCAGCATCCAGATCGCGCGGTCGCGGTCCGACCACGCCAGCCGGGTGCCGGCCAGGCCCGCAGCCACCAGCGCGGTGGCGGCGGGGAGGATGACCGTGCCGATGCGCTCGGACGCCAGCTCGACCCCGGCGAGCACGGCCAGATCGGCGAGCCCGAGGGCGATCGCCGCTCCGGTGAGGATCGTGAGCACCCGGGCGCGGCCCGGATGCCCGGGCAGGCGTGAGAGGTGGAGGGCTGCGGGCTGATCGGCCAAGGGATCCTCGTCCCGGAGCGAACCGGGGCCTGGCCACCGTGATCGGCTGGACGGGACGCAGCTTCAGCTGCTGACGCGCCAGGTGGTCCGACCATGAGCCGTCTAGAATCAGAGGGGTATGTCCGGACACTCCAAGTGGGCCTCGATCAAGCACAAGAAGGCGATCGTCGACTCCAAGCGCGGCAAGCTCTTCACCAAGCTGGCGCGCGCGGTGACGGTGGCGGCCAAGGAGGGCGGCGGCGACATCGACGGCAACCCGTCCCTGGCGCTGGCCGTGCAGAAGGCGCGCGACGCCTCGATGCCCAAGGACAACATCGAGCGCGCGATCGCCAAGGGCACCGGCGCGGGCGCCGACGCGGCCGCCCTGGAGACGATCCTGTACGAGGGCTACGGCCCCGGCGGCGTCGCCCTGCTCATCGAGGCGGTCACCGACAACCGCAACCGCACCGGCGCCGACGTGCGCCACGCGCTGAGCAAGGGCAACGGCTCGCTCGGCGAGCCCGGCTCTGTGGCCTACAACTTCGACAAGAAGGGCGTCATCGTCGTCGACGGCGAGCGCTACGGCGAGGACGACCTGATGGTCGCCATCGACGCGGGCGCCGAGGACATCTCGCGCGAGGACGACAGCTGGGAGATC
>DASYLT010000008.1:0-5200 GCA_036009425.1 Baekduia sp. | reverse complement strand
CGTCATCAAGACGGTCACGGGCGAGGAGGTGGACTTCGAGTCGCTGGGCGGGGCGATGACCCACAACACCAAGTCCGGCGTCGCACACCTCGCCGCCGACGACGAGGAGCAGCTGCTCGAGGACACCCGCTTCCTCATGGGGTTCCTGCCGCAGAACAACCTCGAGATGCCGCCGCGCATCCACCCGACCGACGACCCGGAGCGCCGGGACGCCGAGCTCGACACCGTCGTGCCCGACAACCCCAACAAGCCGTACGACATGCGCAACGTCATCCGGCTGGTCGTCGACGACGGCGAGTTCTTCGAGATCCACGAGCACTTCGCCAAGAACATCATCTGCGGCTTCTCGCGGCTGGACGGCTTCCCGGTCGGCGTGGTCGGCAACCAGCCCGCGCACATGGCGGGCGTCCTCGACATCGACGCCTCGGCCAAGGCCGCGCGCTTCGTCCGGACTTGCGACGCCTACAACATCCCGATCATCACGTTCACCGACGTGCCGGGCTTCCTGCCGGGAACCAGCCAGGAGTGGGGCGGCATCATCCGCCACGGCGCCAAGCTCCTGTACGCCTACACCGAGGCGACGGTCCCGAAGATCACGGTCATCACGCGGAAGGCCTACGGCGGCGCCTACGACGTCATGGCCTCCAAGCACCTGCTGGCCGACTTCAACTTCGCCTGGCCGCAGGCCGAGGTCGCCGTCATGGGTCCGGAGGGCGCGGTCAACATCATCTACCGCCGCGACCTCGCGAGCTCGCCCACGCCCGACGAGCGTCGCAAGAAGCTCATGGACGACTACAAGGCGCGCTTCGCCAACCCCTACAGCGCGGCCGAGCGCGGCTACATCGACGACGTGATCACGCCGCACGAGACGCGCCCCAAGCTCATCAACGCGCTGCACACGCTGCAGACCAAGCGCGAGCCGGGTCCCAAGCGCAAGCACGGCAACATCCCGCTCTGATCGGGACCGTGCTGGGGACTCTCCCCACGTAGCGAGTTGCGCGACGCTACTCACTGGGGTAGCGTCGCGCCTCATGCCTGATCGCACCGACGTCGTGATCGCCGGCGGCAGCGTCGCCGGCTGCGCGCTCGCCGCCCTGCTGGGCCGTCAGGGCATCGGCGTCACCGTGCTCGAGAAGAGCACCAAGCCCGAGCACTACAAGGTCGTCTGCTCGCACTTCATCCAGGAGGGCGCGACGCCCGTCCTGCGGCGCCTCGGCGTCGAGGACGCGATGGTGAGCGCGGGTGCGGTGCGCAACGGGCTGGAGGTCTGGACCGAGGGCGGTGGCTGGTACGTCATGCCCGGCGACGAGCACGGCTACAGCCTGCGGCGCGCCAAGCTCGACCCGATGCTGCGCGAGCTGGCGGCGTCGACGCCGAACGTCGACCTCCGCCGCGGGGTGACGGTCACCGAGGTGCTGCGCGACGGGGCCGGCCGCCCCAGCGGCCTGCGCGGCCGCACCATCGCCGGTGAGGACGTCGAGGTCTCCGCGCGCGTCACCGTCGGCGCCGACGGCCGTGGCTCGGCGGTCGCCCGCCTCGCCGGCGTCCCGGGCCGGGTGCAGCCGCACGGGCGCTTCGGCTACATGGCCTACTACGAGGACCTGCCACTGGCCGCCGGTCACCGGTCGATGATGTGGCTGGGCCGCGACATCCTCTACTGCTTCCGCAACGACGACGGCGCGACGATCGCTGCCGCGTTCCTGCACAAGGATCACCTGCCCGCGTTCAAGGCCGACAAGGAGGGCGAGTTCGCCCGCGCCTTCACGGGCCTCGATCGCGGCCCGGACCTCGAGCGCGCGCGCCGCATCTCGCCGCTCATCGGCAAGCTCGACGTGCCCAACGTGCGCCGCCCGGCCGGGCGCCCGGGCGTCGCCTTCGTCGGCGATGCTGCGCAGGCCAGCGATCCGGTGTGGGGCGTGGGCGTCGGCTTCGCATTGCAGAGCGCGGAGTGGCTGGCCGACGAGGTCGCCGGTCCGCTGACCGCCGGCACCGACCCCGATCCGGCGCTGGAGCGCTACCGGCGCCGGCATCGCCGGCAGCTCGCGCTGCACCACCTGCAGATGTCGGACTTCGCCGGCGGCCGCGACCTCAACCCGTTCGAGCGCGGCCTGCACCGTGCCGCCACGCGGGACCCGCGGACGGCGACGATGATGGCCGAGCTCGCCTCGCGCGCCGAGCCCCTGGATCGCGTGATGCGGCCCGGCCGCCTGGCGCGCGCCGCGCTGGCGGCAGTCCGATGAGGACCTCCGAGGTCACCGTCGCCGGCGTGCGCTCGCCGGTCGTCGAGACCGGTCCGGAGGGCGCCGAGGAGGCGGTCGTCTTCGTCCACGGCAACCCAGGGCGCGGCCGCGACTGGGCGCCGTTGATGGATCCCGCCGGCGCCTTCGCCCGGACCGTCGCGCTCGACATGCCCGGCTTCGCCGGCGCCGACAAGCCCGCCGACTTCCCCTACACCGTGCCGGGCTACGCCGCCCACCTCGGTGGCGCGCTGGAGCAGTTGGGCGTGCGGCGGGCCCACCTCGTGCTCCACGACTTCGGCGGCCCCTGGGGCCTGCAGTGGGCGGCCGACCACCCCGACGCCCACGCGTCGACGACGCTCATCAACACCGGCGTGCTGCTGCGCGAGGGCTGGCACGCGCTGGCCAAGGTGTGGCGCACGCCGGGGCTGGGCGAGCTCTTCTTCGCGATCTCGTCGCGACGCGGCCAGCGCGCGTTCATGAAGGCCACCAACCCGCCGACCTTCCCGCAGTCGTTCGCCGACGAGATGTTCGACCTGTACGCCGACAAGGGCACGCGGCGCGCCGTCCTGCGCCTGTACCGCAACACGCCGATCGGGCCGCACGTCGAGGCGATCGCGCCGCGCCTGCGCGAGCATCCACGCCCGGCGCTCGTCGTCTGGGGCGCCAAGGACCCCTACTTGAAGGTGCGCTTGGCCGAGCGCCAGCGCGAGGTGTTCCGCGATGCCGCCGTGACGATCCTGCCGCGCAGCGGGCACTGGCCGCTGGCCGACGACCCCGCGGCCGTGGTCGCCGCCGTGGTGCCGTTCCTGCGCGAGCAGACGGCACGGGCGGCGGTGCCCTCGTAGATTGGCGGCATGATCTGCCAGCACCGCACCTATCAGGTCCGCCCCGGCGTCATGGACGAGTTCGTCGCCCTGTTCTGCGACCACCTCGTGCCCCTGCGCAAGGCCTACGGCTTCCAGGTGGCCGGCGCCTGGAACGACCCCGAGACCGGGACGTTCGTCTGGGTCGTCTGCCACGAGGCGCCCGAGGGCTGGGACGCGGCCGAGAAGGCCTACTACGCCGCGCCCGAGCGCGCGGAACTGCCGGCCAACCCCTCCGACTACCTGGAGAGCTCGCAGACGCAGCTCCTGCGGCCGGTCCTCTGACCCGGCCCGCCGCCCGCGTCCGAATTCGCGTTCGCGTTCGCGCAAACGGAACTTCACACACCCGGTTGCGCCCGCCGGTAGGTTCGCCCGATGCAGACCCGCCGTCAGTTCGTCGCCCGCGCCGGGGGCGCGGCCGCCACCGTCCTCGTGCCCACGACGCTGGCCGGGCCGCTCGCTTCGGCGTGGGCCCGGCCGTTCGCCAAGGGGCACTTCCCCGACGGCGTCATCTCCGGGGACCCGACGCCCAAGGGCATCAGCCTCTGGACGCGCCTGGACCCGTCGGGCGGCGGCGGCACCGGGACGGTCGAGCTCGAGGTGGCGACCGACAAGGCCTTCAAGAAGGTCGTGGCGCGCAAGCAGGTCACCACCGGCGCCGCCTCGAACCATGCGGTCAAGGCGCGCGTGAGCGGGCTCAAGGCCCACGAGGAGTACTTCTACCGCTTCGCGACCAAGGGCTCCGATAGCCCCGTCGGGCGCTTCCGCACCGCGCTGCCGGCGGACTCGAAGGAGGACGTGAAGTTCGCGTTCTTCTCCTGCCAGGACTACACGCACGGCTACTACAACGCGCTGAACGCGATGGCCGACGGCGACTACGACTTCGTGGTGTGCCTCGGCGACTACATCTACGCCGAGAGCTATCACTCGGTCAAGGGCGGCACCGGGGTCCGCGACGACAAGATCGGCCGCCAGAACCCGGCCAACCCCGACGTCGTGCGGGAGGCCGTCACGCTGGCCGACTACCGCGCCAAGTACCAGCTCTACCGCTCCGACCCGGCGCTGCGCGCCGTCCACGCGAAGTTCCCCATGGTCATGCTCTGGGACGACCACGAGGTCCAGGACAACTACGCCGGCAAGGAGGCCGACGGCGGCCTGCCGCCCGGCAAGCACTACAGCGCCGCGCGCAAGGCCGCGGGGCGCAAGGCGTTCTTCGAGTCGATGCCCGCCTTCCCCGGCGGCCAGAAGCTGTACCGCACGCTGAAGTTCGGGGCCAACGTCGAGCTGATCGTCATGGACCAGCGCTCCTACCGCGCCAACCAGCCATGCGACGACGCGGTCGTCGCGCCGTGCGCCGACTATGACCAGCCGCGCGACTTCCTCGGCCGCCCGCAGATGGACTTCGTCAAGGACGCGCTGAAGAAGTCCACGGCCACGTGGAAGATCATGGCCAACGAGGTGACGGTGATGCCGACGCGCGTGCTCGGCGGCGCCAACTACACCTATGACAACTGGGAGGGCTACCCGCGCGAGCGCGAGGAGCTGCTCACCCACATCCGCGATCAGCAGATCAAGGACGTGGTCTTCGTCACGGGCGACATCCACACGTTCATCGCGGGTGACGTCCGCACCGGCGACGGCGCGAGCGGCGACACGGTCGCCACCGAGCTGGTCGGCGGCTCGATCACCTCGCAGTCGCTCGGCGAGACCGACCTCGACGCGGGCGCCGGCACGAAGATCAAGGGCAACGACGCCAACCCGGCCACCGCGCCGGCACTCATCGACGCGCTGCGCGGCATCAACCCGCAGGTCGACAACGCCGACTTCGACCACCACGGCTTCGGCTCGGTCGTCGCCAAGGCCAGCGGCCTCAGCTGCGAGATGGTGCGGATGCAGACCATCAAGAAGCGCTCGACCGCCAAGCTGCCCTCGGCGGACTGGACCTACCACGTGACGCCGGGGTCGCCGTCGATCAAGGGCCAGCACGGGCCGAAGTAGGGGCGGCGGTCGGGGGCGCGTGGCGTGCCGCGTTCGGGGCGGCGGGCCGGTGGTGTCCCGTTCGGGGCGTTGTGGCGGGCGCGCCGCGTTGGCGTGGGT
>DASYLT010000007.1:0-8371 GCA_036009425.1 Baekduia sp. | reverse complement strand
CCACTGACGCGCAAGCACCGCGTTGCGCGCCGCCTGCACGATCGTCGCGTGGAACGCCGCGTCGGCGGCGCTCTCCGCCAGCGCGTCTCCTTCGTCGCCCGCCACGCGCATCGTGCCGACGAAGCCCTCCAGCAGCGCCAGCTCGTCGTCGCCGATCCTGCGGGCGGCCAGGCGCGCGGCCAGGCTCTCGAGCGCGGCGCGCACGGGAAACGCCTCGAGCAGGTCGTCGATCGACAGCTCGCGGACCGAGCATCCGCGGAACGGCTCGTGCACCACGCATCCGAGCTGGTCGAGGTCGCGGAGGGCCTCCCGCACGGGTGCCTGGCTGATCCCGAGCTCCTGCGCGATCCGTGTCTCGACCAGCCGGCTGCCGGGCGGGTAGTGCCCCGAGAGGATGCGGCCCAGGAGGAGGTCGCGAACCTGCTCTCTCAGGATCACGCGCGAGAAGGGAGCCGCACCCTCGCCGGCGCGCTTGGGCGTCACTGGCACGCGGTGAGGCCTCCGTCGAGCGTGAGGATCTGGCCGGTGATGAAGGAGGCGGCGTCGGTGCACATCAGCAGCGACGCGCCGACGATGTCATCGGTCTCGGCGATGCGATGCAGCGGGATGCGTGCCTCGAGGCCGGCCCGGAACGCCTCGTCGGCGAGCAGGCTCGCCGACTGGGCGGTCGCGACGAACGTCGGCGAGATCGTGTTGACGGTGATCTGGTGCTTGGCCCACTCCGTGGCCTGCTGGCGCGTCAGCGCGTCCAGCGCGCCCTTGGCCGCGACATAGGCCGAGAAGCCGTTGTCGATGCCCAGCTGCCCGCGGACCGAGGAGAAGTGCAGCACCCGTCCGCCCCGGCCTCCGGCGATCATCGCCCGCACGGCGGCCTGCGTCGGCAGCAGCGTCGACCGCAGGTTGAGATCGAACATCCGGTCCCACACGTCCTCGGGGTAGGACTCGGCCGGATGCAGTGCGTCGCCTGCGCCGCCGCCGACGGTGTTGACGATCACGTCGACGCGCCCGAAGGCCGCGATCGTCTCGTCGACCAACCGGTCGGCGTCCTCGCGGCGCGTCAGGTCCGCCGCCACCGGCGTGGCCTCGCCTCCGGCGTCGCGCAGCCGGTCGGCGAGCGCCGCGGCGCGGCCGCGGTCACGCCCGTGGACGACCACGCGCGCACCCACGCGCGAGAAGGCCTCGCACAGCCGGCCGCCGATGCCCCCGGTCCCGCCGGTCACGATCGCCACCCGGCCGTCCAGGCGAAAGCGCTGCAGCTCATCGGTCACCTGCGCCACGACCTCGCTCATGCTGCCCGTCCACCCCTTTGATCGATCATCGATTCCTTGGGGATCATAGGGACCGCGCTGGTGTGCAGCAAGGCAACGCTGCCGGTGGCGGCGCCCGCTGGGCCGCGCCCCGGCGCGGCGGCGTCTTGCGCCGGCCGTCGCGCCGGTGGTAGGTTCCCGCCGTACCCGTCTAGACAGCCAGACATCTTCTCTTGACTTCCTCGCCGTTCTCCCTCACCGGCCGCCGCGCCGTGGTCACCGGCGCGTCGCGGGGCATCGGCGCGGCGATCGCCGTCGGGCTCGCCCGGGCCGGGGCCGACGTGGCGGGCATCCATCTCGCCGACCCCGAAGGCGCAGCCGCGACCGAGCGCGCGATCCGCGCCGCCGGCCGGCGCGCGGTCATCGTCGAGGGCGACACCGGCGATCCGGCGATCGTCCAGTCGCTGGCCGACACCGCGGTCGCCGAGCTCGGCGGCATCGACATCTGGGTCAACAACGCCGCGCGGCTCATGGTCAAGCCGTTCCTCGACCTCACCGACGAGGACTGGCACGGGCTGCTGGCCGCCAACCAGCACGGCTACTTCTACGGCTGCCGCGCCGCGGCGCGCCAGATGGTCGCCCAGGGCGGGGGCGGGCGGATCGTCAACGTGACCTCGGCGGCCGACATCCTCGTGCTGGCCGAGCTGACCGCCTACATCGCGGCCAAGGGCGCGATCGTCGGACTCACCCGGACGCTGGGCGTCGAGCTGGCCCCGCACGGCATCACCGTCAACGCCATCGCGCCCGGCGCCACCGAGACCCCGCTCAACCAGGAGGCCTACACGCCGGCGGTGCGCGCCGCGTACGCGGAGCGCATCCCGCTCGGGCGCATCGGGACGCCCGAGGAGGTCGCCGACGCCACCGTGTTCCTCGCCTCCGACGCGTCGCGCTACATCACCGGGCACGAGCTGGTGTGCGACGGCGGGCTGACGATCAACGGGACGGTTGGCCACGGCCGCTCCTGACCCACCCAGGTCGTCGCTGGACCGGTTCGTGCCGCGCTACTTCGAGATCGAGCAGGCGCTGCGCACGCGCATCGCCGAGCTCGCGCCGGACGCCCTGCTGCCCTCCGACGCGCAGCTGTGCGCTGAGTTCGGCGTGAGCCGGATGACGGCCCGCAACGCCGTCGCACGGCTGGCGCAGGAGGGCCTCGTCTACCGGGTGCCCGGGCGCGGGACCTTCGTCGCCGAGCCGCCGGTCCATCGCCAGGCCAACAGCCTCCTGAGCTTCAGCGCCGAGATGCGCCGCCAGGGCAGGGACCCGACGTCCCGTCTCGTCGAGGGCACCGTGCGCGCCGCCGAGCCCGGCGAGCGCGACCGCCTGCGGCTGGGACGCGGCGGCAAGGTGGTGGCCATCAGCCGGCTGCGGCTCGCCGACGAGCATCCGGTCGCGGTGGAGACGGCCGTCCTCCCCGCCGAGCTGGCCGACGGGCTGCTGACCGCCGACCTCGAGCACGGCTCCCTGCACCGCGCGCTGCTCGCGCTCGGCCGCGTGCCGACCGCGGGCACCGCGTCGCTGCACGCCGAGCCGGCCACCCGGGGCGACGCGAAGCTGCTCGGCCTGCGCACCGGCGCGCCACTGCTCGTGGAGCGCCGGCTGATCTTCGACCACGCCGGAGCGCCGCTGGAGCTCACCGAGTCGCGCTACGCGGGTGACCGCTACCGCCTGGACGTCAGCTTCGACGTCGAGCTGAGCGACGACTGAGCGCACCGTCAGCCGGCCACCTGGATCGCGATGCTCGTATGGCGGTGCGCGCCGGGGGCCAGCACGGGCATCCGGCCCTGCGCGCGGTCGGCGGCGCGGCCCAACACCGAGCAGTTCGCGGGCTCGAGTCCGAGGACGCCCATGCCCGGCGCAGGGTGGACCCACTGGTGCAGGCGCGGAAGCGTCTCGGCGTCCCAGCGCAGCGTGAGCGTCAGGCCGTACGACGGGTTGTGCACCTGCGCATGGGCCCAGCCGTCGGGTGCCGGGCTGACGCGGTGCTCGTAGACGCGCTCCACCGCACCGGGCACGACGCCCGGCGCACGATGCCAGTCGCGCAGACGCAGTGCGGCATCGTGGTCGCGCGGCGTCGGCGCCGCCTGGTCGCCGGCGCCCACGGACAGCCGCGCCGGCACCGACCACAGCGGCGCGCCGAGGTTGACGTGGTAGAGGATCGGCGCGGGGACGATCTCGCTTCCGCCATTGCGCACCACGTCCTCGACGCGGACCTCGCCCGCCCCGACCGACGTGGTGATCGTGCGCCGCAGCTCGAGGTCGCCGTCGCGCACGACGCCCCGGACGGTCAGCGCCTCGGCCGTGCGCTGCACCTCGACGCTGCTCGCCGGTTGGTGGGAGTAGGCGCCGTGCAGGCCGTGCCCCTCCGACGGCGCGCCGACGTTGGCCAGACCGCACGTCGTCACCAGGCCACCGCCGAACGCCGTCTGCCAGCGGTCGCCCTGGAGCTCGGTGGCCGCCAGCGCCGGGCGCTCGCCGACCGACGAGATCCAGGCCAGCGGCATGCCCCGGTACCAGGCCGCCCCCAGGTCCAGGCCGCGGTCGGGCAGCACGCGCACGTCGATGCCGCCCAGCACCCGCAGGTCGATCGCCCGGCAGCCGGCCGCCGGACCGTCGGCGACCACGGAGGACACGGCCGAGGCGAGCTGCTCCGGCGAGCCGATCGACGCGGGGTCGTGTCCGGCCACCGTCGGACCCGCTCAGTGGATGTACGGCGAGAGGTTGTCGCGAGCGATGAGGAACCCTCGCTGGACCGCCTCGGGACTGCCCTCGAACGCGCGGTCCTCGTGCTCGATCGAGGTGACGAAGTCGTAGCCCACCGCGTACAGCGCGCCGAAGAACGCTCCCCAGTCGACCTGGCCCAGGCCGCACAGCCGCGGGACCTGCCACCCCACGCCGGCGCTCATGACGCCCCATTCGTACAGCCCGTCGGGCCGGACCTCGACGTCCTTGGCGTGGACGTGGAAGATGCGCTCGCCGAACTCGTGGATCGCGCGCGGGCAGTCGATGAACTGCCACACCAGGTGCGAGGGGTCGAAGTTCAGGCCGAAGTTGGCGTCGGGCACGATCTCGAACATCGACCGCCAGATCGCGGGCGCGAAGGCCAGGTTGCTGCCCCCGGGCCACTCGTCGGAGCTGAAGATCATCGGGCAGTTCTCGATGGCGATCCGCCGGCCGTGGTCGGCGGCGAAGCCCACGAGCTCCGGCCAGACGCGGCCGAACTGCTCGAGGTTCTCCTCGACGCCCCGGGTCTTGTCGCGGCCCACGAACGTGCCGACCACGTCGACGCCGAGGCGCTGCGCGGCCACGATCACCTTCCGCAGGTGCTCGGCGGCGGCGCCGGCCGCGGCGGGATCCGGGTCCAGCGGGTTGGGGTAGTAGGCCAGCGCCGAGATCACGAGGCCCCGCCGCGCCAGCAGGTCAACGATGCGCTGCGCCCCGTCGTCGTCGAGCGCGTCGACGTCGATGTGGCTGACGCCGGCGTAGCGCCGCGCCGCCCCCTCGCCCGACGGCCAGCACGCCACCTCCAGCGCGCCGAACCCGTTGGCGGCCGCCCAGTCGGCGACCGCCTCGAGGTCGAGCGTGGGGAACGCTGCCGTCAGCAGGCCGAGCTTCATGTCGGGTCCTCCGTCTTGATCGTGGTGCGGTCCACGTCGGTCCAGCGGCCTTCGCGGGCGCTGGCGGCGATGGCCTCGCCGATCAGCGTCTGCTCGTGACCGTCGGCGAACGTGGGGTAGTCGGGCTCGTCCGGCGGTCCGCCGGCGGCGACGGCGCGGTAGACCGCGCGGTAGAGCTCGCGGAAGGTGTTCTCGAAGCCCTCGGCGTGCCCGCCCGGCACGGACGCGAGGGCGGCCGCGGCCGGCGTCAGCAGCGAGGGGTCGCGCAACAGCACCTGGTTGGGCTCGTCGCGATGCCCGATCCACAGCTCCTCGGGGCGCTCGGCCATCCACGCCACCGCGCTGCGCGAGCCGTCGATCTCGAAGCTCAGCGCGTTCTTGCGCCCGGCGCTGAGCTGCGAGACGGTCACCGCGCCGCGTGCGCCACCCGCGAAGCGCAGCAGGATGCTGGCCGTGTCCTCGGTGTCGATCTCGCGCGACACGGTCTCCGACGCGGCGGCCGCCTCCGTCGAGAACGTCTCGACCGGCCCGGTGGGCTGCCGGCGGCGCGGCATGAACGTCGTCAGGTCGGCCATCACCGATTCGACGCGGTCGCCGGTGATCGCGGTCAGCAGGTCGATCCAGTGCGAGCCGATGTCGCCGACGGCGCGCAGCGCCCCGCCGCGCTGCTGCTCCAGGCGCCAGTTCCAGTCCGTGTCGTACATCAACCAGTCCTGCAGGTAGGACCCGGTCACCAGCCGCACGTCGCCCAGCGTGCCCGCGGCCACCCGCTCGCGCGCCTCGCGGCACTGCGGGTAGAAGCGGATGTTGAAGTTGACCGCGTGGACCAGCCCGGAGTCGCGGGCCAGGCGCAGCAGCTCCCCGGTCTGCGCGGAGTCCATGCCCAGCGGCTTCTCGCAGACGACGTGCTTGCCGGCCTCCAGCGCGGCCTTGGCCTGCGGATGATGGAGGTGGTTGGGCGAGGTGATGTGCACGACGTCGACGCGCGGGTCGGCGAGCATCGCCTCGTAGCTCTCATAGGGCTCCGGCAGCGGGTAGGACCGCGCCTTCTCGCGCACCCGCTCGGGCGAGGACCCCACGATGCCCGTGATCTCGACGCCCAGCCGCCGCAGGGCCTCGACGTGCACCAGGCCGATGAACCCGGTCCCGACGACCGCGGCGCGCGCCTGGCCGGCGTCCGTCACGCCGCACTCCCGTCGTCGTGGCGCGGGACGAACGCGAACGCCCGCGCCGGGTTGTCCTCGAAGATCGTGCGTGCCAGGGCGTCGCCGAGCTCGCGCGCGAGCCGCGGCCGGAAGCGCGCGAAGATGTAGTCCATGCCCGGCCCCCCGCCGTAGGCGCGCATCATGTTCGCGCGCCCGACGTCGCCGCCGACGAGCAGGCGGTCGCCGTGCCCGCGCCCGGCGACGTCGGCGATCAGCGCCAGGATCGTCGAGTCGGGCCAGTACTTCGTCCGGCCGGGCCCGTCGTACTGCAGCCATGCCCCGGTCTCGGCGATCGCCGTGTGCTCGCCGGCATCGGGATTGCGGTCGAGGTGCGCCAGGATGATCGAGGGCGGCGCCACGCCGAGGTCGCCCAGGCGCGCGACCAGCCCCTCCCCCATCGTCCCGTGCTGGGTGTGCACGCAGACGGGGGCGCCGGTGGCGGCATGGGCCCCGGCGGCCGCCTCGAACGCGGTCGCCTCCAATTCGCTGACGACGTGGTAGCCGGCGCCGACCTTGATGACGCCCGCCCGGGCGCCGGTGCCGTCCATCCCCCGGGTGACCTCCTCGACGAACCGCTGCTCGAGGGACGCGACCGTCGCCGTGCGCACCCAGGAGTCGGCGGCGTAGTGCGCGTCGCGATGCAGGCCCGTCGCGGCGACGACATGCAGGCCGGTCGCCTCGCTCACCGCGACCAGCCCGTCCGCCCTCCGGCCCAGCTCCAGCGGCGTCCAGTCCACCAGCGCGCGGGCGCCGGCCACCACGAGCGTCGCCGCTTCGGCGATCGCGCGGTCGACGTCCTGGAACGTGTCGCCGGGCTGCAGCGGCGTCTCGAGGAAGAGGTGCTCGTGCGCATCGGTCGGGCCGAGGTCGGCCGGGTCGAGATCCCCGCGCACGGTGCGGACGATGGCCCGCGACCCCGTCGCCACTACGTCAACGCCCGCTCGTCGCACAGCGCGTACGCGCCGGCCCACGGCCGCACGCGCTCGAGCGTGGCGCTCGCGGCCAGCACGTCGACGTCCGCGCCGTGGCGCCCGACGATCTGCAGGCCGACGGGGTAGCGGCCGTGCGCCAGGCCCGCCGGGACCGAGGCCGCCGGATGGCCCGTGAAGTTGATGGGGTAGGTCAGGCACCAGCCGATCAGCTCGTCGACCTCGACGCCCTCGATCTCGCTCGGGCCGACGGTCTCGCCGGGCACCTCCGAGTTGGGCACCGGCAGGCACCCGAGCGTCGGCGTCACCAGGAGGTCGTGGTCGTCGAAGACCGCGCCGATCGCCTCGAGCACCTGCGTGCGGAGCTGCGCGTCGTGCGCCATGTCGCGCGCGGTCGCGCGCAGGCCCTCGTCCATCCAGCGCAGGTACTGCGGGGGGAGCTGGTCGCGGTGCTCGCCGAGCATGTCGATGCCGCCCGCCTTGAGCGCCTCGAGCGCATCGAGGTTCAACGGGGTCAGCACGCGCGACCACAGGTCGCTGAGCTCGCGCTGGTCGCAGGGCAGGCGGATCTCGACGGGCTCGACGTGCGCGCCGGCGTCCTCGAGCGCGCGCACCGCCTCCTCCACCACCGCGGCGACGGCGGGGTCGACCGGGAAGCCGCCCATGTCGCGGCTGTAGCCGATCCGCATGCCGCGCACCGAGCGCCGCACCGCGGCGATCGGGTCGTCGTGGAACGCGAAGCTCAGCGGGTCGCGCGGGTCCGGGCCCGAGAGCGCCGTGAGCGTCAGCGCCGCGTCGGCGACCGTCCGCGTCAGCAACCCCTCGAAGATGAACGGCGCGATGCTGCCGAAGTGGTTGGGGCGCACGACCAGCGGCGCGCGGCCGAACGACTGCTTGAACCCGTACACGTTGCACCAGGCCGCCGGGATCCGGATCGACCCGCCCGCGTCGGTGCCCTCGGCGAACGAGAGCAGGCCGTCGGCCACCGCGGCCGCGGCGCCGCCGGACGAGCCGCCGGAGTTGCGCGACAGGTCGAACGGGTTGCGCGTCGGCCCGAACAGCGGGTTGTCGCAGGTGCCGCGGAAGCCCATGACCGGGCTGTTGGTGCTGCCGACGAGGATCGCGCCGGCCTCCTCCATCCGCTGCGCCCACACGGTGCGCACGTCGATGACCTGGTCGCGCAGCGCCGGGATGCCGCCGAACGTGGCGGGCCACCCGGGCTTGAAGTCGAACAGGTCCTTGATCGCGGTCGGCACGCCGTGCAGCGGCCCGAGCGCCTCGCCGGCGGCGAGCGCCGCGTCGGCGGCGCGGGCGCG
>DASYLT010000006.1:0-2895 GCA_036009425.1 Baekduia sp. | reverse complement strand
TGTAGTTCCTGAGGACGTTGTTCCTGTTATGAAGTAGATGCATCCGGGGCTTCTTGGAGGCTGAGAGCTGCCAAGCACCTCAGCACCAAGGAGCACACCGGATGCAGCTTCACGCTAACGCTGCTCTCAGTCTGAACGGCCGTCGACGGATGGTTGGGATGGTTGTCGAGCAGAACCTGTCGATCGCCGAGGCCGCCGAGACGGTCGGGGTCTCGGTCAAGACCTGTCAGAAGTGGTGTCGACGATTTCTCGTCGAGGGCGAGCTCGGTCTGCTCGATCGGTCCTCGACGCCGAACGTCTCCCCGAATCAGACGCCGGCCGAGCGGACCGCCGCGATCGTCGCGTTGCGCAAGCTGCGCTTCACCGGCCCCGAGATCGCCGAGACGCTGAACATGGCCTTGTCGACCGTCAGCCAGATCCTTTTGAGGGTCGGGATGGGCAAGCTCGGCCGCATCGGGCTCGAGCCCGCCCAGCGCTATGAGTGGGCCAGGCCGGGCGAGCTGATCCACGTCGACGTCAAAAAGCTCGGGCGCATCCAGGCCGGTGCCGGTCATCGCGCGACAGGCAAGCGGCGCGGCAACCCCACCAAGACCAACACCGCCGGCCAGCGCGAGCGCCAGGTCGGCTGGGAGTTCGTGCACGTCGCCATCGATGACTGCACGCGGCTGGCCTACGCCGAAGTGTTGGTCGACGAGAAGGCCGTCACGGTCATCGGCTTTCTGCGGCGCGCCGTCGCCTTCTATGCCCGCCACGGCATCGTCGTTGAGCGGCTGCTGACCGACAACGGCTCGGCCTATCGCTCGACCGTGCACGCGATCGCCTGCAAAGCACTAGGGATCCGGCACCTTCGCACCCGGCCCTACCGCCCCCAGACCAACGGCAAGGCCGAACGCTTCATCCGCACCATGTTGGGCGGCTGGGCCTACGGCGCGATCTACCGCACCAGCCACGATCGCACCGCCGCCCTTGACGGCTGGCTGCACTACTACAACCATCACCGCCGACACTCAGCCCTCGGCCACAAGCCCCCGATCGTCCGCCTCGACGAACGGAACAACCTCCCCAGGACTTACACCTAGAACAGCGCCATGCCGGGCTGGACGCCGACCTCGACCAGCCGCGGGCCCGTGTCGTCTCCGAGCGCCGCGCTCAGCTCGGCGTGCAGCTCGTCGGCGCCGGCGACGTTGACCGACGGCACGCCGTAGCTGCGCGCGGTCGCCGCGACGTCGAGCGCGGGCAGGTCGAGGCCTGGCGCGCCCTCGATCTGCTCGAGCGTCGAGAACCACTTCAGGATCGCGTACTCGCCGTTGCGCAGCACCAGGAACGTGACCGGCAGGTTATAGGCCTTGGCCGTCCAGAAGGCGGTGATCGCGTACTGCGCCGAGCCCTCGCCGAGCACGCAGACGACAGGCCGGCCGGGCTGGGCGAGCTGGACGCCGAGCGACGCCGAGAGCCCGAAGCCGAGCCCGCCGGCGGCGCCGAAGTAGTAGCTCCCGGGTCGCGAGAGGCGCAGGCGGTTGCGGAAGGCCAGCGTGCTCGACGGCGACTCGAGCACGGCGATCGCGTCGTCTCCGAGCAGCTGCGCGAGGATCCCGTGGACGTCGCCGGCGTACATCGGGCCGCCGGGCTCCTCGGCGCTCGCGCCGCCCACCGGCGGAGGAGCGTCGAGGGCGATCGGCGGCTCGCGCTCGCACGGCGCGTCGCCCAGGGCCTCCAGCAACGCGTCGAGCGTCAGCGCGACGTCGGCGACGATCGCGTCGCCCATCGGCGCCCGCGCCGCCTCGTCGGGGTCGTTGGTGATGGCCACCAACACCGTCCCGGGCGTCAGCGCCGGGCCGGGGATGTGCGGGTAGTAGGGGAAGACCGAGGAGCCGATGACGAGCACGAGGTCGTGGCCGTCGAGCGTCTGGCCGGCGGGGCCGATGGCGGGCGGCAGCGAGCCACGGAAGTGCGCGTGGCCCTCGGGGAAGCCGAGCCGCCCGCCGCCCGGCGCGGGCGTGGCCCAGACCGGCAGCGCCTGGCGCTCGGCCAGCGCGATCGCCTGGTCCCAGGCGCCCGCCGCGTCGATGCCCGGGCCGGCGACCATGACCGGGTCGCGCGCCGCGGCCAGCCGCGCCGCGAGGTCGCGCACGACCGCGGGGTCGGCGGCCGCGCGCCCCGTCACCGTGCGGCTGGTCGCCAGGCGCGCGGCGTCGCCGTCGACCTCCTGGGTCCAGTCGTCCATCGGCAGCGAGACGAACGCCGGCCCGGCGGGCGGGAGCGACGCCAGGTAGGCGGCGCGCGCCAGCGCCGCGGGCACGTCCTGGGCGCGCGGCGGCTCGAAGCTCCACTTGACGTAGGGCTGCGGGACCTCGGTCGCGCGGTGGTTGGTGAGGTTGGCCTGCATGGTCATGTACGGCCGGACCTGCTGGCCGGCGGTGATCAGCAGAGGCGACTTGTTGGCCTGCGCGTTGAAGATCGCGCCGACCGCGTTGCCGAGGCCGGGCGCGGTGTGGAGGTTGGCGTGGGCGACGCGCCCGGAGGCCTGCGCGTAGCCGTCGGCCATGCCGACCACGACCGCCTCCTGGAGGCCCAGGATGTAGCGGAAGTCCGCGGGGTAGTCGGCGAGCATCGGCAGCTCGGTCGAGCCGGGGTTGCCGAAGATCGTCGTCATGCCGCGCTGGCGAAACAGCTCGAACGCGGCGTCGCGGACGGTGGTCACGGGACAGCTCCTCCTCGTCGGACAGGCACAGGTCAGGGTGCAGCATCGAGCATTCTCACGGCGTGCGTGACATCCCGCGGCCGCGCGACTCCCCGCCGCGGGATGGGGTCTCGCGGCCCCGGCCTGCCGCCGCTCGCGCTGCGCATGCCCGCCGTCCGGCGCTTCGCGCTGCGACGGCGCTGGCGGTGCACTAG
>DASYLT010000005.1:0-2748 GCA_036009425.1 Baekduia sp. | reverse complement strand
GAGATCGAGGCGCTGCTGGACCGGCGCTCGACGTTGGGGGTGCAGCTGTCGTTCGGGCGGGTGAACGTGACGGAGCAGGTGCTGGCGTACCAGCGCAAGAGCCTGCCCGACCACGAGGTCGTGGATTTGCAGACGCTGGATCTGCCCGAGACGTCGTTCGTCACGCAGGCGTTGTGGTACGAGCTGGACGACGACCTGCTGGCCTCTGATTTTCCGTTGGAGGTGCTCCTCGGCTCACTGCACGCCGCCGAGCACGCGCAGATCGCGGTGCTCCCGCTGCTGGCGATGTGCGACCGCTGGGACATCGGCGGGCTCTCCACGAATGCCCACCCGCAGACGGGCGCGCCGACGATCTTCATCTACGACGGCCACCCGGGCGGGGTAGGGATCACGCGGCAGGGCTTCCTGCGGTTCGAGACGTTGGTCGCGGATGCGCACCGTTTGATCGCGGAATGCCCGTGCGAGGCGGGCTGCCCATCGTGCGTGCAGTCGCCGAAGTGCGGGAACCTGAACGAGCCGCTGGCGAAGGCGGGCGCGCTGGAGCTGATGGCGCGGATGCTCGAGCGCTGAGGCTGCGTTTGGCGGACGGGTGCTCCAGCGCTGAGCGCGTTTGGCAGACGCGTTGCAGCGCTTGAGCGCTGTGCTGCGATGGCCGACGCTGCGCGGATGCGCATGGACGCCGCTGTCGCATCCGTTGTGGTTGGCGCCGCCGGGCTGGTGGTTGCGCCGGCGGCGCTCGCGGCCGGCGTTGCGGTCCCTCTGGTGGCGCCCGCCGCCGAGGCGACGGTCCCATCGACGGCGCCCGCGGAGCACGCGACAGTCGCTTCGGCGGCGCGCGCCGCCGGGGCGACGGTCCCCTCGGCCGCGCCCGCGGCGCGGCAGGCAGCCCGTCCGGCTCCCGCGCCGGCCGGCCGGCTCACGCGCGACCCGTCGCCCGCGGTCTCCGGTGGGACGCCCGGACCGCTGCGCAGCGGCGGCGCCGCCTACGGCGCACCGATCCCGCGACCCGACCTGCGGCCAATCGCGCGCCGGCTCACCCTCACGCCGCACGCGGTCGTCGCCGGTGCGGCGCTGCCGCGGATCAGGTTCCGCGTGCGCCAGCGTGGCATCGAGCGTGTGCGGGCGCGGGTCGTCGTCGTGCGCCTGCCGAGCCAGCGGCCGGTGGCGCGGATCGTGCTCGGCTGGGTCAAGCCGGGGAGGCGCGTAACTGTGCGCTGGCCAGGCGGAGTGCAGCTGAGGGCCGGGCGCTACGTCGTGCGCCTGCACGTCCGGGACGGGCGCGGCCACACGCTGAGGCGCAGCCCCCGTTACCCGGGGCGCGCGCGGATCGTCGTGCATGCGCCGAAGACGCCCGTGCCGCCGCCGGTTGGGTCCGCGCCCACCCCGGCGGTACCACTCATGCCGTCGCCGTCGCCGTCGCCCGCCGGGCCCGGCGTCTTCCCGGTGTCGGGCCCGTTCGACTTCGGCGCCGCCGACGCGCGCTTCGGCGCCGGCCGCCCCGGCCACCTCCACGAAGGCCAGGACATCATCGCCGCGTCAGGTACGCCGGTCGTCGCGCCATACGCCGGGATCGTTAGCCGCACGAGCTATCAGGCCGCCGGCGCGGGAGAGTACGTCGTCCTCGACGCCGCCGACGGTCGCGACTACTTCTTCGCGCACTGCATCCGCCGCTCCACGGCGGTAGTCGAGGGCGCCGCCGTCAGCGCGGGTCAGCAGCTCTGCCAGGTCGGCAACAGCGGCACCGCCAGCGGTCCGCACCTGCACTTCGAGATCTGGAACATCGGCTGGCGCATCCCCGGCGGCTACCCAATCGACCCGCTGCCCGAGCTACGCACGTGGGCCGGCGTCTAGACCGCGCCCGAGCGCCCCAGCCACGGCGATATCCTCTCCGCCGCGGCGAGATAGCTCAGTTGGTAGAGCACACGACTGAAAATCGTGGTGTCCCCGGTTCGAGTCCGGGTCTCGCCATCCGGAACCGCGAGGACACCGCTGTTTTCTGCTTTCCGGTGTGCGTAGCTCATGCATCCGATCGGGCCACGGCTTGGGCCACGCGGGCCGATGGGTGTCCCGGTTCGAGCGCAGAACCCCGATAACTCCTCGCATCCGCGCTGACTCGAACCGCTCGGACGTCATGACCGCGGGCGATACCAATACCTCCGACGTCTCCGCCGACACCGCCGAGGCAAACCGGGACCTCTGGGCCGCGCGGGTGCGCAAGGTGCGCTCAGACCCGCACCGCGCAGGCCCGCGACGGCATGCGGGAAACAGGCGATAGGCCAAAATCGGTCCTCACGATCGACCCAGGCGTCCGCCCACCAGCAAACGGAAATCCCGGGAACGAATTCGGTGACCCGCCGCCGGCCCGCCACCCGGGCGACGACGTCAGAGCCAGACCAAGAGCGCGGGAACCGTCGACAAGTAGAACTCTGCTCGGCGGCCTCGCCGGGCTACCGCCTGCGCGAGGGCCCTCCGGGGCCCAATCTGCCGCTGGTCGCTAGGACCGGCGGCGCGGTGTCAGGACGTGTACGCGCCTGTCACCCGCATCTTGGAGAGCACGTCCGCTGCCGAGGTGCTCCCGGACAAGCGAAGGGAAGGTGCGCGGAACCGGCGGTAGGCGCCGGTTCCTTGGGAGAGGCTCACCGTTCCGACAACGGTGGCGATCGAGCCATGGTAGGTGGCGGTGGCCTTGCCCACTCCGCGCATGGTGCCGCGGCTGGTGGACAAGGTGAAAGTGATGTCGGCGTCGCC
>DASYLT010000004.1:0-1559 GCA_036009425.1 Baekduia sp. | reverse complement strand
GATTGGCATCTTCCTCGGCCAGAAGCAGGTCGCCGCACATCGTCGCTCGTGGAACATCGGCGCGGACATCGAGCACCCCTCGCACCGCCAGGGGCTGCTCCAGCTGAAGCCCCGCGCCGCCGCCGGCCTGCTGCCGCCGGGCCTGGGCGGGCTCGCCGAGACCGGCGTCGCGTACTTCAAGATCTTCGCCGCCGGTGGGCGCTCGGTCCACCGCGAGACCGTGCGCCTGACCTTCCTCGTCGAGCTGTTCGGCGAGCTGGCCACGCGCACCGCGCTCGCCGAGGTCATGGCGACCGGCCACGTCGGCGCCGAGTACGTCGAGTACGTCCTCCGCCACAAAAAGGGCCTGACGCCGGCGGCCGCCCCGCTGCGGCTCGGCGATCCGGTCCTCGACGCGCTCGCGCTCCGCGAGCCCGACCTCGCCCGCTACGACCAGCGCGTCCCGCAACCGATGCCCCGCGATCCGGGGGCACTGCCGCCCGATGCCGACGAGGATCCCAATGCCACGTGATGCCGACGCGGTCGACCTGCTGCTCCAGAAGCTGCGCTGGCTCCGCCTGCCTGGCATGGCGCGCCTGGTCGCCCCGCTCCTCGAGCAGGCCGGCACGGACAACCTGACCGCGCTCGACACCCTGCATCGCCTGTGCGACGAGGAGCGTGCCAGTCGCCTCAAGAGCGCCGTCGACCGGCGCATCAAGGACGCGCGGTTCCCCGAGCTCAACACCATTGACGGCTTCGACTTCGACTTCGATGCCGCCCGCAAGAAGCTCCGCGCGCGCTACCTCGCGCTGCACGACCTCGGCTTCCTCGCCCACGGTGTGAATCCGCTCTTCCTCGGCGTCCCGGGCGCCGGCAAGACCTTCCTGGCCCGCGCGCTCGCCTATCGCGTCTGCCAAGCCGCGCGCCGCGTCGTCGTCACCAGCGCCACCCGCATGCTCAACGAGCTCGCCGGCGCCGAGCTCCACGGCCAGCTCGAGCGCGCGCTCCGCCGCTACTGCCGCGCCGACTTCCTCGTCATCGACGACTTCGCCGTGCTCGCGATGGACCCGGCGCAGGCCAAGCTCGCCTTCCAGGTCATCTCCGACCGCTACGAGTACCGCCGCTCCACCTGCATCACGACCAACCGCCTCTTCAAGGACTGGCCCAAGGTCTTCCCAGACGCCCTCAACGCCCAGGTCATCGCCGAGCGGCTCACCGAGCGCGCCGAGCACTTCATCCTCGACGGAAAGGGCTACCGCCCGACGAAGCATTCCACCTGACCGACGACTCTCTGTACGCCGGACCGAGCGGCAGGCTCTCGGTCGCCTTCAGCGAACGAAGGCGAGCCCGTGCATGCGTCGCTGCGCCACGGGTAAGGCGAAGAACCGTCCACGCGCCACCGCCAGGGTCCCTGGGCACCGGTGATCCCGGTGGAACTGGTACCCGCCGTCGCCGGTGGCGACACCGTCGCGGCTATCCGTCGACGACAGTCGGCGGCCCCATTGAAGCAAGGTGGGCCTCGTGACCGGGTGGGAGGAAGGCGCGGCTATCCGTCGACGACAGTCGGCGGCCCCATTGAA
>DASYLT010000003.1:0-11148 GCA_036009425.1 Baekduia sp. | reverse complement strand
GGCTCGCGCCACGGCGCCGGCGGCATCCGCAAGTACTGCCAGCAGCAGGCCATCCTCGTCACGCGCTTCGCGACGAAGAAGGACCCGCACATGTACCCCTACAACGCCAAGATGACGGCGCGCCTGGGCAAGTTCTTCAAGTTCCTCTACGGCCGCGGGAGCAGGGACTGACGCGAAGGCTGCGCGAGCGAGCCCCTGGGGGAGCTCGCGCGACCTGACCTCGCCCTCTGGGCGAGCGTCAGGCCAGCTCGTCGACCAGTCGCAGCAGGTCGAGCGGGCTGAAGGGCTTGGTGAGGAAGAGATCTGCGCCCGCCCCGCGGGCGAGGGTCTCGTTCTCCGACGCGCCCGCGGCGGTGAGCATGACGATCGTCGCGCCCTCGGCGCCGTCGGTCTGCCCGCGCAGCCGGCGGCAGGCCTCGATGCCGTCCATGCGCGGCATGTCGATGTCGAGGAACACGAGCTCGGGCTGGGTCTCGGCGGCGCGCTGCACCGCCTCGATGCCGTTGGCGGCCTCGTGCAGCTGGAAGCCCGCCACGTCCTCCAGCGTCGTCGCCACGAGCTTGCGGATGAACGGATCGTCGTCGACGATCAGGACACTGCGCATCACTCGACCTCGAGGCGGATGTCGTCCAGGCGCTCCAGCGGGATCTCCAGGAACGCGGCCACCACCTCGGGGTCGAACTGCGTTCCGGCGCACTCGGCGATCGTCGCGCGGGCCTCGGTCAGCGGCGACGGCGGCCGGTAGGGCCGCAGCGTCGTCAGGGCGTCCAGGACGTCGGCGACGGCGAACACGCGCGCCGCCAGCGGGATCTCGTCCCCGGCCAGGCGGTCCGGGTAGCCGTCGCCGTCCCAGCGCTCGTGGTGATGGCGGACGACGAGCTTGGCCTCGCCGAGGAAGTCGATCTCCCGGAGGATCTCCCAGCCGACGAGCGGATGGCGCTCCATCAGCAGGCGCTCCTCCGGGGTCAGCGGCTCAGGCTTCCACAGGATGGCGTCGGGCACCGCCACCTTGCCGACGTCGTGCAGCAGGAAGCCGAACTCGACCTCGGGGTCGTCGGCGAACGGCGCGCGCAGCACGCGGGCGATCTCCATGCCGTAGGCGGACACCCGTTCGGCGTGCTTGCCGGTGTAGGCGTCGCGCGCCTCGACGGCGTTGCAGAGCGCCCGGACGGTCGCCATGTAGGACTGGCGCAGCTCGTGGCGGCGCTCGCGCTCGCGCTTGAACGTCTCGCGGAGGTCCGCGGCGTAGCGCTCCAGCTGCCGCTCCTTCTCAGCGGCGGATCGCTCGACGGTCGCCAAGCGCTCCTGCAGCACCGAGACGTCGGTGGTGGTCCCCTTGCCTGGCATCGCTCGGCGACGAGCCTACAAGTCCGCGGCGGCAGCCGGCTCCAAGAGGGCCAGCACCGCCGCTCCCGCGTCCGCGACCGAGACGGGCTCGGCGTCCAGCCGCGCCAGCCCCGGGACGCCGTGCTCGTCGGCCGCCACGAGGACGACCGAGCGCCGCAGGCGCCGCCCGCGCAGGTCCAGGCCCGCGAGCGCCGCCTCGACGTCGGGCAGGCCCGCGTCGACCAGCGCGACCTCGAAGCGCCGCATGGCGCACAGCCGGGCCGCCTCCAGCGGCGTGCTGGCCCATTCGTGCTCGATGCCCAGGTCGTCGAGGGCCTCGCGCATCGTGTTGCGCACGTCCGCGCGGCCGACGGCGAGCACGCGCACGCGGCCGGCCATCACGGCGGAGCCGAGCGCGTCGGCCAGCTCCTCGGCGTCGATCGGCTTGCTGACGACCCACTCGCCCGACAGCGCCTCGCGCCCGGAGAAGACCGAGACGACGACGACCGGCAGGTCGGCCAGCCGCGGGTCGGACCGTAACTCGCGCAGCACCTCGAAGCCGCTCATGCCGGGCATGAGGACGTCGAGGGTCATCGCGTCGAAGGTCTCGGTCCGCAGGCGGTGCAGCGCGGCGTCGCCGTCGTGGACCACCTCGCACTCGACGCCGAACGGCTCCAGGCGCTCGACGATGAGGCGCGCGGTCTCGGGCTCGTCGTCCATGACCAGGACCCGGCGGCCGCGCAGCGCGTCGCTGGGGCGCGTCACGACGCCCGGGCCCGGCGCGGCCGGCAGGGTGATCGCGAAGGTCGTGCCCTGGCCGGGCGTCGACGAGACGTCGATCGTGCCGCCGTGGAGGTCCACGAGCGACTTGACGATCGATAGGCCCAGGCCGGTGCCCGGCGTGCCGGTCGAGCCCGAGCCGCGCGAGAACCGCTCGAAGACGTGCTCGAGCTCGGCGGAGCTCATCCCGCGGCCGGTGTCTGAGACCTCGATGCGCACGCCGGACGGCGACGCTCCGGCGGCCAGGGTCAGCGTGCCGTGCTCGTCGGTGTAGAGGTGGGCGTTGGTCACCAGGTTGGTGAGCATCTGGCGCAGGCGCGTGGCGTCGGCCAGCACGCGCGGGGTGCCCTCGTCGATCTCGATCCGCAGGCGCTGCTGCTTGATCTCGATGCGCCCGCCCAGCAGCGTGGTGACGTCGTCGAAGACCTCGGCGACGTCGATCGGCCGGCGGTGGACCTCGACGCGGCCGGCCTCCAGGCGGGCGACGTCGAGCAGGTCGTTGACGAGGTCGACCAGGCGGTTGGTCGAGACGAGCACGATGTCGAGGAACTCGCGCTGGCGGTCGTCGAGGCCCTCGCCGGTGCGCAGCAGCTCCACGAAGCCCTTGATGGAGGTCAGCGGCGAGCGCAGCTCGTGCGAGGCGGTCGCGACGAACTCGCTCTTGAGGCGCTCGAGGCGGGCGCGCTCGGTGGCGTCGCGCATCGTCCAGACGACGCCGCCGTCGGCGTGCTCCTCCAGCCGCGAGGAGGTCACCGCGAGCGTGCGCCCGTCGTGCTCGAGGAGCACCTCGGTGCCGAGCGCCTCGTCGGTGTTGGGCAGCGCGAGGCCGCCGATCTCCGGCGGGTGGCCGAGCTGCAGCTCCGGCGCGAGCCGCAGGGCGCGCGGGTTGGCCGACGCGACCAGGCCCTCGTCGTCGACGATGACGAGGCCGTCGCCGAGGCTGTGCACCGTGACCGCGAGCCGCCGTCGCTCGGCGTCCAGGCGCTCGTTGGCCTGCTCGAGGTCGATGGCCATCGCGTTGAACGAGCGGCCGAGCTGGCGCAGCTCGTCGGGGCCAGTGTTCTCGTTGACGCGGGCGCCGAGCTCGCCGCCGGCCAGCCGCTCGGAGGCGTCGACCAGGCTCTCCAGCGGCCGGCGCACGCCCGCCAGCAGGAGGGCGACGAGGGCGATCGCGCCGGCGAGCGCCAGACCGCCGGCCGCGGTGATCGCCGCCAGCGCCTTGCGGGAGTCGTTGCGCGCGGCGTGGTCGGCCGCGGCGAGGCGCTGGTCCTGACGCCGCGACAGCGCGGCGATCGGCGCCCGGGCCTTCAGCGCGGCACCCGAGGGCGCGTGGGGGCGCCGCAGCTGCGCCTGGGCGGCGCCCGCGCGGTCGACGAGGGTGACGCTGGTCTGGTCGTCGAGCGCCCGGCGGCGTGTGTCGGCGAGCTCCTGCCCGTAGGCGCGGCGCGCCTGGCGCTCGGCGGCGGACGACGCTCCGCCGGAGCGCTGCGCGCGCAGCGTGGCCTCCTCGACGACCGACGCCGCCAGCAGCTTGCCGGATGCGGCCTTGACCTCGAACGCCTGGGCGAGTTGATCCTCGTAGTGCTGGCGGGAGGAGTACAGGCCGCCCACGCCGAAACCCGCGATCGCCGTGAGAGCGATCGTCAATCCCAGAAGCGCGAGTTGGATGGAGCGCGCGATGGAGAGTCGCCGCACGCGCACGACGGTACCGGGAGCGGGGGACAGGCGCGCGGGGATCTCCCGCGCGCTCCTTCCGGCCGTGCTGGCGGGCGTCGCCGTGGTGGCGGTCGCCACGGCCGGCACGGGCGGCTTCGGGCGCGCCCACTTCCTCCGCCAGCTCGTCTTCGGGCCGGCCGGGCCGGGGCTCGCGCACCGCTCCGCGGCCGCCGAGCAGAGCGCCGCGTCGGCGGTGCCGGCGATCCCGGCGCGTCCCGGCTCCACCCCGGCCGCGACCGTGCCAGGATCAGCCCTCCATGGCCATCGTCCTCGCGATCACCGCCGCCGCCTGCTGGGGCCTGGCGGACTTCCTCGCCGGGCTCGCTAGCCGCCGCGTCGCGGTCCCGATCGTGCTCCTGCTCGTCGAGGGCGGCGGGCTCGTCGTCATCGCCGCGATCGCCCTCGCCTCGGGCGACCCGTTCTTCACGCAGACGAGCGACGCCCTCTCGGCCGTCGCCGGCGGCCTGGCCGGCGTCCTCGGCCTGGGCTGCTTCTACCAGGCGCTGGCGATCGGGACGATGAGCGTCGTCGCGCCGATCTCCGCCGCGGGCGTGGCGCTCCCGGTGGTCGTGGGCGTCGTGTCGGGCGACCGGCCCTCGGCGGTGGCCGCCGCCGGGCTGCTGGCGATCGTGATCGGCGTGGTGCTCGCCTCCCGCGAGGAGCACGCCGACGCCGAGGCGGCGGCCGCCGGCCGGATGGCGGTCATCCTGGCGCTGCTGTCGGCGGTCGGCTTCGGGGGCTTCTTCGCCCTGACCGATGCGCCGGCCGACGCCTCGGTCGTGTGGACGATCGTGCTCGCGCGCGCCGCGCCGGTCCCGCTGATCGTGGCACTGGTCCTGCTCATGCGGCCGGCGCGGCGGCCGAGCCGGCGGCTGGCGCTCGGCATCGCGGCGGTCGGGACGATCGACCTCGCGGCGACGTCGCTCATCGCGCTGGCCAACACGAAGGGCGACCTCAGCCTCGTCTCGGTCCTGGGCGGCATGTACCCGGTGGCGACCGTGCTGCTGGCGGCCGCGTTCCTCCACGAGCGCCTCGCGCGCCCGCAGCTGGCCGGCGTGGTCCTGGCCCTGGGCGGCGTCGCCGCAGTCGCGGCAGGATGACCGTCGTGCTCGCGGCCTCCTTCCAGTTCGCGCCGCTGCAGCTCGCACCCGCGGTGCTCAGCGCGCTGCTGTACGCGCGGCGCGTCGCGACGCTGCGCGGCACGCCGCGGGCGGTACCGGCGATCCGGCAGGCCGCGTTCTACACCGGCGTCGTGCTGATCGCGGGCGTGCTCGTCTCGCCGCTGGCGTCGCTGAGCGAGGAGCTGTTCTGGGCGCACATGGCCGAGCACCTGATCATCGCCGACGCCGGCGCGCTGCTGCTCGTGCTCGGCCTCACGGGTCCGGTGCTCGCGCCGATCCTGCGCATCCGCGCCTTCGACCGGCTGCGCGTGCTGGCCCACCCGCTGGTCGCGCTGCCGCTGTGGGCGATCGACCTGTACGCGTGGCACATCCCGGCGCTCCAGGAGGCGGCGCTGCACCACGACGGGATCCACGCCCTCCAGCACCTGTGCTTCATCTTCTTCGGCGCCAACGTCTGGATGTGCCTCTTCGGCCCGCTGCCGATGCCCGCGTGGTTCGGGACCGGCGCCAAGGCCGGCTACATCCTGGCGGTGCGGCTCGTCGGGGCGGCGCTGGCCAACGCGTTCCTGTTCGGCGGCGGGGCGTTCTACGGCGCCTACGCGGCGGGCGAGGCGCTCCACGGCATCTCGCCCGGCGACGACCAGGTCGTGGCCGGCTCGATCATGATGGTCGAGGAGTCGCTGCTGACCATCGGGCTGTTCTGCTGGCTGTTCATGAAGGCGGCTCGCGAGAGCGACGAGCGCCAGGAGCTGCTGGACCTCGCGACGGCCCGCGGCGTGCCCCTGACCGACGAGCGCGCCGCGCGCGCCGTGTCCGCCGGGCGCGGGACCGAGCTGCGGGCGCGGATCGAGCGCGACGCGGGCGAGTAGGGGTTCAGCGAAGCGCTACGCCGCCACGTCAGGTGGCCTGAGGCCGCGGTTTGCCGGCCACCGCACGCGGGGAGATCGAGAAGCACGATGTCCACGCGCTTCCTGCAGCAGGTCACCAAGTTCGCCCGCAGTCCGGAAGGGCGCCGCGTCGCCCAGGAGGCCAAGCGCCTCGCCAAGGATCCGCAGACGCGGGCGCGCATCGACGAGGCCCGGCGCCGCCTCACGCACTCGGGCAAGCCCGCGCCTGCGCCTCCGACGCGCTAGGAGACTCCCAGCGGCACGCCGAGCAGCACCTCGAGGCGCCGGATCGTCGTCGCCGTGTCGGCGTGCAGCACCGTCGCCATGCCCAGCGCGGCCGCCGGCGCGAGGTTGAACGACAGGTCGTCGACGAACACGCACTGCTCGGGCGCGACCCCGATGCGCTGCGCACCGAGCGTGTACATCCGCTCGTCGGGCTTGCGGAAACCCTCGAGGCCGGAGATCACCGTGGCGTCGAACAGCTCGGCCACGAGCTCGGCCGGGTAGCGCAGCACGCCCCACGAGTTGGACACCATCCCGACGCGGATCCCCGCCGCCCGGGCGGCGCGGACCATGGCCACCATGTCGGGCTCGGCGGTCGCGCCGGCCATCATCCGATCGATGAGGCCCTCGGCCCGCTCGGGCGCCAGGCCGAGCGCGCGCGCGACGTGGCTCGCGAACAGGTCGTCCTCCATCCGGCCCTCCTCGAAGGCGATGAGCGCGTCGCGCGTCTCCGCGTCGTGGCGGAACGCCTGGCGCAGCTGGTCGGGCCCCACGCCCTCCGTGGCGCAGAAGGCGCCGAAGGCGTGCAGCAGGTTGGTGGTCATCACGCCGCCCCAGTCCAACAGCAGGCCGGTGTGCGCCGCGCCGTCACTCCCCACGGGTCAGCCCCTCGGCCCGCTCGGCCAGCCCGACGACGCCGTCGCCGAACGCCTTCAGGTACGGGTCGTCGCTCATCCCCGACGACGCGCGCTTGAAGTTGCCCTCCATGAAGACGATCGACTTCCACAGCGCCAGCGTCTGGTACCAGCGGATGTCGGTCATCGAGCGCCCCGAGCGCTCCTCGTAGCGGGCGATCAGCTCGCCGCGCGTGAGGAAGCCCTCCTCGCGCGTGACGCTCGACAGCTCGAACTTCCCGAGCGACGGGTCGTCGCGGTCGACGTAGAGCGTGCACAGGTAGCCGAGGTCGGCCAGCGGGTCGCCGATCGTCGACATCTCCCAGTCGAGCACCGCGGCGACCTGGGAAGGAGGCTCGGGCGCCAGCAGCACGTTGCCCAGGCGATAGTCGCCGTGGACGATCGTCGCCGGCGGCGACTGCGGCCGGTTGTCCTTCAGCCACCGGCCGACGTGCTCGACCGCCGGGATCTCGCGCGTCTTGTTGTGGTCCCACAGCCCGAGGAACCGGCGCAGCTGGCGTTCGAGGTAGCCGTCGGGCTTGCCGAAGCCCTCCAGGCCGGCGGCACGCCAGTCGACGGCGTGGATCTCGACCAGCGCGTCGATCAGCTCCTCGGCCGTGCGCCGGCGCTCGGCGGGCGTGTCGAGCCCGGCCGGCATCGCGGTCGTCACGACGTGGCCGATGACCTCCTCCATCACGTAGAACGGCGCGCCGATGACCGACTCGTCGTCGCAGACGGCCAGCACCCGCGGCACGCGCGCCCGGCCCTCGAGCGCGCTCAGCACGCGCGCCTCGCGCAGCATGTCGTTGGCGCTGGGCGGGATCGGCGGCCGCGGCGGGCGGCGCAGGACGAAGCGCGATCCGCCGCGGTCGAACAGGTAGGTGGCGTTGGAGTGGCCGTCGCCGATCGGCCGGACGAGGGGCTCGCCGTCGCCGAGGTCGTGCGTGTCGAGGAAGGCCAGCAGCGGGTCGAGCACCAGCAGCGGTACGCGGTCGTTGGCAGCGCCCTCGGCGTGGGTGCGGACGATGTCGTCGGGCGCGATCTCGTGGCCCATCAGGCGAGGTCTCCGGTCGCGGCCTTGGTCGACTCGCCCTGCATGGCGAGCTTGAGCAGCTCGCGTGCGATCGTCATGCGGTGCACCTCCGAGGCGCCGTCGTAGATGCGCGCGGCCCGCGCATCCTGGTAGATGCGCCCGACCGGGAGGTCGAGCGCGATGCCCGCGGCGCCGTGGATCTGCACGGCGCGGTCGGCGATGCGACCGAAGGCCTCCGACACGAACGTCTTGGTCATCGCGACCTCCTGGCGGTGGGGCAGCCCGCGCTCGAGCTTCCACGCCGTGTGGAGCACCATGAGGCGCGAGGCGTACAGGTCCATCGCGCTGTCGGCGATCATCGCCTGCAGCATCTGATGGCGGGCCAGCTCCTTGCCGAACGTGCTGCGCTGCAGCAGGCGCGTGGTGCTGAGGTCCAGCGCGCGCTGCGCCATGCCGATCCAGCGCATGGCGTGCGCGAGCCGGCCGCCGGCCAGGCGCTTCTGGGCGATGACGAAGCCCTCGCCCTCGGCGCCGAGCAGGTTCTCGTAGGGCACGCGCACGTCGTCGATGGCGATGATCGGGTGGCCGCCGGGCGCGTGGCTCCCCATCCACGCGGGATCGCGCTCGACGGTCCAGCCGGGCGTGTCGGTCGGGACGACGATCAGCGAGTAGTTGCGATGGCCGGCGGCCTCGTCGGATCCGGTCTTGGCCACGACGATCGCGAACGCGGCGCCGTCGGCGCCGGTGATGCACCACTTGCGGCCGTTGAGGATCCACTGGCTGCCGTCCTCCGACCGCACCGCCGAGGTCTCCAGGTTGGTGGGGTCGCTGGACGCGACGTCCGGCTCGGTCATCGCGAAGCACGAGCGGATCGTGCCCTCGCCGAGCGGGCGCAGCCAGCGTTCCTTCTGCGCTTCGCTGCCCGCCAGCAGGAGCGTGTGCATGTTGCCCTCGTCGGGCGCCATGCAGTTCATGCCCAGCGCGGCGAGCGGCGCGGCGCCGACCTCCTGGGAGATCAGCGCCATCCCGAGCACGCCGACGCCGAGACCGCCGTACTCCTCCGGCAGGTGCGGGGTGAAGATCCCGCGGTCGCGCGCGCGGTCGCGCAGGCGCTCGACGACCTCCCAGGAGCCCAGGACGTCCTCGGGGTCGGCGATGTCGCCCTCGACGGGCAGCACGTCCTCGGAGATGTAGGCCTTGACTCGGCCCAGCAGCTTCTGGAGCTCGGGCGGGACGGTGAAGTCGATCACGCCGGCGTCGGCGTGCGGGGTGGCGGCGATGCTCACAGCAGGTCCTCCATCAGTGAACGGAACTTGGCGACCCACCGGCGCTGGGCGGCGGGCGGCTCGAGCTGTTGGGTCAGGAACCCCTCGAGCGCGGCGTTGACGGTGAGCCCGACGCCCTCGGCGTCGAGGTCGGGGCGGATCGACCCGTCGCGCTGGCCCTGGCGGACCAGGTCGATCATGAAGTCGCGCTGGGTGCGCTGGGCGCGGCGCGCGGTGTCGGCCAGCGCGGGGCGCTCCATCGCGGCGGCCAGGTGCAGCGACACGAGCAGCCGGTAGAACGGCGTGCGCGAGCCGTACAGGCGCGCGGACGCGTCGACGAGGGCGAACAGCCGCTCCCGTCCCGTGCCGGTGGCCGATGCCTCGATCACGCGATCGGCGTGCCGGCGGATGGCCTCCTTGTAGACGGCCTCGACGAGGCCCTCCTTGGAGCCGAAGTGGTGGTAGAGCGCGCCCTTGGTGACGCCGACGTCGGCGGCCACGGCGTCGAAGCTCGCGCCCGGCCCGTCGGCGGCGAAGCGCTCGATCGAGGCGTCGATCAGGCGCGTGCGGGTGACCTCGGCGGCGGCCGACCGGACTGACATACCTACTCGAAGGTATGCCAAGAGGGAGGTCGGCGCAAGGCTCGCGCAACTTCTCGCGTCGATAGCGTGTCCCCACCTGTGATGACCCGAACCCTCCGCCTGCTCCCCCTCATGCTCCTCGCCGCGCTCGTGCTGGCCGTGCCCGCGCACGCCAAGTCGAACCAGGAGGTCACCTTCGAGGCCCCGCGCGACCTCTTCGATCCCGCTCAGCGCGAAGCCGCCTTCAGCGAGATCGACGGCCTCGGCGCCCACGCGCTGCGGGTCGTCCTCTACTGGCACGACGTCGCGCCCGACGCGGACTCCCGCGTCAAGCCCAAGCTCGACATGACCGACCCGGCCAACTACGACTGGTCGAAGTACCAGCCGGTGCTCGACGAGGCCAAGGCCCGCGGCTGGACCGTGCAGCTCACGGTCACGGGCTTCGTGCCGCGGTGGGCGACCAACGGCGCGCGCGACACGCGCACGCGCCCGAGTCCGAACGAGTTCCGCATGTTCATGATGGCGGTCTCCAAGCACTTCGGCGACGAGGTGACGCGCTGGTCGATCTGGAACGAGCCCAACCACCCGCAGTTCCTCGCGCCCCAGTACGACAGCAAGCACCGTCCGGTCTCCCCGGGGATCTACCGCGGGCTCTACGCCGCCGCGCTGCGCGGCCTGGCCGCGGTCGGCGACACCAAGCCGGTGCTGATGGGCGAGACCGCGCCGACCGGCACGGGCAAGGACGTTGCGCCGCTGACCTTCCTGCGCGGCGCGCTCTGCCTCGACGACAAGTACAAGAAGACCGGCTCGTGCGGCAAGCTGCGCGTCGACGGCTACGCCCACCACGCCTACACCAATCGCCAGGGCCCGCAGTTCAAGACCGACAAGCCCAACGACGTGATGATCGGCGTGCTGTCGCGGCTGACCACGGCGCTCGACAAGGCCGCCGCCGCGGGCGTGGTCGACAAGCACCTGCCGGTCTACCTCACCGAGTTCGGCATCCAGAGCACGCCCGACCCGCTCTTCGGCGTCAGCCTCCAGCGCCAGGCCGAGTACCGCTCCTACTCGGAGCGTCTCGCCTATTACAACCCGCGCGTCGCGGCCTTCTCCCAGTACCTGCTGACCGACGACAAGCCGCTGGACGGCGTGGCGTCGGACCTGCGCTACAGCGGCTTCGAGTCGGGTCTGCGCACGTCGGCGGGCAAGGCCAAGCCGGCGCTGGAGGGCTTCCGCCTGCCGCTGGTCGCCAAGGCCTCCGGGAACTCGTCCACGGTCACGCTGTGGGGGATCGCGCGCCCGGCCAAGGGCGCGGCGAAGGTCACCGTCCAGCAGCACGAGGTCGGCGGCTCGTGGAAGACGCTGGCGACGGTCACCACCAACAGCCACGGCGTCTGGACGCGCAGCGCGACCCGCGGCGGCAGCAAGCGCGAGTGGCGCGTGCGCTGGACCGATCCCGCCGGCAAGCAGTACACCGGGCCCGCCACGCGGGCGATGACGTAGCCCCGCCGATAGATTGCCGGCATGGCGAACCAGCTCTGGCTGC
>DASYLT010000002.1:0-17705 GCA_036009425.1 Baekduia sp. | reverse complement strand
GCAGCTCGCGCTGCTCGCCGGTCAGCCGGCGCGGGATCACGACGTTGGCCACCACGCGCAGGTCGCCGAAGCGCCCCGGCCGCCGAAGCGCCGGCATTCCCTTGCCCTTGACGGTCAGCACCGCGCCTGGCTGCGTGCCGGCGGGCACGTCCACCTCGACGGTGCCCTCGGGGTGCTCGATCTCGACCGTCGTGCCCAGCGCGGCGCGGGGCGCGGCCAGGTCGGTGACCGTCACGAGATCGTCGCCGTCGCGCAGCCAGCCGTCGCCGAGCGCGACCTGCACGACCACGTAGAGGTCGCCGGGAGGGCCGCCGTGCTCGCCGGCGTGGCCGCGGCCGGCGACGCGGATGCGCTGCCCGTCGGCGATGCCCGCGGGGACGTCGACCTCCAGGTCACGCGTGCCGACGACGAGCCCGCGGCCGTCGCAGACGTCGCACGGCTCCTTGGGGACGCGGCCGTCGCCGTGGCAGACGTCGCACGCGACCTGGCGGACGACCTGCCCGAAGGGCGAGCGCGTCACGGCCTGCAGGACGCCGTTGCCGCCGCAGCGCTCGCACGTCTCGATCGGCGTGCCGGGCTCGGCGCCGTTGCCGTGGCAGTGCTCGCAGCGGTCGATCGCCTCGAAGGCGACCGCGACCTGCTCGCCGCGGTAGGCCTGCTCGAGGTCGATGTCGACCGCCACGGCGACGTCGTCGCCCTGCCGCGGGCCGGTGCGCGTGCCGCCGCCGAACGAGCCGCCGAAGGCGCCCCCGAAGAACGCGTCGAAGAGGTCGGAGACGGAGCCGAAGCCGTCGAAGTTCGGGGCCTGGCCGCCCGAGCGCAGGCCCTCGTGGCCGTAGCGGTCGAACGTGGCGCGGCGGTCGGCGTCGCTGAGGATCTCGTAGGCCTCGGCGGCCTCCTTGAACTTGTCCTCGGCGTCGGGGTCGTGCTTGTTGACGTCGGGGTGCAGCTCGCGGGCGAGCTTGCGGAACGCCTTCTTGATGGCCGAGTCGTCGGCGTCGCGGCCGACGCCCAGCACGTCGTAGGGATCGCGGGGAACGGTGGAGCTCACGGGGTGTAGACGTCCTCGATGAAGCGCGACAGCTCAAAGGCGGCCTCGCGCACGGATCGGATGGTGCTCGCGTAGTCCATGCGGACCGGGCCGATGACCGACACGGTGCCGAGCTTGCGGGACGGCAGGCCGTAGCCGGCGCCGACGACCGCGAGGGACCGCAGGGCGGGGTTCTCGTTCTCGGAGCCGATGCGCACGAGCACGTCGGGCTCCTGCAGCGCGGCGCGCAGCAGGGTCAGCAGGGTGGCGCGGCGCTCGAGCATGTGCATCAGCTCGTTGATCTGGGCGAGGTCCTGGACGCGATGCTCGCCGATGAGCCGCGCGGCGCCGTCGACGTACAGGGTGTCCTCGGCCGTGTCGGCCAGCTCGGTGAAGACGGGCGACAGCCGGTCCAGGAACGCGCGCTCGGTCGCCGAGAGGCTCGGGTCGGCCAGGCGCAGGTGCAGCATGCGCGCGCCGAGGCCGACGCCCGCCAGCCGCTCGCCGAGGAACTCGGCGGCCCACTGGGCGAGGCCGGGGTCGACGGGGCGCTCGAAGGTGAAGACCCGCTTGGTCACGCCGCCGGTCGAAGTGATGACGACGACCATCAGGACCTGCGGCTGCAGCGGCAGGACCTCGACGTGGCGGATCGTCGCGGTGTCGACGGGCGGCGCCGAGACGATCGCCAGCAGGTTGGTGACCTGCGAGAGCGTCTCGCTGGTGACGCGCATCGCCTCGTCGACCTCGCGGCGGATCAGCTGCAGGCCCAGCGGGCGGGTGACGGCGGGCGTCATCGTGCCGGTGCGCAGCTGGTCGACGTACCAGCGGTGACCGGAGTCGGTGGGCACGCGGCCCGCGGAGGTGTGCGGGTGGGCCAGCAGGCCCTGCTCCTCCAGTGACGACAGCTCATGGCGGATCGTCGACGGCCCGGCCCCCATCGTGGGGTCGGCGGCGAGGGTCTTGGAGCCCACGGGCAGGCCGGTCTCCGCATAGGACTCGACGACCTTGCGCAGGATCAGCTCTTGGCGCGGCGAGAGCACGCACCGCAGTCTAGAACGCGTGTTCCCGGACCTGACTCAGAGCTCGAGGTCGGCGTCGCTGCGGCGCACGATGGCCGTGCCCGCCTGCCAGGCCTCGGTGTCGACGTGCGCGATGCCGTCCTCGATCGAGCGGACCGTCGACTTGACGGTGATCGGCTCTTCCAGGACCCCCATGCCCCGGAAGCTGACGTTCAGCCGTCGCAGCGTGTGGGGGCCGCCGGCGGCCTCGGTCTGGGCGCGGGCGACCTGCGCCATCGTCCACAGGCCGTGCAGGATCCGCCCTGGGAGGCCGACCTGCTTGGCGAACTCCTCGTCGATGTGGATCGGGTTGAAGTCGCCCGAGGCGCCCGCGTAGCGGACGGTGACGTAGCGGTCGGGCATGACCTCCAGGTCGGGCAGCTCGTCGCCTGCTGCGAAGCTCGCCATGGCGGTCAGCCTCCTCGCACCACGTTGGTCCAGGTGCCCACGCAGACCGTGTGGCCGTCCTGGTTGGTCGACACCGACTCGAAGACGTAGAAGCCGTTGCCGGCGCGCTCCTCGATCGACTTGACCGACACGGTGGTCTCGATCTCGTCGCCCGCGACGACCAGCGGCCCCCAGCGGAACTCCTGGCCCGAGTGGACCAGCAGGGCGAAGTTGATGCCGTTGTCGGGATCGAAGAACGCCTGCCCGATCGCGGCGCCGGAGTAGACGACGGCGAACATCGGGGGCGCGACGACGTCGGCGTAGCCGGCGGCGCGCGCCGCGTCGTGGTCGAGGTACAACGGGTCGGTCTCGCCCACTGCCAGGGCGTACTCCTTGACCTTCTCGCGGCCCACGGCATAGAGCGTGGGCGGGTAGGACTTGCCGACGGCCTCGACGTTGACTCCCATCGCGTCGGATCCTACGGGCGCAGGGGCGTCGAGGGACGACTGAACCGGTCATATGCCGGTTGAGTCGTCCCTCGACGCCGCTCGTGAGCCTGCCGGCGTCGGAGCCACTGCCACTGCCACTGCCACGCGCGTGCGCTGCGTCGCCACGACGCAGGCCAGCACGCCGACGGCCGCGGCGATCGTGCCGGGACCGACCGACTCGCCGAGGATGAACGCCGCCCACACGAGGCCGAGAACGGGCTGGCCGAGCTGGACCTGGCCGATCTTCGCCACGCCGCCGCGGGCCAGCCCGGCGTACCAGGCGAAGAACGCCAGGAACATCGAGATGACCGACACGTAGGCGAACCCGAGCCAGGCGGTCGCGCCCGCGTGCGCGCCGCCGTCGGCCAGCGCGAGCCCCGCGACCGGGATCGTCAGCGGCAGGCTGAGCACCAGCGCCCAGCAGATCGTCCGCGCGCCGCCGAGCTCGCGGCTGAGCCGCCCGCCCTCGGCGTACCCCAGCGCGCACAGCGCGACGGCGACCAGCAGCTCGGCGTCCGCAGTGCCGAGATCGCCGCCGCCGCGGCTGAGGGCGAAGACGAGCACCGCTGCCAGCCCGGCGCCGCTGGCGGCCCAGAACCGCCCGGTCGGCCGCTCGCCGGCGCGCAGCACGGCGGCGATCGCGGTGGCCGCGGGCAGCACCCCGACGACCACGGCGCCGTGCGAGGCCGGCAGCCGGTGCAGCGCCAGCGACGTGAACAGCGGGAAGCCGACGACCACGCCCAGCGCGACGAGGGCGAGCGAGCGCCACTGCGCGGGTGTGGGCCGGGGCGCGCGGGTGACCGCGAGCAGCAGGGCGCTGAGCAGCCCGGCCACCACGGCGCGGCCGAACGCGACGAGCCACGGGTCGAGGTCCGCGACGGCCAGCCGCGTAGCCGGCAGCGAGAAGGAGAAGCCCAGGACCCCGAGGGCCCCGAGCAGCAGGCCGGGCGGGAGTGCGGCGGCGTGACGGCCGGCGCGTTGCGTTACCCGCCTCCGTGCTGTAACGTTACTCAGGGAACTCATGATTGAAGATAACACACCAACCCGTGTTATCGAGGACGTCCGAGCGGCTGCCCGTGCCCTCCCCCCGGGCAGCCGCTTGCCGTCCGTCCGTGAGCTCATGGCCCGGCACCGGGCCTCCCCCGTGACCGTCCAGCGTGCGCTCGCGCAGCTGGCCGGCGAGGGGCTCGTCGTCCCCCGCCCTGGTCGCGGCACCTTCGTCGCCGAGCGCGCCGCTGCGCCGACGGGCGTCGCCGGCGGCGAGCCGCCCCGGGCCCCCGACCTCGGCTGGCAGGAGGTCGCGCTCGCCGATCGCCTGCCGCTGCCCGCCGCGTGGCTGGACCAGCTGCTGGCGGCGCCCGCGCCGGGCGCGATCGCGCTCAGTGGCGGCTACCTGCACGCCGACCTGCAGCCGCTCGCCGGGCTCGGCAGCGCGCTGGCCCGCGCGGCACGGCGCCCCGAGGCCTGGGGGCGCCTCCCCGTCGAGGGCCTCGAGCCGCTCCGCGCCTGGTTCGCCCGCGAGGTCGGCGGCCACGCCCGCGCCCACGACGTCGTCGTCTGCCCGGGCGGCCAGCCGGCGCTGGCGACCACCTTCCGCGCGTTCGCAGTCCCCGGAGAGCCGGTCCTGGTCGAGTCGCCCACGTACCTGGGCGCGATCGCCGCCATCGGGGCCGCCGGCCTGCGCGCCGTTCCGGTCCCCGCCGACGAGCACGGCGTGCGCCCGGAGCTGCTCGCCTCCGCGTTCGCGCTGACCGGCGCGCGCGTCTTCTACTGCCAGCCGCTGCACGCCAACCCGACCGGCGCGACGCTCGCGCACGAGCGCCGGGCCGCCGTCCTCGAGGCGGTCACCGCCGCCGGCGCGTTCCTGATCGAGGACGACTGGGCGCGCGACCTGCGCATCGACGGCGACGCCCCGCCGCCGCTGGCCGCCGACGACCCCGACGGCCACGTCGTGTACCTGCGCTCCCTCACGAAGTCGGCGGCGCCCGGGCTGCGCGTCGCGGCGGTCAGCGCCCGCGGCGTGGCCGGTGCGCGCCTGAAGGCGGCCCGGATCATCGACGACTTCTTCGTCTCCGGCCCGCTGCAGCACGCGACGCTGGAGCTGGTGTCCTCGCCCGCCTGGCGCCGTCATCAGCGGGTGCTCCGCGCGGCGCTGGGCGAGCGCCGCGACGCGCTGGTCGCCGCACTGGGCGAGCACCTGCCGGATTGGACGATCGCCGGCGTTCCGGCGGGCGGTCTGCACCTCTGGGTCCGCCTGCCCGACGATGTCGACGACGTCGCGCTGGCCGCCCGCGCCGCCGTCGCGGGCGTCGTCGTCAGCCCCGGACGGCCGTGGTTCGCCTCCGAGCCGCCCGCCCCGCACCTGCGCCTGACCTACGCGGGCGCGGCGCCGGCGGAGCTCGCCGAGGGCGTCCGGCGGCTGGCCCGCGCGGCCTGAGTCCCGCGCCGGCGGGCCCGACCGGCTTGCCATCATGCACGCCGTGACCACGATCGTCGCCGTCGCCCCGTCGCTGTCGGACGCCGTGCAGTCGGCCGGCGCGACGCTCGCGCGCCACGCCGCCGAGGGCCATCCGGTCCTCGTCGTCAGCGTCTTCACGCGCGACGGCGATCCGGCCGACGCCGCAGCGGCCGCGGCACTCGGGCTGGCCGGGGTCGTGCACCTCGCGGTCGACCCGGCGTCGGCGCGCGGCTACTCCGGCACCAACGCCGAGCACGACGGGCTGCGCGCCGGCGACGACGCGCCGAAGATCGCGGCGTCGGTCCTGGCGATCGCGCTCGGGCGCCTGGAGCCCGACCTCGTGCTGGCGCCGCTCGGCCTCACCGGCCACGTCGACCATCTCGTCGTCGAGCGCGCGCTGGACGACCTCGACCTCCCGCGCCTGCGCTGGGTCGACCTGCCCTACGCGCTGCGCCGCACCCCGGGCGCGCCGCTCGGCGCCGGAGAGGTGGTGGCCGTTCCGGCGAGCGATGCCCATCTCGCCGCCAAGCTGGAGGCGTCGTCGGCCTACGGCGCGGAGCTCGAGCGCCTCGCCGAGCACGCGACCTCCGAGGGCGAGCGCCTCGGCGCCGGCGGTCCGGTCGAGCTGCTGCTCAGACGATGATCGGGACCGAGCCGCACAGTCCCAGCGAACGGCGCCCGCGGCCGACCTACACGATGATCGGGACCGTGCCGCCATCAACCGACCAGGCGGCGCCGGTGACGAACCCCGACCGGTCCGAGCACAGGAACACGGCGACGTCGGCGATCTCCTCCGGCGTGCCGAACCGCCCGATCGGGAGCTTGCCCCGGGCGGCGTCCAGCGCCTCCTCGCGCGTCGTGCCCGCCAGCTCCGCCGCCTGATCGGCCAGCCCGCCCTCGGCCATCCAGAGCGGCGTCTCCACCGGGCCGGGCGTGATCGCGTTGACCAGGACGCCGCGCGCCGCGTAGGCGTCGGCGTACACGCGCGACGCCGACAGCTGCGCGGCCTTGGCGACCGAGTAGGCGGCGTTGGACGCCGAGGGCCGCTTGCCCGAGGACGACGCCACGTTGACGATCCGGCCCCAGCCGCGCTGCGCCATGTGCGCTGCGGCGAGGCGCATGAGCCCGATCGAGGCCATGACGTTGAGCTCGAACTGGTCGCGGAAGTCATCGTCGGTCAGGCGCTCCAGCGGCACGCGGGCCGACGTGCCGGCGTTGTTGACGAGGACGTCCAGGCCGCCGAGCTGCTCGACCGCCGTCGCGACGATGCGTTGCGTGCAGTCGGGGTCGGTGACGTCGGCGGCCAGCCACTCCGCGCCGAGCGGCTCGGCAGCGGCCTGCAAGCGCCCCTCACCACGGGCGACCATCAGCACCTTCGCGCCCTCGCCGGCCAGCCGGGCGCTGATCGCCAGGCCGATCCCCTGGCTCGCGCCGGTCACGACGCACACCCGGTCACGCAGTCCCAGATCCATGGACCGAACCTAGCGGCCCACCAGCGCCGGGCGCTCATCGCCGGGGCGGTGGCCAGCCGCACCCCGGGCGTCCCCAGGGAACCCCCTGATGCGCGTCCGCGTGCGGACCGCGAGGGTGCGGCCCATGCTCCCCTCCCGCCTCCTGCTCGGGCTGCTCGCCGGGCTCGCCGCCTTCCTCGCGACGGCGCCCGCCCACGCCGCGTTCCCCGGAACCCCCGGGCGCGTGGCCTACCTCGACAACACCAGCTCCGAGATGCCGCTCATGGTGTGGACGCCCGAGATGGGCCAGGGATCGGCCAAGCCCGTGGGCATCGACACGTTCCACTGGCAGGAGACCGACAAGGTCCCCATGACGATCGGGTTCCCGTCCGCGCCCGTCTGGTCACCGGACGGGACGCGGCTGGCGTTCGCCGCCAAGGTGCCCGATCCGGGACTCGGCGGCGGCGCCACGCACACCGCGATCTTCACCTGGACGCTGCGCAGCGGAGCGATCGCGCGCATCACGACGCCGCCCGACGGCAAGCCGGGATGCAGCTGCTCGCAGCAGCTCGGCTACCTCTACGCCGACTACGCCCCGGCCTGGAGCCCCGATGGCCAGCGCATCGCGTTCATCCGCGAGCAGGGCTCGGGCAAGGACGAGAGCGTCCACGGGACCGACGGCGGCAACATCCGCACCGTCGCCGCCGGCGGAGGCGCTTCGACCGAGTTGACGCACAAGTACGGCGAGCAGATGTACTTCTCGCTCGCCTGGGGCGGCGACCCGACCGAGGGCGGCGCCTCGGCTCTGCTCGGCTACCACGGCGGCAACGCCGCCGGCGGGTTCTCGCTCCAGCGCATCGACCCCGAGTCGGGCTCGTCGTCGAACGAGATCAGCGGCGTCGAGGCGGCCAAGATCATCGACTTCGACGTCTCCCCCGACGGGCTGCGCGTCGGCTACGCCACGATGGGCGGCCCGATGTTCGACCGCCAGCTCGGCGGCGGCAACACGACGGCGCTGGGCAAGAGCCAGACCGGTCGCCTGCGCTACAGCCCGACCGGCAACGGCCCGCTGCACATCGGCTCGGCGAAGATCCCGGGCCAGGGCGACGTGCCGCGTGGCGGCCTCGTCGAGCGCCAGACGCCGGACGCCGGCGGGGACCAGTGGCCCGAGGACCCGCAGGACCGCTGGGTCGACGGCTGGATGGGCCCGGGCCTGGGCAAGTACGGCTTCGCGCACCCGGGCCGCTCGAGCTTCGACGTCCAGCCGCAGCGGCTGCCGATCATCGACATCCCCGGCTTCGGCGGCTCGGAGATCCGGTGCGGCGGCGAGACGCTGTGGGGGCCGTCGGTCCTGGGCATGGGCGCCAAGTTGAAGGCCATGGAGCTCGCCGACGACGGCAAGACCAACGCCGGCTGCACCGGCGCGGCCCCGACCGCCGACCCCGACGACCCGACCGGCTTCGTGATGACCGTGCTCGGCGACGACATCTACCAGTCGCAGGCGAAGTTCATCACCGACATCGCCCCCGGCCAGCGCGGCTGGCGCTTCTCCTGGGACTGGCGCAAGTCGCCCGCCGAGAGCCTGGAGCGCCTCGACACGCTGGTCACCAAGGCGCTCTCCAAGGACTTCGCGCTCGACCAGGGGCTGGACCGCGTCGTCATGTACGGCCACTCCTACGGCGGCCTGCTGATGCGGGAGTACCAGCAGCTGCACCCGGATCGCCTGGCGCGCGTGCTCACCGTCGGCGCGCCGTTCTGGGGCGCCACCAAGCCGCTGAACTTCGCGACCTTCGGCATGGAGAACCCGCTGTCGGGCATCGCCGACCTCGACACGCTGCTGCCCAACGCGGCCGCCAAGGCGTTCGCCCGCAATCTCACCGGGCTCTACTGGCTGGTGCCGTCCGACAACTACGGACCGTGGCTGAAGGTCGGTGCCGCGCAGCAGGACCAGGCCGGCGTGCGCAACTACTTCACCGGCACGGCCGGCGGCAACGGCGCGCTGGTCGACGCCGGGCTCGCATGGCATCGCAAGTTCGACGGGTTCTCGACGTCGCAGGGACTCGTCGAGTCGCGGGCCGTCGTCGGCACCGGGCTGCCGACGATCGAGGCGATCGACGTGAGCGACGTGCCGCGGACCGACGGCGAGCTCCAGGTCGCCCTCCACCTCGGGCAGGGTGACGTCACCGTCCCGATCCGCAGCGCGTCGCAGGGCCCGCTGGGGACCCACACGCCGCTCGGCGATCCGGTGCACGTCCAGGCCGTGTGCGGCATCGGCCATATGAAGCTCGGCGGGAACCCGAAGGTCACCGAGCCCTACACGGAGTACCTGCTGCAGGGCCGCACGCCCCGCAAGACCGAGGGCGCGTGCGAGATGGAGGCCACGGCGATCGTCGTCCGCAACCTGCAGGCGCACCCGACCGGCGACGCGCTGCGGGCGCGGACCGCCGCGGCGGCGCCGGCTGGCGGGCTGAGCCTCGACGCCGCCGCCGCAGCGGGCCGGATCCAGCTGCTGCGCTATCCGGGTCAGCCGATCGCGATCGTCGACGAGCGCCACCCCGTGACGCTGGACGTGGCCGGCGCGGGCGACGCGGTCGAGCTGACGATCACCCGCTACCGCGGCGACACGGAGCTGCCCGCGGTGACCTACCGCCCGGGCCCGGGGGCCGTGCAGGTCGAGACGGGGGCCGACGGGCCGACCGTGACCGTCGACGGGCAGCCCGTCGCCGGCGAGGGCGCCGGTGGCGGTGGCGGCGAGCAGCCCGGTGGCGGGACTCCGCCCGCGGGCGATCCGCCGGCTGCGGGCGGCGAGCCTGCCCCGGCTGCGGGGGCGGGTGCCGGCGCCGGCGCTCCGGCCGCCAGCACACCTCCGGCGGGCGCGACGCCCGCGCCGGCGCCGGGCGCGGTCTCGACGGGCAAGGTCATCGTCAAGCCGAAGGCCAAGCCCAAGCCCAAGACCAAGACCAAGACCGTCAAGCGCTGCAAGACCATCAAGAAGAAGGTTCGCGGACGCCTCCGCACGGTCAAGCGCTGCACGACGGTCAAGGTCACCCCCCGCTCCACCAAGCCCAAGGCTCGGCGCCGCACACGCTGAGCCGGAGGAGCGCATCGCCTCGCCGGCCGGGAGCGCCGGCGGGGCGGCCGCGCTCCTCGCCTACTTGTTGGGGCGGTCGTCCCCCAACTCGAGGACCGCGAGGAACGCCTCCTGCGGCACCTCGATGCGCCCGACCTGCTTCATGCGCTTCTTGCCTTCCTTCTGGCGCTCGAGCAGCTTGCGCTTGCGGCTGATGTCGCCGCCGTAGCACTTGGCCGTGACGTCCTTGCGGTACGCCTTGACCGTCTCGCGCGCCACGATCGCCGATCCGATCGCCGCCTGGATCGGCACGTCGAACTGCTGCCGCGGGATCTTCTTGCGCAGCTTCTCGGTGAGGTTGCGCCCGATCTCGTAGGCCTTGTCCTTGTGGACGACCATCGACAGCGCGTCGACCGGGTCGCCGGCCAACAGCACGTCCAGCTTGGCGAGGTTGGAGGGACGCAGCCCCAGCACCTCGTAGTCCAGCGACGCGTAGCCGCGTGTGCGCGACTTCAGCTGGTCGAAGAAGTCCAACACGATCTCCGACAGCGGCAGGTCGTAGTGCATCTGCACGCGATCGGCCGAGAGGTAGTTCATCCCTGCATGCTCGCCGCGGCGCTCCTGGCAGAGCTCCATCACGACGCCCACGTACTCCTTGGGCATCAGGATGGAGGCCTTGATGTAGGGCTCGCGGATCTCCTGGATCCGCGCGGGATCCGGCATGTCGGAGGGGTTGTGGACCTCGACGATCTCGCCGTTGGTCAGCGTGACCTCGAAGCTCACCGACGGCATCGTCGCCATCAGCTCGAGGTCGTACTCGCGCTCCAGGCGCTCGCGCACGATGTCCATGTGCAGCAGGCCGAGGAAGCCGCAGCGGAAGCCGAAGCCGAGCGCGTCGGAGGTCTCGGGCTCCCAGGCCAGCGCGGCGTCGTTGAGCGACAGCTTCTCCAGCGCGTCGCGGAAGTCGGCGTAGTCGTCGTTCTCGATCGGGAACAGGCCGCAGAACACCATCGGCTTGACCTCGCGGTAGCCGGGGAGCGCCTCGGTCGCTGGGTTGCGCTTGTTGGTCAGCGTGTCGCCGACGCGCAGCTTGGTGACGTCCTTGATCCCGGTGATGAGGTAGCCGACCTCGCCGGCGGCCAGTTCGTCGACCGGCGTCATCGCGGGCGTGAAGAAGCCGATGTCGTCGATGTCGGCCTCGGTGTCGGTGGCGATCGCGACGATCGCGTCGCCCTTGCGGAAGACGCCGTCGACGACACGGATGTAGGCCACGACGCCGCGGTACTGGTCGAACTGGGAGTCGAAGATCAGCGCGCGGGCCGGGGCGCTGCGGTCGCCGGTGGGCGGCGGGACCTGCTTGACGAGCTGCTCGAGGACCTCGGTGACGCCCTCGCCCGTCTTGCCGGAGATGATGAGGATCGACCCGGGGTCCTCGCCGAGCAGCTCGGAGACCTCACCGGCGACGCGCTCGGGCTCGGCGCCCGGCAGGTCGATCTTGTTCAGGCACGGGATCAGCTCGAGGCCGGCCTCGATCGCCAGGTAGGTGTTGGCGACGGTCTGCGCCTCGACGCCCTGCGACGCGTCGACGACCAGCAGCGCGCCCTCGCACGCGTTGAGGCTGCGCGAGACCTCGTAGGTGAAGTCGACGTGCCCGGGCGTGTCGATCAGGTGCAGCTGGTAGGTCTTGCCGTCCTTGGCCTCGTAGTAGACGCGGACGGCCTGGGACTTGATGGTGATCCCGCGCTCGCGCTCGAGGTCCATGGAGTCCAGCAGCTGCTCGCGCATGTCCCGCGAGGACACGGTCTGGGTCATCTCGAGGATGCGATCGGCCAGCGTCGACTTGCCGTGGTCGATGTGGGCGATGATCGAGAAGTTGCGGATGAGGCTCTGGTCGGACAAACGGCCGCCCAGGATAGACGTCGGCGGCCGCTCTCCCCGGGGTGCGTCAGGGGCTGACGGGCGTGACCGTCAGCGTGCCCCTGGTGAAGAAGCCGTCACCGTCGCTCTCGACCGAGCCCCCGAGCGGCAGCACGCCGCCTTCGGGCGGCAGCTCGAAGCTCCGCGGTGCCATCCCGAGCGGGCTGACCCCGGCCTGCCCCGGCACGCTGCCGCCCTCGCAGACGACCGTCCAGAGGATCTTGGTCTCGGCCGTGAAGTCCAGCGCGACCTGGATGCGGCCGTTGCCGGCGTCGGTGATCGTCGCGGTCCACGCGCCGCCGGAGACGGGGTCGGCGTAGGCGCAGTCGGTCTTCGACGTCGCCGTGACGTTCGACCAGGTCACGGGGCCGCTCGCGGTCCAGCGCTGCGGGCTGCTGCCGTCCACTCCCGTGGGCGCGAGGGTCCCCGTCAGGTCGCCGGTGGCGTCGTGCGTCGCGAAGCGCCCGGTCTCGTGGTCGTCCAGCGTGACCGTGTAGGGGCCGAGCGCCTCGGTGACGTCACCCGAGATCGTCCTCTTGCCGGCGCGGCTGAGGGCGACGACCTTCCACGAGGACTTCGCCGGGCTGGTCGGCGGCGCGGTCAAGGTGAAGTCCTTGCTCGCGGCGGCCGGCATCTGCGCGCTGCCGGGCGTCAGCGAGGCGACGCCGGTGGCGGTGAGGCCGGTCGCCACTGGCGTGCCGTCGGCCGCCTTGGCGTTCTTGGCGGTGACCGTCGTCGTCTCGCCCGCGCGCAGCCGGTCCTTGGCCGCGGCCCCTTCGAGCCTGAGGCACTTCTCCGAGTCGTACCAGACCTTCTGGACGCGGTCGGCGGCGACCTTGCGCACGTACTCCACCGCCGCCAGCGTGATGAGCTGGGTGGCGTAGTTGGTGGCCATCATCTTCTTGAAGTTGTCGATCGAGTGGACGTCGAGCAGGGTGCCCTTGCCCGTGGCGAGGTTGACGCCGCCGCGCGGCCCGAAGACCCCGCCCTGGTCGGGGTCGATGTGTCCCCAGTCCCGGACGAACGCCGCGGCGCCGTCGCTGCTGTCGAGGATGCCCTCGGCGCCGAAGCCGGAGCCGACGCGCCGGCCCCGCCAGGTCTCCGTGCTGCGCCCGGTGCCGCCGACCGACAGCTCGGTCTTGACGTCAACGTCGTCGATCGTCTTCCAGCGGGCGTCCTCGCCGACCTGCAGCGCGTAGGACACGTCGATCTTGGCCGCGAGCGTCACCGAGGCTCCGCCGACCGCAAGCGTGATCCGGCCGCCGGCCTTGAGCGTGCCCTTGACCTTGCCGGTGGCGTCGGGACACACCCGCGGCAGGTCGGCGAACTCGAGCTCGAGCTTGAACATGCCCTTGTCGATTCCCGGCGGGAGCTTGACGTCGGCCTTGTCGGCCAGGCCCTGCAGGCCGTCGCGCGTGAAGTCGCCCTCGACGGTGGCCTTTCCGCGGTAGCCCGCCGTCGTGCCGTCGTCGACCTGGGTGAACTCGCCGGCGAACTTCACCTCGGCGCCGGCGACCGGCGTGAAGTTGTCGGTCTTGGTCTCTGCGGAGTGCGCCCGCGGGCCACGGGGGACGGCCGCGGCGACCGCCCGGCGGCGCCACGAGTCCAGCGCGATCGACAGCATCTTCTCGGCCCGCTTGGCCCCGACCTTGCGCTCGATGCCGTTGAGCGCGTCGGGCTGGACCGTGAGGACCGATTCCAGCTCGTCGGCGACGACGCCGAGCTGGGCGGTGGAGGTGGCCGCCGCCGGCCGCGGCAGCGCCTTGGCCGGCGGCCGCGTCGGGGCGGCGCACTTCAGGCGCCCCTTGCGGTCGCGCACGACCTTGGCCTTCTTGCCCTTGCCCTTGAGGACCGGGAGCAGTCCCGGCGGGCAGGTCTTCTTCGTGGCCTGCCGGCTGGCGGCTTCCGCGCCGGCGGGCACGAGCGACAGCGCGAGCAGCAGGACGAGCCCGGCGAGCGGGGGACGGCGAGCCTGGTGGGCCATGGGCTGCGATTGTGGAGTGTCCGTGCTCGAACAACAAGGCCTGGCCGCGAGTCCGCGGCTTCGCGTCGCCAGCCGGTCTCAACCGGCCGCGGGGCGCAGGCGGCTCATGACCAGGCGTCGCAGCTGCTCGGCCTCGGGCAGGCGCATCGCCAGCACGATCCAGATGTAGGCGCTCGCGCCCGCGGCCAGGCCTCCGCCGACCGAGATGATCTGAGCGATCAGGCTGCGCCCGAGGGTCCAGTCGAGTCCGAACCACACCACCCACGCCACGATGCCGAACCACAGCGCGGCGATGAGCATGCCGATCGTCGCCTCGACGGTGTCGCCCAGCTCGAGCTGCCCGTCGAGCTCGCGCTTGAGGTAGACGTACTGGGCGCCGGCCAGCGCGAGATCGGCGATCGCGGTGCCGGCGACGACGCCCCCGATGCCGAGCGGCAGCAGCAGGATCGACACGCCGATGTTGACCACCAGGTTGGCCACCGACAGGTAGGTGACCGCCCACGGCTTCTGCAGGCTGAAGAAGCTGCGGGTCAGCAGGAGGTTGACGCCGCTGAACGGGAGGCTGAACGAGAACCAGAACAGCGCCGTGGCGACGAGCTGCGTGTCGCTCGCGGTGAACTCGCCGCGCTGGTAGACGAGCCGCACCATGGGCACGGCGAGCACGGCCGTGGCCGCGGCGGCCGGCAGCAGCAGCAGGAAGATCAGCCGCAGGCCGTTGCCGATCGTCGCGCGCAGCCCGGTGAGGTCGCGGCGGGCGGCGAGCCGCGAGAGCTGCGGGAACAGGACGGTGGCGATCGCCACGCTGAACATGCCCTGCGGGAGCATGTAGATGCGGAACGCGGCCTCGATCGCGCGCGGTCCCTGCTCGGTGACGAAGCCCGCGAGGTAGTAGTTGGCCAGCGCGTTGAAGTTGATGAGGCCGAGCCCGAGCGTCACGGGCAGCATCAGGATGAAGACGCGCTTGACCCGCGGATCGCGCCAGTCGAAGGACCATTGGAAGTGGAAGCCGACGGTCTTGAGCACCGGGAGCGCCATGGCGAACTGCACCACGGTGGCGACCAGGATCCCGATGGCGTAGGCGTAGAGCTGGTTGTCGCCGGCAAACAGCGGCCGCGCCCCGACCATGAAGGCCATGATCACGATGTTCCACACCAGCGCCGAGAGCGCGGGGATGGTGAAGTGGTCGTAGGCCTGGAGGATCCCGACGACCAGGCCGTTGAGGCCGAGGATCAGGACGATCGGGAACAGGACGCGGCTGAAGCCGACCGCCAGGTCGCTGGCGTGGTCGCTGAACTTGCCCGGGGCGATCGCGGGCACGACGAACCCGGCGGTGGCGATGAAGACGATGGTGATCGCCGTCAGCACCACGAGGATGATCAGCAGCAGCGTGGAGGCCAGCCGGAACGCCTCGCGCTTCTTGCCCTCCTCCTGCAGCTCGGTGAAGATCGGGACGAAGGCGGCGCTGAGCGCGGAGTCGGCGAACAGCGAACGGACGACGTTCGGGATCGCGAACGCGAAGGTGAACGCGCTGAAGGCCGGGGTCAGGCCGAAGAACGCCGACGCGAGCACCTCGCGCATGAGCCCCGCGATGCGCGAGAGCCCCGTGAGGATCGAGAAGATGGCGGTGTTGCGCGCGAAGGAGCGCCGCGGCGGGGGCGGAGGCGTGCTTGAACCGCCGCCGGACCGGCGGGTGCCCATTGCGGCCGGGTCTCCGGCCGGTGGTGCCTCGCTCGTCACGCCGGGCGGATGGTAGGGCGCCGGCCGGAGAGGACGCCCGCACCGCATCGCCGTCCCGAGGTCGCTAGAATCGTCCGTCGCTCATGGCGAACATTCACTCGCAGAAGAAGCGCATCCTCCGGGCCGAGCGTGAGCGCCTGGAGAATCGTCGCTACACGTCGACCATCAAGACCTACTTCCGTCGCCTCGAGGCCACGGTTGCGGAGGGCAGCGACGGCGAGAAGGCTGACGCCGAGCACCGCGAGCTCGTGCAGACGATCGACAAGGCCGTCAAGCGTGGTGCCCTGCACCGCAATACGGGCGATCGCAAGAAGAGCCGCGCCGCCCGCGTGCGCGCCGGCCAGCCCGCCGCCTAGCTCCCCGCTCGCGGCTCACGCCGCGTCCGCAGTGCCAACGGCTCCCGGTTTCGGGGGCCGTTTTCGCGTGGGCGGCGGCCGGGCTCACGCAGGCGCCGACGGGTCGCCGACGTCCGTGCGCGCCACGAGCCCGTCGCGCGGGCGGTGATCTACGCCGCGGCCATGTTCCCGAGGGCGCGGACGGCCGCGGGTGAAGCCCCTACGCCGCGGCCATGCGCCCGAGAGCGCGGACGGCCGCGGTGTCCTCGGACATGTCGCCCATGCCGCGGGTCTGCAGCTCGAGGTCGGCCAGCGTCTCCAGGGCCTTGCGCAGCGCCTCGGGGTCGGTGCCGCGGGCTTCTTTGATACGGCGATCCAGGGCCCACGGGCTGCCCTTGATCGACGCCTTGACCTGCGCCGGGGACTCCCCCGCCTCCAGTCGGTCGGCGATCGCCAGCACCTCGCGGATCCGGCGCGCCATCAGCGGAACCAGCCGCGGCAGCGACTCGCCCTGCTCGCGAAGCTCCAGGAACGTCAGGAACAGGGAGCGCCGGTCGCGCGCGACGAGCGCGTCGACCAGGCCCCACACCTGGATCTCGGCCGAGTCGGCCGTGGCGTCCTGCACCTCGTCGACGCCGAGCCGTGCACCGGGCCCATGCTCCAGCGCCAGCTTCTCCAGCTCGCGCAGCAGCCGCTGCTGGCGCTCGCCGACCTGCGCGACGAGCGCCTGCGCCGCGGCCGGCGCGAGCTCGATGCCCAGCCGCTTGGCCTCGGCCATCGCCCACTTCGGCAGCTCGCGGCCCTTGAACGTCGCCTGCTCGACAACGTCCCCGCCGGCCTTGACGATGGCCTTGGCCAGCGCCGGCGGGACCTTGGCGCGGCCGTCCTCGCGGGCGAAGAAGGCGACCGTCGTGTCCGGCGCCAGGCTCTTGAGCGCGGGCAGGACGTGAGCCTCGACGTCGGCCGGCTTCCAGCGCTCGACGGTGTCGACGACGACGAAGCGCCGACCCATCGCGAAGGTCATCGCGTTGAGCGCGCGGCCGACCGCCTCGGGCGTCGACGCCTCGCCCTCGATGACCTCGAGCCCGTTGGCGCCGCTCTCGGCCTCGGCGCGCGCTCGGAGGCTCGCCCGCCGCTCGGCGATGCGCCCGTGGTCGTCGCCATGGATCAGGTACGCGGGCTTCCACTCGGCCATCGAGCGGAGTGTAGGCGCGCGCTCAGACACCGGACGGCCGCCCTCCGCCGGCGGCGTTCCGGCCGGCGCCGGCGGCGGTCACCGTCGCCCGGCCGCCCTGCAGGTCCACGCGCACCGCACCGTCGCGGTCGGTGCGACGCACCACCGGCACGGTGGCTCCGAGCGTCATCATCGTCGCGGGCGCGGGATGCCCGTAGGTGTTGTGACGGCCGACCTCGACCAGCGCGACGCGGGGACGCAAGCGCTCCAGCAGCCCCGGCAGCCCGGGATCGGCGCTGCCGTGGTGGCTGACCTTCAGGACGTCGACCGGGCCCAGGTCCAGCGGTGCGATCTGGGGCGACTCCGCGTCGGCGGTCAGCAGCGCCCGCCCGCCGTAGGCGGCGGCCACGGCGACGATCGCGCGCTCGTTGGGGTCGGTGCCGGGGACCGCCGGCCCGGCGGGCGGCCAGAGGATCTGCAGGGTGAGCGGCCCGACGCGCAACTGCTGCCCCGCGGCGGCACGCACCACGCGGGTGGCCCGGCGCCGCAAGGGCGCGTCGATCGCCATCGACGTCGGGGACCGGTCCTCCCCGCGCCCGTCGAGCAGCACGTCGAC
>DASYLT010000001.1:0-39073 GCA_036009425.1 Baekduia sp. | reverse complement strand
CTCCGTCGGCGAAGATCTTCGTCGAGATGCGATCGAGCATGTCCTCTGAACCTAGCTGACCTGGTGGGCGGATGAGCGCGACATCATGAACTGATGAACGTCGCAGCAGTGAAAAGGTTGCGTGACATTCCGGCAGGTTGCACGGCCCCGGTCCGGCGATGGGCCGAGCCGGGATGCTCGATCAGCACGGTCTGGCAACCGGCGCGCTGACCGGCCTCCACGTCTCCGTCGCTGTCGCCGACCATCCAGCTCGCGGGCAGGTCGATCCCGTGCGCGGAGGCGGCTTGAAGGAGCATGCCCGGCGCGGGCTTGCGGCAATCGCACGCACCGGCCAACTCGGGCACGACGGCCTCCGGGTGGTGGAAGCAATAGCGCCAGTCGTCGATCGTGACGCCCGCGGCATCCAGCAGCTCGGCCACGCGCTCGTGGACGTCCCAGAGCTCGTCGAGCGTCGCCTTGCCCTTGGCCGCGCCGGGCTGGTTGGAGGCGACGACGAGCAGGAAGCCGTTGTCCTTCAACAGACGACAGCCCTCGACCGCGCCCTCGGCAAGCACGATGTCGGCCGCGTGCAGCGGCGACTCGGGCCGGCCGTCGACCGGGTCCAGCACGGGGTCGTTCAGGACCCCGTCGCGATCGAGGAAGACCGCCGGGGTCACGGGCGCCGGTAGGTCAGCCCGAGGCACAGGTTCAGATGCACGCTGGGCACCTTCAGCGGCCACCAGTCGCGGCGCTCGCGGGTGAAGCGCGCGTCGAGCTCGGGCACGATCTCGCCGGGCACGTTGAAGTGCTCGGTCTTGATGTACCAGTCGTAGCTGGTGCCGTAGCGCTTCTCGAACACGCGCTGGGAGGTGACGCGGCGCCCGAGCGCGTAGCCCAGGCCGCCCTCGCAGGGGATGACGACCTCGAAGACCCCACCGGGCTTGAGCACGCGCCGGACCTCGTCCAGCGCCGGCGGGAGGTTGCGCAGGTGCTCGAGCACGTGGATGGCGATGACGCGATCGAACGACGCGTCGGGCACGTCCAGGCCCGCCTCGACGTCGCCGACGTGGGTCGAGGCCTCCGGGTGCTTGGCGGCGATGACGGCAGCCATCTCGTCACGCAGCTCCAGCGCGACGTAGTCCTGCCCGGAGGCGTCCTCGAAGTCGAGGTGCTCGCCGAGGCCCGCGCCGATCTCCAGCGTGCGGATCCCGGGGCGCGCGGTGGGCAGCGGGTAGGTGTGGTTGAACTTCGCCACGGCGCCGTAGGAGTCGGAGTAGATCTCGTGGAAGTACTTCATGAAGTCGTCGCGGATCCGCAGCTGCTCGTCGGTCAGCTCGGGGAACGGCTTCGGCCACTTGGTCTGCGTGCTCACGGCGTGCGCTCTTCGTTCGGAGGGGTGTACGCGGGTCCGGCCACGATCTGCAGCAGGAGGGTGAACCCGAAGGTCTGGGCGCCCAGCAGCGCAAAGCCGATGCCCAGCACCGACTCGCGGTGCAGGCCGATGCCGCTGCCGTGGCCCAGCCAGTCGACCAGCAGCGGGATCTCCAGCGCGAAGCCTACGAGGACCATCAGCGTGGCGATCAGCGCGCCGCGGTTGTAGGTCCAGCGCTCCAGGACCCTACGGCGGAACGCGGGCTCGAGATTGGAGCGCACGCGCGCCACGGTGCCCAGCTGCCAGGCGCTGAGCCCGACCGTCGCCAGCGCGAGGCCCAGCAGCGACGCCTGCACGCCGATGCCGACCCCGGCGATCGTGAACGCGCCGGCGAGCGTCACCGCCAGCATCAGCGCCAGCCCGAGGGCCAGCAGCACGACGCCGGGCTGCGAGAGCAGCCGGTCGGGCGCGTAGAGGAACATGATCCGCAGGTTGTCCCACCCGGCCTTCCACGGCGAGAGCCAGCCGGACCGCAGATGGTGGCTCTGGCGCCCGTCGCGGTCCTTGAGGAAGTGGATCGGGACCTCGGCGGTGCGCAGGTGCAGCTTGGTCGCCTTGAGGATCATCTCCGAGGCGTACTCCCAGCCCTGCGAGGTGAGGTCGATCCGGCGCAGCGCGTCGACGCGCAGCCCGCGCATGCCGCAGTGGATGTCGCTGAAGCGCGTGCCGTAGATCCGGTTGAAGATCCACGTCGTGACCGGCGTGCCGAAGTGCTGGTGCAGCGCCGGCATCGCGCCCGCCTCGATGGAGCCGCGGAAGCGGCTGCCCATGACGAACTCGCTCCCGGCCTGCAGTTGCTCGACGAACCCGGACAGGACGCGGAAGTCGTAGGTGAGGTCGCAGTCACCGAGGATCACGTACTCGCCGCGCAGGTGCGGGATCGCGTCGATGTAGGCGCGGCCCAGGCCGCGCTTGGGGAAGCGCAGGACCCGTGCGCCGTGGGCCTCGGCGATCTCCGGCGAGCGATCCGTGGAGGAGTCGACGATGACGACCTCGCCGCTGACCCCGGCCTCGGCGAGCCCCTGGTGGCACCAGTCGACGAACTCCCCGATGGTGAGCTCCTCGTTGAGGCAGGGCACGCAGATCGAGACCAGCGGGCGCTCCGCCTCGTCCTCGGGAGGACGCGGGGTGGTCGCAGTGGTGGTGTCGGCGGGTGTCGAGGTCACTGGTGCGACAGCGTAACCATCACGCCCGCGCGGACCGGGCCGCCCATGCATGCGATCCGTGCCGTCCCGGCATGCAACCTCAGCCGTCGGCCGGCGTCTCGGCCCGCGCCTCGTCCAGGTTGGCGAGGATCGAGGCGCGCAGGGCCTCGGTGGTCGAGTGCGCGTTGTCCCAGCCCAGCGCGCGGATCCGCGAGGAGTCGAATCGGACGACGGGCACGTCGCCCTTCCAGCCGCGGTCGCCGCCGGTGTAGCGGAACTCGACGTCGCCGAGCTCGAGCGTCTGCACGACCAGCTCGGCGATCTCGGCCACCGTGATGTACTCGTCGGTGCCGACGTTGAAGATCTCCAGCCCGGGGCGCTGCAGGCCGCGGAGCAGCAGCATCGCGTCGACGACGTCCTCGACGTGGATGTAGGACTTGGACTGCGACCCGTCGCCGAGGATGTCGAGCCCCGTGGGGTCGCGCAGCAGCTTGCGGACGAAGTCGAACGTCACGCCGTGCGTCTGGCGGGGACCGACGACGTTGGCGAAGCGGAAGGCGCTGGCGTTCAGCCCGAACATGTGGGCGTAGGCGGAGATGAGCGCCTCGCAGCCGAGCTTGCTCGCGCCGTACGTCGAGATCGGCAGCAGCGGTCCGTGGTCCTCGGTGGCGTTGTGGGTCCCCAGATCGCCGTACACGCCGCTGCCCGACGCGTAGACCAGACGCGGCACGCCCTGCACACGCAGGGCTTCCAGCACGTTCTGGGCCAGGAGCGTGCCCTCCCAGAAGTCGATGTCGGGGCGCGTGACGGCTGCGGCGATGTCCGGGTTGGCGGCGAAGTGGAACGCGACTTCGGCGCCCTCGGCGGCCGCGGTGAGCGCGGGCAGGTCCTTGACGTCGCCCTGGACGAGCGTCAGACGGGCGTCATCGGTGAGCTGCGGCAAGCGGTCGAGGCTGCCTGACGTCAGGTTGTCGAAGACGACGACGCGCGTGTCCTCGGTGCCCTCCGACAGCAGCCGGGCCACCACGTGGGAGCCGACGAAGCCGGCGCCGCCGACGACGAGGTGACGGAGCTGGGGCGCGGGTCCGGACATCGGCGGCAGCCTATCGGGCGCCTCGCGCCGTGCCGGCCTCCGGCGGAGCCTTGGTGAGCTGCACGCCCTCGACCCGCAGCTGCGCCTTCGGGCCGCCGGTCGCCGAGAGGATCACCCGGTTGACGCCGCGATGCAGCGAGAGCGGGACGACGGTGGTGTCGAACTTGGCGGGCATGTTCAGCACGCGGCCGGTGTCCGGCGTGCTGATGCGCAGGCGCGTCCCGGGCGGCGGCTGCGTCGTGGTCGGGACCGCGGCGATGCCCAGGCCGACCCGGCGCGGCGAGCCGCTCACGACGGTCAGCTCCAGCGGCAGGACGGGCGGCCCGTAGATCGCCCCGGCGAGCGTCTTGTAGCCCGGGCCGGGGTCGCCGTCGCTCTCGAGTCCCGGTCCGTAGACGTCGACCAGCTTGGGCTCGTTACCGTCCAGCCGGGTCAGGAGCGTGGGCAGCGGGCTGGTGAGCCGCTGGAGGAAGACGAAGGTGCCGTTGTCCCAGATGCGCAGGCCGTTGTAGTAGCCGCTGAAGCTGATGGCTACCCCGCAGGCGACGCCCCAGGCGATCAGCGCGCCGCCGCCCATGGCGAGCAGCCGGCGCCTGCGTCCGTGCTGCGACAGCGTCCACGCGATCCAGCCCAGCGCGGCGGCCACGATCAGCAGCGAGGAGAAGTCCACCTCGTAGCGCATCGTCGCGCCCCACAGGGCGAAGCTCGTCATGAGGATGATCACGGCGGCGGCGGCGATCATCGACAGCGCCGCGCGCCGCACGCCGCCGCGTAGCACGAGCGGGGTCGCGAACGCCATCAGCGTGAATGGGACCAGGAACAGCAGCCCGCCGATCGACTCGACGGCGTCGTACTGCTTGGGCGCCGTGCCCGGATAGGACAGCGGCGGCGGGACAAGGTGCACGAAGGGGAAGCCGAGCGTGAAGTGGGGCCGCGCGAGCAGGTAGTACCAGAGCCCCGGCGGGACGTAGGCGAGTTTGTTGGGGTCCTTGGTCGCCGGGTCGTAGCTGGAGAGCTGGTACTTCTGGCCGAAGTCGAGCGGGCTGCCGAACCGCGCTGCGTTGTACGCGGCGAGGGCCATGCCGACCACCGCCACCGGCCCGAGCAGGGATAGCGCGTAGGTGCGGCGCAGCTGCGCGTCGGCCGTCCGGCGCACGAGCCACACGGCGATGACGACGAGGCCGAGCGCCGGCACGATCATCGTGGGCCGCGCGCCGACGGCCAGGCCGAGCGCGAGGCTCGCGAAGGCCAGGCGCCGCGGGCGCACGCCATCCTGGAGTCCGGTGACCAGCAGGTACAGGGCGATGAAGGTCAGGCAGAAGCCGGCGGTGATCGCCACCTCGTAGACCGAGGCGCGGCGCTCGGTGAACGGGATGGCGTTGCCGGCGGCCAGCGCGAGCGCAGCGGCGCCGAGCATCCAGCGCGGGACGTCGGGCGCGACGCGGCGCGCGAGCGCTCTCAGCACGGCGACCGAGCAGCAGAACCCGACGAACGAGAAGACGAAGATCGCCAGTCCCTGGGGCAGGTCGCCCAGCGGCAGCAGCCGGAACGGCAGGAACGCCAGCAGCGCGGGCGTCGGACCCCAGTAGAGGTAGAAGTGGCCCTTGTACAGGGAGAGGTCGTGCGATCCCTGCTCGTTGCGGAACGGCCCGTTGGCGATCGGGTCGTAGGGGTTGGGCAGCTGCACCAGGTGCGGATCGGGCTGGAGCGGCAGGTACAGGTGCCCGTGCAGGAAGCCCGTGCTGAGCTGGTTGTAGGCGTCGGGCCCGCTCGTGCCGAACGTGAACGGCGAGCCCGAGGACCACACCGACCACAGGTAGTACGCGCCGACGGCGGCGCAGAAGACGACGAGCGCGACATGGCTGCGCGCCCAGCGCAGCGGCGCCAGGACGTCGGGCCGCGCCGGCAGCCGCGAGGTCGCCGTCACGCTCCCTGGGTCCCGACGCCTTCGACCTCTTCCCACTTGCCCGGCTGCGCCTCGACGGCGGGATGGGAGACGAGCAGGTGCCACAGGATCGCCTGGAAGCTCTCGACGTGCGGCGTGCGCCGGGCGGCCGGCGAGGGCACGACGATGGCGACCTCGGCCGCCTGGGCGGCGTGGCCGTCGGCCTTGCCGATGATCGCGTAGATCGGGGCGCCGACCTCGGTGGCCAGCTCCATCGCCTGCACGAGGTTCATGGAGATGTTGTGCTCGCGCGAGCCGCCGCCGACCGAGAAGACGAGCATGCCGTCCTTCTCGTTGATGCGCGACGTGCGAAGCCAGGCGCTGTAGCTGGTGTCCCAGCCCTCGTCGTTGACGCGCGCCGTCAGCTCGCTGACGTTGTCTGACGGCGTGTAGCTCTCGATGTGCGCGATCTTGCGGAAGTCGTTGACGGCGTGCGAGGCGTGGCCCGCGCCGCCGCCCACGCCGATGATGAACAGGCGTCCTCCGCGCTCGCGGATGGCGGCGATCCCGGCGGCCATGCGCTCCATGTCGTCGCGCGGGATGCTCCCCGCGATCTCGGCGACCTCGTCCAGGTAGGTGGCGGCGTAGCTCATCGATCAGCAACGTACTGAAACGGCAATCCGTCGGCGACGTCGGCCAGTGCCGGGGCGTCCACGTCGCGCTGGGAGACCTGGAGCTCGCCGGCCGGCACCGGCCAGGCGATCCCAAGCGCCGGGTCGTCGTAGGCGATCTCGCGCTCGGTGCCGGGGTCGTAGTAGGCGTCGAGCTTGTAGACGACGTCGGCGATGTCCGACACCACGCAGAACCCGTGCGCGAAGCCGGGCGGCGCGTAGAGGACGTGGAGGTTCTCGTCGGTGAGGTCGTAGCCCTCCCACTGCCCGTAGGTCGGCGACCCGCGGCGCAGGTCGACGAGGACGTCGTGGACGTGGCCGCGCGCGCAGCGCACGAGCTTGCCGGCGCCGCGCCCGACGGTGAAGTGCAGGCCCCGCAGGACGCCCCGGCTCGAGCGCGAGTGGTTGTCCTGGACCATCTCCTCCTGGATGCCCAGCGCCATCAGGTCGCTGCGGCGGTAGGTCTCCACGAAGAAGCCGCGGTCGTCGCCGAAGACCCTGGGGGCCAGCAGCCGCGGGCCGTCCAGGGTGGTGGGAAGCATCTCGAAGGGCACGCGCGGAGCCTAGCGGCGCGCCTTCTTGCGGTTGAAGGTCACCTCCCAGCTCCACGTGACCTTCTTCTCGCCTGAGCGCCAGGTGTAGGCGCCGGTGGGCGGCTTGACCGACGCGTGCCAGCTCTTGGTGCCGCGCACGGTGAACGACCGCGACTTGATGAAGCGCGTCTGCGAGGTCATCGTGACGACGTCGCCGAGGGAGGGGGCCTCGCCGCCGTCCCAGTCCAGGCCGGTGTTCGGGCCTTCGGGGCAGTCCTCGCGCAGGAGGTCGGTCGGGGCGCTGGGCGCCAGGACGTTGCGCTTGGTGAAGAAGAGGTTGAAGTCCACCGTGATGGGCTTGGTGCCGCAGGCGGTCGCCGGGCTGACCTCGGGCGGGTTGGCGGCCGCCCACTCGCCGTCGTGGACCGTGCTGAGCTCGCCGGTGCGCAGGTAGCCGCCGGTGGCCGGCGCGCCCTCGCCGGTGCCGACGTTGATCTGCGGCGGCCGGCCGTTGAAGCCGCGCATGACCAGCCAGCGCGTGGGCTTGGACTTCAGCGCGATGTGCGCGCTGCCCGAACCCTTGGTCTGGACGGTGCACTCGCCGGGCAGGCACGGGATCGACGAGCGCTCGTCGAAGTTCCAGGACTCGTCCATGGTGGCGCGGACGACCACCTCGTACTCGGCCTGGGTCAGGGGGCGCGGCGGCTTCTTGGCCTGCGCGGCCGGTGCGGCGGCGATGAGGAGCGCGGCGGTGCCGGCGGCGGCGGTGCAGAGGCGGGAGCGGAAGGGCATGGCCGCATCATGGGAGCCCGGGGCGCGGGCGGCATCGGGGGTTCCCCCAAGGGTGTTCCGCGTAGGGTTGGCCGTACGTGGCTGCACCGCTTCGTCGTGTCCGCTTCGCCCTGGGCCGTGCCTACGCGCGGCTGTGGCGGCTGGCCGACGGCGCGCTGGCGCGGATCGCCCCGGGGTCGGTGCGGGCGCAGCGGGCGCTGCCACGGCTGCCGGGCGCGCCGGTGCACCCTCGCTACGGGCTGCGGTCGGGCCGGCCGGTGGACCGCTTCTACATCGAGCGCTTCCTCGGGCAGCACGCCGCCGACGTCCGCGGACGCACGCTCGAGCTGCTCGACGCGACCTACTCGCGCCGCTTCGGCGGCGATGCGGTGGCGCACGCCGACGTGCTCGACCTCGATCCCGACAACGCCGCTGCGACGCTGCGCGGCGACCTGGAGACCGGCGACGGCATCCCGGTCGGCGCGTTCGACTGCTTCGTCTGCACCCAGACCATCTCCATCACCTACGACGTCGCAGGCGCGCTGGACACCGCCTACGCGGCGCTGGCGCCCGGCGGTGTGCTGCTGCTGACGGCGCCGGGCATCTCGCACCAGGCGGAGCCCGACGGCGAGCGCTTCCCCGACCACTGGCGCTTCACGTGGCGCGCGGTCGACCGGCTGCTGACCGAGCGCTTCGGGGCTGGCAACGTGGCCGTGCACGCCGAGGGGACCGTGGCGGCGTGCGCCGCGTTCCTTTACGGGATCCCGGCCGCCGAGGTCGATCCCGGCCACCTCGATCCCCACGACCCCGACTACGAGATGGTCATCTGCGCGCGAGCGGTCAAGCGGGAGCCGGTGCCGGAGCGGCCGTGACGTCGATCTCGGCGGTGGCCACCAGCGACATCCGGCGGTCGTAGATGCCACTGCCGTTCATGCGCGGCAGCTCCGCGACGACCCGGTAGTGGCCCGCCGGCAGGGTTGGGGGCACCGGCAGGTCGCTGAAGATGAGCCGCTCGTGGGGCGGGATGACGCCCTCGAAGGTGGGCCCGGTGGCAGCCGTGCTCCAGCCCTCGGGGCTCGCGGGATCGGCCCGCTGCCACTTGAGCTCGGGGTTGTTGTAGTACAGGCAGTTGTCGCTGGTGTTGGCGATCGTGATGGCGATCGGCTGTCCGAGGCCGACGGTGGTCTGGCTGAGCCGGAGCGTGCCGGTGACCGGGCCGGCGGCCGGCCCGCACTCGCTCAGCCCGGGCGGGACCTCCACCGTCACCGACCGCCGCGACCCGCCCGCGGTGACCGTCAGCCGGTAGGTCCCGTTACCGGCCTGCGGCACGGTGGCGGTGAAGCGCCCCGAACGCAGCGACCGGCGCGCGACGACCTTCAGCACCTTGCCCGCCTTGGTGACGCGCGCGAACGTGAAGGTGGCACGCTGCCGGCCGGAGGCGCCGGGGCGGGGCCGGACCGGCACGGCGATCCGGTTGGTCACCGAGACGCTCAGCGACGGCTGCGCGAACCAGGTCACCGCGAGGTCGCCGAGGGTCACGGACTTCGTGCCCTGGAGCGGTGGCGGGGGCTCGGTCGAAGCCCCCGCCGGTGCGGCGACGCCCAGGAGCGCCGTGGTGCATGCCGCTGCTGCGATGAGCCTCCGGTTCATGGCGCGACGCTAACAGAAGGCACTCACTGTTTTCCGTCCCTGCGTATGCCAGTTGGCAAGGGCCTATGGGCGCCGCCGCACGAGCCGCCGTCCCACCAGCTCTCGTAGGTGGCGTGCCGAGTAGCGCACGCCGTCGAGGTCCGACAGGACCCGGCGGGCGTTGACCAGCTCGAGGTCGCGCGTGGCGAGCCGCTCCCGCAGACCGTCGGCCTCCCGCCGCTGGGCGGCCACCTCCGCCTGCAGCCGTTCGGCGAGCAGCGCCGCGTTCTCGTCCTGGCGGCCGGTGACCCGCCGTGGCTCCGGGTGGACCACGTACTGATCCAGCGGCCGGTGCATCAGGTGGATCCAGTCCTGGAACGCGGCCTCGAGCGCCAGGAAGCGGCGCACGTCGGCGTGCTCGAGCCCTGCCGACCGCGCCCACCCCTCGGGGATGACGACGTCGTCGAAGAGGATCAGGCCCGGCAACGCGTCGCTGGTCAGCGCCTGGATGAGCGGCTGCAGGTACTCGGCGGCGTTGCGGACGATCGCGAAGCGGACGAACGCCACCGGCACCGGCCACGGCAACGTCCACTCCCAGTCGACCAGCACGCGCCGCCCACCGTCGCGGGCGGTGAGCAGGTTGCCGAGGCCGAAGTCGTAGAGCCCGGGCACGATGCACGGCTCGAGGCCCCGGCGCCCGGCGAGCCCGTCGCCGTCGAACGCGGCGACGAACCCCGCGTCGTCGTGCGGATCGGCGGCCACGACCGGGAGCGCCTCGAGCAGCGCCAGCACGTCGTCGATCTCGGTCTGCGCCGCGCCGAAGCGGCGCTCGTAGAGGCACCGCTCGAGCTGGGCCAGCGAGGTCTGGCCCTCGACGTGCTCGATGCGCAGCTCCTGCTCGCCCGCGTCGAGGATGCGCGGCAGCGCGAACGCGTCGGTGGCGGCGGAGAGCCGTGCATGGCGCTCGGCCAGCGTCCCGAGCCGCAGCGGCGGCGGGACCTCGGGCAGCCCGGACGGGCGCCGCTTGACGACGTACAGCCCCGCACCGTCATCCACGATGAGCGTCTCCAGCCGCCACGGATCGCGGCGCAGCAGGTTGCTCTTGGCCAGCAGGACGGTCACGCGGGCACGTCGACGATGAACGAGTTGGCGAACGAGGCCATCACGCCCTCGTCCAGCAGCGCCCGCGTCAGCAGCGCCTCGTTGATCAGCGGCAGCCGCGGGCGATGCCACGGGATCAGCGCGCCGAGCTCGGCGGCGTGGAGGTCCAGTCGCGCCAGCGCGTCCTCGTGCAGCACCAACTCCGGCAGCTTGTAGTCGGGGAAGGGCAGGTGGAAGCTGGGGTCGCCGAAGCCCGCGTCGTCCATCAGCCGCCGGATCTCCTCGCGCGAGAACGTGCGGGCGCCGGCGTAGTCGGCATAGCCCTCGACGCCGGCGAGCGGGCCGTGGTGCAGGTGGTCCTCCTCGGCGCCCGCCAGGTACTGCACCCCGAGCTTGTTCTCGATCGCCAGCAGCAGGCGCCCGCCCGGGCGCACGAGCTCCCGGAGCAGGCGCAGGAAGCGCTCGAACGGCGCGACGAACCGACGCTCGGGGTCGCTGGCGAGAAACACGCCCGCGTACTCCCACACCCCGATGCACACGACGACGTCGACCGGCTCGGTCAACATGATGGTGTCGATGCCCCCGGCCAGCACCGTCAGGTTGTCGCGGTCGGCGTGGCGCCGGGCGATCACCTCGCAGCGCGTCGCGAACTTCTCGTTGGCGAGCACGTGGCCCGCGCGCTCGCACAGCAGGCCGGTGACCGCGCCGCAGCCGGCCCCGACCTCGAGGACCGTGGCGTCGCCCGGGATGTCGGCCCACGAGAGCACCATGCGGCGCTGTGGCGACAGGTGGTACTGCGTCAGCCAGTCCGGCGCCGTCGCCAGGATCGCGTCGATCTGCGCCCGGCGCTCGCTCTCGGGCCGCTCGAAGAGCGCGTGCAGCGTCGCCTCGTGACCGTCGAACGCCGCGCCCGCCGTGTCTTGGAGCAGATGGATCGGCACGCGACCGACCCACCGCACATCCGATGGTCCTCGAAGTCGCGGACGCTGCTGATGATCGGCATGCAACACGGCGCGCGCCAACCTATCAGTGGGCCGTGCGTCAGATCGGCGTCAGCGCGTCGCCGGTGGAGAACGTTCCGTTGCTGAGGATGTCGGCGCGAAGGCCGCCGCGATGGACCATGGGCGCCAGCAGCGCTCCACCGTTGAGACGATCCAGGTGGGCGCAGGGCTCGCAGAGCCGACGACCCCGACAGCGGACGTCGCCCAGCAGGAAGTCGCGTCCTACCAGCGCATTGAGGTCCGTGCCGCGCACGACGACGTTGCGCCGGTGATCGATCGATGAGCCGCGCTGTCTGGTGAGCTCGTCGAGCACATCGGCGTCCACGAGGGTGAGCGCGCTGCCCGGGCGGCCGGAGGCGAACGTCCCGGCGCCGGCGGCGTAGCGGTCACCCTCGATGCCGCGGCCGGCGAGCGCTCGGGCGCTTCGCACGTTGCGGACCTCCGCGGTCGCGTCGGCGGCGATCACCAGCGCCTCGATCTTCCCGGTGGCGGTGATGGCCGGCGGCTGCGGCTGCGGCGGCCAGGCCGCGAGCTCCAGCGGCGCGACCAGGAAGCCGCCGAGGATCGCCTCGGTCGTGCCGGCCGGATCCCAGATCGGCCCCGACGGGACGCCGAACATGACCACCGCGCGCGGCTCGCCGCTCGCGCGCTCGGGGCGCAGCGCGATCCACGACCCCGGCCAGCCGAAGTCGCCGGCCTCGGCCACGGGCACCAGCCCCAGCCCCCGCTCAGCCAGCCAGGCGCGCAGCTCGTCGTCGCCGAGCGGCACCTCGGCGGCCGGCACGGCGACGACCTGCGCGACGCAGGCGGCGAGGGTCGAGCGCTCGGTGTGCCGGCCCATGGCGCCGTGCCTAGGCCGCGACGGTGGCGGCGCCGGGGCGCCGATCGGTGCCGAAGGCGCGGAGGTCGGCGAACAGGTCGGCGATCACGCGCGGCCAGACCTGCGACGCCGCGAACCGCCGGCTGGTGTGGTGGCCGCGGATCCGGATCCGGTCGTACAGGTCGGGCATCCGGTGCAGCTGGCGGACGCGCAGGCCGAGCTCGTCGCGGTCGAGGACCTGCAGGACGTCGAGGTTGGGCTCCAGGCCATACGGGGGCTCCAGGACCTCGGTGATGACCAGCGAGCCGGCGGCCAGGTGCAGCAGCACGCGGTTCTCGAACGTCGGCAGCCCCTCCTCGCCGTGGACGTTGAGACCCACGTCGGCGCCGGCGAGCACGGCGTCGAGCTCGGCGCCCATGAGCCCGTGGGCGTAGTGCGGGAGGTCGAACTCGTGCTTGAGGCCGAGGATGGACTGCTCGCGGTGCATCGTCGAGTACCCCACGAAGATGATCCGCGGCGGCCGCCGCGACGGCGTCGGCGCGTGGTAGAGCCGGTCGTCGACCGGCAGCGGCATCGCGCGCCACACCGGCAGCAGCTCGGCGGCGGCGTCCCAGCTGCCCGCGTCGAAGAGGATCGCGCGGTCGACGTTGCCGCGGTCCACCCGCCGCAGCTCGGCGAGGTTGTACTCGTGGTTGGCATGCGCTGTACGGCCGGGGCGCGGCAGCGGCTCGGTGACGAAGCCGACCACGGGTGCGGCGATCGCCTCCATCGTGCCAGGCGGCAGGATCTCCGGGCGGAACGCGACGACGACGTGCGGGTTGAAGCGCCGTAGGGCGCTGAGCATCGGCGCGGTCTCGGAGCCGCCGCGGTAGTCGACGAAGGCCGGCACCAGGCCGGCGGCCGGCGCGGCCAGCGAGCACGCCTCGAAGTACGTGCGCTGGCCGACGAAGGCGACGCGCACGGGCGCGCCCGGGTGCGGCAGCGCGTACGGGAGGTCGTGGCGGCGCACTCGCGCGTACGATAGTTGCTCGTGCGCGTCGCGTTCCTGCTCCAGGACCTTCAGCAGTCGGGCGGGACGGGTGCCGTCGTCGAGCACGCCGCCCAGCTGCGGCACCATCACGGCATCGACGCGCAGCTCGTCCTCGTCCGGCCCCCCGAGCATCCCGACTGGCCCTACCGCGGCCTGTCCGAGGTGCCCGTCCTCGCGCTCGACGCCGCCGGCGCCGACCCGTGGGACGTCGCGGTCTCGACCTCGTGGCCGACCGCGTCGGTGCTGTTCGAGCTGCCCGCGCGCCGCCACGCGGCGCTCGTCGAAGGCCTGGAGGACTCGGCCTACGAGCCCCAGGCGCCCGAGCAGCTCGTCGCGGCGATGGTGACCTCGCTGCCCGTGCGCTTCATCACGGGCGCGCGCTGGCTGGCCGAGCTGCTGGAGGACCTCCAGCCGGGCAACCGCGTGCTCTACGTGCGCGAGGGCATCGCCAAGGACGTGTTCCGGGCCCCGGTCGCGCTCGAGCCGGCAGCCGACGGCGCGCCGCTGCGCGTCGTCCTGGTCGGCGGGCGCGAGGACCGGCGCAGCGGCGTCGACGGCGCGCTGGCCGCGCTCGCGGCGATGGCCGAGCCCGTGCACGTCACGTGGATCGCCTCCGCGCCCGTCGCCGCGCCGCCGGGCGTCGACCGCGTGCTCAGCGCGCTGAGCGCCGCCGAGCTGGCCGCCGTCCTCGGCCGCATCGACGTGGTGCTCGACCTCCCGCGGGCCAAGGGGATGTCGCGCCCGCCGCTGGAGGCGTTCCACCGCGGCGCGACCGTCGTCACCACGCCGGTCACCGGCCACGAGGAGTACGTGCGCCACGGCGCCAACGGCGTGGTCGTCGGCTGGGACGACCCGCGCGGCACCGCCCGGACGCTCGACCTCCTGGCGCGCGACCGCCGCCTGCTGCACGAGCTGCGCACCGGCGCGCTGGAGACCGCCGGCGCGTGGCCGGACTGGCGCCAGGCCTCCGGCGTGATGGCGCTCGCACTGCGCCGCGTGGCGGCCGAGCCCGGCCCGCCGGTCGCTGCGGCGGGCCGCCGGCTGGCGTCGGACTTCGCGTCGGCCGCCGCCGACGCCCAGCTGGCGCGCCGCCGCCTGGACCAGGCGCTGGAGGCCTACGCGCAGCTGGCGCAGGAGCGGACGCTCGGCAACCTGGCCAAGGCCCGCGGGCGCGCCGAGGTCGGCCGGGTGCGCCGGCGCCTGGGGCCGGTCAGGCGCCGCCTTTTGGGCGCGCCGAAGCGCCTGCTCAAGCGGTGAGGACGGCCGGGCGCCCGGGGTGCCCCGTGGCCGCCGCCGAGCGGTGCGTGCCGAACCCGTCGAGGTCGGCGAAGAGGTCGCGCACGAGCGCCGGCCACACGCGCGAGGCGCGGACGAGCTCCGCCTTCTGACGGCCCCGCACGCGGATGCGGTGGAACGCGTCGGGGAAGGCCCGCGCCTCGGTGGCGATCGCCAGCAGGTCCTCGGGGTGGTGGACCTCGAGGTAGTCGAAGCCGGGCTCGAGGCCGTGCGTCGGGCTCAGCGGCTCGGAGATGACGAGGTGCCCGGCGGCCAGGTGCAGCAGCACGCGGTTCTCGAAGCTCGGGTACGGCTCGTTGTGCACGTTGAACGTGATCTGGTGGGAGTCCAGCAGCTGCTCGAGCTCCTCGACCTGGATGCCGAACGCCACGTGCAGGCAGTCGAAGCGGTGCTTGACGTCCAGCAGGAAGCGCTCGCGGTGCACGGTCGAGCGCCCGACGAAGAGCATCCGCGGCACGCCGTGGATCCGCTGCACCGGGCGGAAGAGCCGATCGGCGACCGGGATCGGCAGCGAGCGCCAGACCTCCATCACCTCGTCGACGGTCGGCACGATCAGCGGGTCGAACGAGATCAGCCGGTCGACGTTGTCGCGGTCCAGTTGCGCCATCGCCCGGCGGCGCTCCTCGAGGTCCCAGTGCAGGGCGTTGCCCTCGGTCGAGCGCGAGATCGGCTCGGTGAGGAAGCCGACGATCGGCACGGGGAGATCGGCGAGCAGCCCGGCCGGGACGGTCTCGGGACGGAACACGACGACGACGTGCGGGGCGAAGGCGTCGAGCTGGGAGCGCATGAGCGCGGGGTCGCGGCCGGCGCGGTACTCGATGAAGGTGGTGGTGATCCGGCGCGAGTGCTCGTCGAGGGCACAGGCGCGGAAGTAGGTCTGCTGGCCGACGAACGCCAGCCGCAGCGGTGCTCCGTCGGGCGGCATCGGATACGGCGGGTGCGCCCGGTCGGCCATCGTGGGGCATACGTTACGCTGCGCGGCGATGCCGACTTGGGAAGCCCGTGTGTCCCGGGGGACCGCTCCGGCCGACCGCGTCGACGCCGAGCTCCGTTACGCCTTTGCCGCGCCGCTGGTGCGCGAGGCGGCGCTGTGGATCGACCTGGGCTGCGGGACGGGCGTGCCGGCGGGCGCCGCGCTGGCCGGCCAGCCGCTGGCCGGCCGCGCGATCCTCGTCGACTCCTCGCCGGAGGCGCTGGCCGAGGCCCGCCGCGAGGTGGGCACCGAGGTGGCCGCCGCCGTCGAGGCCGACCTGTCCACCGCCGCGGGCGCCGCCGCCGTGCGGGCCGCGGTCGGCGATGCCGGGGTCGACGGTCCCGTCCTCGTCACCTGCTTCGACGTGCTGCACCAGCTCGCGGACTTCACCGCGCTGGTCGACCTGCTGCTGGCCCTCGGGGAGGACGGCGCGACGGTCGTGCTCAGCGTTCCCGACGACGCCGCCGGCGCCCTCGACGACCCCCACCGCGCCAGCGCGTGGTCGGCCGGGGCCGCCGAGGAACTGCGCCGCCTGCTGCCCGCCGGAGCGATCAGCTTCGTCCAGGTGCCCGTCCGCGCCGCGGCGATCGTGCCGGCCGCCGGCGGTCAGAGCGCGCTGCTGGGCTCGGTCGCGGTGACCGCCGACCAGGCGCCGTCGCACCACCTGCTCGCCTTCGGCCCGGATGCCGGCCGGCTCGTCCCGGCGTCGCTGGCGCGCGCCGCCGACCTCGACGCCGAGCGCGCCGACGCCCGCCGGCGCGAGAGCGACCTGGCCTACCTCGAGGCGCGCCTCGCCCAGGTCGAGGCGCCCGCGGCGGGCTGACGCCCCGTGCGCGTCGCCTTCCTCATCCCGGCGCTGGACCTGTTCGGTGGCGTCGGCGTCGTCGTCGGGCACGCCCGCCGGCTGCGCGACCGCCACGGCGTCGACGCGATGCTCGTGCTCACGCGCGCCGACCGCGCGACGGGCGACGAGGCGCGCGTCGGCCTCGGGGGCGTCCCGGTGCTGGAGCTCTCCGAGCTGCGCGACCAGCGTGTCGACGTCGCCGTCGCCACATGGTGGGAGACGACGCTGCAGCTGCACGAGGTCGCCGCGGACCGCTACGCGTACTTCGTGCAGTCGATGGAGGACCGCTTCTACGGGCAGGACACCGCGCAGCGGGCGGCCGCGGCGATGACCCACACGCTGCCGGTGGCGATGATCACCGAGGCGCGCTGGATCGTCGCGCAGCTCGAGGAGCTGCGCGGCGGCCCGGAGCGGTTCCGCGTGCACTACGTGCGCAACGGCATCGACAAGCGCGTCTTCGCGATTCCCGACGCCGTGGCGCCGAGCGTCGACGGCCCCCTGCGCGTGCTGGTCGAGGGCCGGCCGGGCGTGCCGTTCAAGGGCGTCGACGAGGCGCTGGCTGCGGCAGGAGCGATGCGCGAGCCGGCCCAGGTGACGCTCGTCTGCGCCGATCGGGCCGCGGCCGCCGGCGCACTCGCCGATCGCGTCCTCGGGCCGCTGACCCCCGCGGAGATGGCCGAGCTGTACGGGCAGACCGACGTGGTGCTCAAGCTCGCGCGCGTGGAGGGGATGGCGGGGCCGCCGCTGGAGGGCTTCCACCGCGGGGCGACGTGCATCACCACGCCGGTGACCGGCCACGACGAGTACATCGCCGACGGGCGCAACGCGCTGCTGACCAGCTTCGACGACGAGCGCGGCACGTCGCGGCTGCTCGACCTGCTCGCCCACGACCGGCGGCTGCTGCACGAGCTGCGCGTCAGCGCGGTCCGGACCGCGCGGGCGTGGCCGTCGACCGAGCAGTCCACCGCGATGCTCCTGCTGGCGCTGCGGCGCATCGTCGCCGGGCCGTCGCCGGACCCGACGGGCGCGGCCGCCGGGATGGCCGCCGACATCCGCATGACCATGCAGCGCCACCAGGCCTCCGAGCGCGACCACGAGCGGCTGCAGGTGCGGATGAACCGGATCGAGTCGCTGCTGTCGCGCGGGCCGCTGAAGGTCGTGCGCAAGCGGCTGTCGGGGCGGCGCTGATGGGCTTCGGCATCAAGACGAGGATCAAGCGCCTGGCGGCCGGGCCCTACGTCAACGACGAGTACGTCGAGGCGCGCGTGCTCGGCGACCTGCTCCGCGCACCGGCGGGCCCGCTGCTGGAGGCGCCCGACGCCAGTGCTTCGCTGCACGTGGCGCTCGTGGTGCCGTTCTTCCGCCAGGGCAGCGGCGGGCACATGACGATCGCCAACCTCGTGCGCGCGCTCGAGCGCCGCGGGCATCGCTGCTCGCTGTGGATCGACGACCCGGGCCGGCGCGTGGCGGGCGGGCCGGCGCAGGCGGCCGCCGACCTGCGGGCGTGGTTCGGGCCGTTCGCCGCCGACGTCCACTACGGGCTGGAGGACTTCCAGCGCGCCGACGTGGCGGTGGCCACCGGCTGGCAGACCGTCGCCCGGGTCCGGACGCTTCCCGCGGCCGGCCGCGCGTACCTCGTCCAGGACCACGAGCCCGAGTTCTTCGGGACGAGCGTGCAGCGCGTCTGGGCCGACGACTCCTACCGCCACGACCTCTACCCGATCACCGCCGGCCAGTGGCTCGCCGACACGATGGGCGAGTTGTACGGGTTGCCGGCGACCTCGTTCGACCTGGGCATCGACGGCGACCGCTACCGGCCGCTGCCCGGGATCGCGCGTCGCGAGGATGTGGTCGTCGCCTACGCGCGCTCGTCAACGCCGCGGCGCGGCGTGCCGGTCGCGCTGGCGGCGCTGGCCGAGCTGCACCGGCGCCGGCCGCAGACCGAGGCGTGGCTGTTCGGCCACGGTGGCCCGGCCGGCGTTGACTTCCCCTACAAGAACCTCGGCGTCGTGCCCGAGCCCGAGCTGCCGGCGATCTACGCCGAGGCGACGGTCGGGCTGGTGCTGTCGATGACCAACTACTCGCTGGTCGCGCAGGAGATGCTGTCCTGCGGGCTGCCGTGCGTCGAGCTCGACGCGCCGAGCGTCGTGGCGGCGTTCGGCCGCGGCGGCGCGGTGGACTTCGCGCCGCTGGACCCGATCGCGATCGCCGACGCCCTCGAGCGCCTGCTGTCGGACCCGGTGCGGCGGGCGGATCGGGCGCAGCAGGGCGTGGCGCTGCGGGCCGAGCGCACGTGGGAGCGCGCCGCCGAGCAGGTCGAGGCCGGGCTGCGCGCGGCCGTGACGCACGCCCATCGCGCCGCGCTCCGCGGAGGGGCGTAGCGGTGCCGTCGCTGCGGCGGCGGGGACGCGAGGCGCAGGAGGCCGGGGGCGCGCTCGTCGTGCCCGACCTGCCGTGGGCGCTCGGGCCGCTGCTGCGCGACGGGGCGGCGCCGCTGGTCGCACGGGACGTGTCCGGCGAGCGGCTGGACGTCGCGCTGGTCCTGGGACCGGGGCAGGCGACGGTGGGCGACGCCGGGATCCCCTCCGAGCTGATCGCCGCGCTGGCGGCCGAGGGGCTCGAGGTGCGGGTCGTGAGGGAGCCGGAGGCGGCGGGCGCCGCGGACGCCGACGTCGTCCTGGCCGCGGGGTGGCTCGCGGCGCCGGCGGTGCTGACGGCGCCGGGCGTGCGGGCCCGGGCGGTCCTGGCCACGGCGGCGGCGCCGGTGCTGGGCGAGCTGGGCTGGGCCACCGGCGTGAACCTGTTGGGACCGGCGTGGATGGGCGGCGCCCTGCCCGGCGGTGCCGATGCCGTCTACGCCCCGATGCCCGTGCACCGGCGCGAGGACCTCGTGCTCGTGCACTCCGAGGAGCCGTTCGGGCTGTTGGCGGCGGCCGAGCTGCACGCGCGGCGCGACGACCTGACGTTCGCGATCAGCGGCGCGCGGCGCGACCTCGACCTGCCGTTCGAGTACCTGACCGTCGAGCCGGGCGGCGAGGCGCTGGCCCACGCGTTCGCCTCGGCGACGGTCGCGCTGGCGCCGCCGGTGCGCGGCTGGCGGCCGGCCGCGGTGGCGATGCTCGTCTGCGGGCAGGCCGTCGTGGCGCCCGACGACGCGGCGGGACGCTCGGCGCTGGGACCGACCGCTGCGCTGGCGGCCGGCCCGCTCGCCGCGGCCGACCTGGCCGAGGCGTTGATCGCCGACCTCGAGCTGCGGGCGACGCGCGCCCGCGCCGGTTTCGCGCGAGTCGCCGGTGGCTGGGGGCCGACGGCCGCGGCGCTGGCCGAAGCGGTCCGGGCGCTGCCATGACGATCGCCGTGGCCGTGGTCGTGGCCCCCGGCGCGGACGCCGCGCCGGCGGTGGCGGCGCTGTCGGCGGCGGGTCTTCCGGACGTCGCCGTGGTCGCGCTGGAGGCGCCGGGCGCGTGGGCGGCGGCGCGCAACGCGGCGCTGGAGGGCGCCGGAGATGTCGATGTCCTTGCCTTGGTCGATCATGACGTATGGGTCGACCCGGGGTGGGGGGAGGCGCTGCGGGCGGCGTGGGAGGCGCCGGGCGCCGAAGGCGTCGGGGCGGTCGGCGGCCCGCTGCGGGCGGAGGGAGCACCGGCCTGGCTGACCGGCGACCACGCCGAGGTGCTCGCGCTGCACGCCGCCGGCGACGGACCGTTTCCCGGGGGCAACGTCGCCTTTCGCGTCGCGGCGCTGCGGGGCGTGGGTGGGTTCTTCCCGGCGCGCGGGCATGCGGCGGCGCGCGACACGGTCGGTGAGGACCGCCGCGCCCAGGCCGAGCTGCAGGAGGCGGGCTGGCGCCTGGTGGCCGTCGCCGGGATGAGTGCCGCGCGCGACCTGTCGGGGCTGACGCCCGGCGCGCTGGTGCGCCGGCGGCTGCACACGGGGGCGCGGACGGCGATGCTGGGGGGCGCCGCCGCGGGCGCGGGGCGACGGACGGGGGCCGCGCTGGCCGTGCGCGCGGGGGCTGCCGCAGCGGTGCGGGCGCTGCGCGGCGATCGCTCCGGCGCCGTGGACCGGGCGGCCTGGGCCGCCCACGGCGCGGGGGCGGTCCTCGGCGCTCCGTTCGCCCACGCCGAGCTGCAGCCCGATCGTGCGCGCACCGCGCTGCGCGCCGACGTGGCGCCGCCGGCGCCGCACCCGCTCGCCGTCGTGGGCGCGCGGCGCCGCGGGCGAGGGGCGCGCGGCCGCGTGCACGGCGCGATCCTGCTCTACCACCGCGTCGCCGAGGTCGGCGCCGACCCGCTGGCGCTCGCCGTCTCGCCGCGGCACTTCGCCGAGCAGCTCGAGGTGCTGCGCGAGCGGTGGACGCCCGCGCCGCTGCAGTCCGTCGCGCGCGGAGAGGCCGGCGACCACGCGGTGGCCGTGACGTTCGACGACGGCTACCACGACAACCTGCTCCACGCCCTGCCGGCGCTGGCCGCGGCGGGCGTCGAGGCGACCCTGTTCGCCTCGACCGGCCACGTCGCGACCGGCGAGGCCTACTGGTGGGACGTGGTGACCGCCGCGCTGGCGTCCCCGGGTTCGCGCGCCGTCCTCACCCTCGACCTCCCAGGCGGCGCTCGCGCCTGGGCGCCCGAGACCGACGCGCAGCTCGGCGCCGTCCGCGCTCACGTCCACGCCGCGCTGCGCACCCACGACCACGCGACGATCACGCAGGCGCTGGCGGCGCTGCGGCGCTGGACGGGCGACGCGCCCGAGCGCGACCGGGCCATGACCGTCGACGAGCTGCGCGCGCTCGCCGCCGCCGGCCCGTTCGCCGTCCAGGCCCACGGACGCACGCACGTCAGCCTCGCCCATGCGCCGGCGGCCTCGCGCGACGCGGAGCTGCGCGGGAGCGCCGACGACCTGGAGGCGTGGCTGGGAAGGCGGCCGACCTTCTTCTCCTACCCGTTCGGCGTCCCGGGCGTCGACGTCGACGAGGCCACGAAGGCCGCCGCGCGCGCCGCCGGGTACGCCGGTGCCACCGTCAACGCGCCGGGGCTCGTCCGCGCCGGAACCGACCCCTATGCCTTGCCGCGGCTGGCGGTCCCCGACATCGACGGCGCCGCCTTCGCCCGCTGGCTGCACGCCCGGTTCCCCGGCCGCTGAGCGCCGGCCCGCCCGCCTCCCGTGGGTCAGGCCGTCGCGGGTGGCGCGGTGCTGTCACGGACGACGAGCTCGTGCGGCAGCGTGGCCGGCGCGGCGACGCGCTCGCCACGCAGCGCCGCGACGAGCAGCTCGCCCGCGAGGCGGCCCTTGGCGCGGTGGTCCTGGCGGATCGTTGTCAGCCGCGCCTCGGCGGCGGCGGGGACGTCGTCGAACCCGACCACGGAGACGTCGTGCGGCACGCGGAGGCCGGCCGCCGCGGCCGCGTCGAGGACGCCGAGGGCCAGGACGTCGCTCGTCGCCAGGATCGCGGTCGGCCGGTGCTCTGCCGCGAGCAGGCGCTCGGCGGCGGCGCGGCCGGCCGCGCGGATGCTTCCCGCGCATTCGTGCACCGGCACGCCGGCCCAGTCGATCCCGGCCTCGTCCGCCGCGGCGCCGTACCCGGCCAGGCGCGCGCGCGACACCGCGTAGCCGGCGTTGCGGCGGCGCATGAGGTCGGCGGGACCGGTGCGCCCGTCCGGTGAGAGCCCGAACGCCACCACGGCGACACGGCGATGCCCGAGCGCCGTGAGGTGGCGGGCGGCGGTGCGCGCTGCCGCCTCGTCGTCGATGCCGACGCGGGGCAGGCCTGTCCCGACCGGCTGGTCGATCACGACCGCGGGCAGGCGTCGCGCCACGGCGAGCGCGAGGAGGGGATCGCCCTGGGCGACGGAGTACACGACGATCCCGTCGATCACCGCGCCCGACAGCGGCGCCGATCCGCCCGGGGGGACCAGGAGGACGCCGAGCCCCTCCTCCTCGGTGACCGCGCAGACGCCGGCGATCACCGCCGAAGCCGCCGGGTCGTCGAAGGCGTAGGAGAGCTTCGTGTCGCTGATGACGCCGATCGCGCCCGCGTGGCCCCGGCGCAGCCCGCGGGCCATCGGATCGGGTCCGGGGTAGCCGAGCTTCCGGGCGCGTTCGAGGATCCGCTCGCGGAGGGCCGCCGACAGCTGGTCGGGGCGGTTGAAGGCGTTGGAGACCGTCATCGGCGAGACGCCGACGTCCTCGGCGACCTGCTTCAAGGTGATCCGCGGACGCTCCACCAGGCGACAGGTTGCCATGTCTGTAACGATAAAGAGATGCGGAGTCGTCTCCCGCTGCTCGTCCTGTTGTGCACGGCCCAGTTCGTCGACGTGCTGGACGTCAACGCGGTCCTCGTCGCGCTGCCGCTGATCGGCCGCGACCTCGGCCTGAGCGGCGGCCTGCTCCAGTGGGTCGTCACGGCCTACGTCCTCGTCTTCGCCGGCTGCCTGCTCGTGGCCGGGCGGCTGGCCGACACGTACGGCCGCCGCCGCGTCTTCGGGGCGGGGCTGGCGCTGTTCACCGCGGGGTCCCTGGCCTGCGGGCTGGCGCCGACCGCGGGGACGCTCGTGCTCGCGCGCGCCGCGCAGGGGCTCGGCGCCGCGCTGACGGCGCCGGCGGCGCTGGCCATGATCGTCGACGCGTTCCCGGCGGGCCCCCGGCGCGAGCGTGCCGTCGCCGTCTGGACCGGCGTCGCGGCCGTCGGCGGGGCGTGCGGGCTGGTGCTCGGCGGCGTGATCGCCGGCGGGCTCGGCTGGCGGTGGGTCTTCCTCGTCAACGTCCCCGTCGGGGTCGCCGCGCTCGCGCTGACGCCGCGGCTGCTCGACGAGAGCCGCAGCCCGCACGGGCCGCGCGCGCTCGATCTCCCCGGAGCGCTCGCCGCGACCGGGGGCCTGGGGCTGCTCGTGCTCGCGCTCGCGCAGGCCGAGCAGTCCGGCCCGCTGACGCCGGTGCCGCTGGCGGCGCTGGCCGGGGCGACGCTGCTGCTGGCCGGGCTCGCGGTGCGTGAGCGAACCGCCGCGCAGCCGCTCGTCCCGCCCACGCTCCTGGGCAACCGGCAGCTCAGGGCGGCGCTCCTGGCCGCGGCGGTGCTGACGGCGACCACCAGCGGCGGCGGCGTCCTCGCCACGTTGCACCTCCAGGACGTGCTCGGGCTCGGCCCGCTCAGCGCGGGGCTCGTCCTGCTGCCGCTCAGCGTCTCCGTGGTCGCCGGCTCGGTCGTCGCGGCGCGCCTGGCCGCGCCGCCGCCCGCCGTCATCGCCGGCGGCCTGGCGCTCGTCGGGGCGGGTGCGGTGTCGGCCGCCGCCGGGCTGACCGCGGTGAGCGGTGGCGCCAGCCTCGTCGTGTGGGGCGTCCTCACGGGGCTCGGGCTGGGATCGGCGTCCGTCGCCGCGACGACGCTCGGCACGTCGGCGGTCGACGACGCCGACCGCGGGACGGTGGCCGGGCTGCTGAACACCGCCGCCCAGGTCGGAACCGCCCTGGGCGTTGCCTCCCTCGTCCTCGTCGCCGCGACGACGAGCGCCACCGCCGGCCACCGGATCGGCTTCGCCGCCGCCGCGGCCCTGGCTCTCGTCGCCGCCGTCGCGCAGGCGATGCCGCTCCGCGCCCGAGCACCGGCGCGAACGCAGGGCGGTCGCTGACCGGGCGTCGGAACCACCCCGCTCGCCGAGTTGTCATCCTGTCTCGTGCATGTCCCGCCTGGATCGCCTGCGCCGACGGTGGCCCGTCTCCCCGCGCCTGCACGCCTACGCCGCCTGGTCGGCGCTGGTCCTCTTCACGCTCATCATCGTCAGCGGAGCCGGCGTGCGCCTGACCGGGTCGGGGCTGGGCTGCCACGACTGGCCGCGCTGCAGCGACCAGTCGCTCACGCCGCAGAGCGGGCACGGGTTCATCGAGTTCGGCAACCGCCTGATCACGACGCCGGTCGCGATCGCCGCGATCTGCTGCCTGGTCTTCGCGCTGCTGCGCCGTCCCTACCGCCGCGACTTCACGTGGATCGGCGCGGGGCTGCTGCTCGGCGTCCTGGCCCAGGCGATCCTCGGCGGCATCACGGTCCTGACCGGTCTGAACCCGGTGACGGTCATGGGCCACTTCCTGCTGTCGATGGTCACGATCGTGCTGACCGTGTCGCTGGTCTGGCGCGTGATGCGCGAGCGCCGGGGCGAGCCCGAGCGGCCCGAGCGCGACCCGCGCCTGGTGTGGGCGATCCGCGGGCTGGTGGCGCTGGGCGGCCTCGTCGTCATCCTCGGCACCGCCGTCACGGCGTCGGGGCCGTTCGCCGGCGGCGAGGGCACCGGCGACGACGTGCACCGGCTCATGATCTTCGGCTACGACACGTTCTCGGACGTCATCGCGATCCACGCGCGGGTGGCGGGGGTCTTCGGCGTGCTGGCCGTGGCGCTCTGGTTCGTCGCCCGGCGCGCCGGCGCGGGGCGGGACCTCATGCGCCCGCTCACCGCCGTGTGCGTCATGGTCGCCCTGGCGGGGATCATCGGCAACCTGCAGTACCACCAGCTCGACTACCCGGCCGCGCTGATCTGGTGCCACGTCGCGGTGGCCACGGGCCTGTGGAACTCGCTCGTGTGGTCGCTGCTGGCCGCCGGCCGGCCGCGGCGCGCCGTCCAGCCGGCCGAGCCGCCGTCGCCGCTCAGCGGCACGCGCGAGCCCGCGGCCGTCTAGCCCTAGCCCAGCGCCCGCTCGGCGCCGAGCGCCAGCAGCGCCAGCGCGCCCGCCGACAGGGCGAGGAACGCCGCTCGCAGGATCCGCGCCCCGCGGCGCCGGCGGCGCGACGACCAGCCGCGGCCGCGACCACGGCGCGTGGCGGTGCTGGCGTAGATCGGAAGCGACCTCTCCATGAAACCCTCCTGCAGCAGGCATTCCACGCCAGATGGCCCGGCGCGTCGACGGCTGTGCGCGCGAGCATGCCGCATCTTGCGGACGAATCCACGCGTCCGCGGCCGGACGTCAGGTCGCGGGAACCTCAGCAGCGCCGAGCAGCGCCGAGCGCGGGCCGCCGGCGCTGCCGCGCAGCACCAGCACGGCGACGTCGTCGCGCTGGTCGCCGAAGGCCAGCAGCGCCTCGTCGATGCGCGCGGCGACGACGTCGGCCTCCTGGGGGCCGATGTCGTGCAGCAGCGCCTCGAGCCGCTCGCTGCCGAAGCGGCCCTCGGGCCCGCGCGTGTCGGTCACGCCGTCGGTGTAGAGCACGAGCGTGTCGCCGGGGCCGAGCTCCAGCTCGGTCAGCGTCCACGTGCCCTCGGCGAAGGCGCCCAGCAGCGTGCCGGGCCGGCCGACCGGGCGCACCGTGCCGTCGGCGGCGATCAGCAGCGGCGGCGGATGGCCGGCGCAGACGATGTCGAGCCCGGCGCCGACGCCGTCGGGATGCTCCCGCACCGCGACGCAGACCGCGGTGCAGATCTGGCGACGGTCCTGATCGCCGGCCAGCGTCTGGTTGAGCCGCTGCAGCATCGCGCGGATGTCGTCCTCGTACTGCGCGACCGTTCGCATCGTGTACCGGGCCAGCGAGGTGATCGCGGCGGCGCCGGGGCCCTTGCCCGTCACGTCGCCCATCAGGACCATCCACCGGTCGCGTGCCTCGAAGAGGTCGTAGAAGTCGCCGCCGACCTCGGTCGCCGTGCCCGCCGCGCGGAAGCGTGCGGCGATCGCCAGGCCGGGGATCACCGGCAGGCGCGGCGGCAGCAGCGAGCGCTGCAGGGTGGTGGCGATGTGGGTGCGCGCCGCGTGCACGCGCGCGTGCTCGACGGCGATGGCGGCGCGGCCGGCGAGCTCTTCGGCCAGGTCGAGGTCGTCGGGGCCCAGCAGGCGCCCGCTGGCCGACGTCGTGGCGAGCTGCATGGTGCCGATCACCCGGTCGCCGACGGTCATCGGCACGATCAGCATGGAGCGCGTGTCGATCAGGCGCATCAGCTCCGCGTGGCGGGGGGCCTGCGCGTAGCGGGCGACGTCCTCGGGGTCGACGCGGTCCCAGACGACCGAGCGGCCGGTGCGCAGCACCTCCGCCGGCCCGCGGTCGTCGTCCGGCGACGGCGGGAAGTCGCGGCGCCACTCGTGCAGCAGCTCGACCTGGTCGAGCACGCGGTGCGCGACCGCCATCTGTCGCAGGTCACCGCGCTCGTCGGTCAGGTCGACGCGCGCCCAGTCGGCGAGCTCGGGCACGACGGCCCAGGCCGCCTTGTCGATCGTGGCGTCGACGTCCAGCGAGGAGCCCAGCAGCTTGCTGGCGTTGGACAGCAGCCGTTCGCGGATCTCCTGGCGCTTGACGGCCGTCAGGTCCTCGCCGACCGAGACGACGAACTGCAGCTCGCCGTCGGCGTCGCGGACGGGCGCGGCGCGCCAGAGGATCCACCGGTCGACGCCGAAGGTGCGATCGACGGCGCGCACGAGCAGCGGCTCGGCCTCGTCCCCGGCCAGCGCCGCGGAGATCGGCAGGTCGGGCAGCGTCAGCTCGCGCCCGGTCTCGTCGAAGACCGCCCAGCGGTCCAAGACGTCGCGGAGGGCGGCGATCGGCAGCGCCTGGGGCAAGCCGTGGCCGGCCATCTCGGCCGCGGCGCGGTTGGCGAACAGCAGCGTGCCGTCGGGCGCGAAGGCGCTGACCGACTCGCCGAGGTTGGCGATGATCGCCTCCATGCGGCCCTCGGCGACCTGCAGCTCGCTGAACAGCCGGGCGTTGTCGAGCGCAAGGGCCGCGCGCGGCGCGAGGTCGCGGCCGAGCTGGACCTCGTCGGCCGCGAACGGCGCGCGGTCGGTGCGGCGCACGAAGGAGAGCGTGCCGTAGATGCGCCCGCGGGCGATCAGCGGCAGCACGAGCACCGACCGATAGCCGAAGTCGACGACGTGCCGGACGTGTTCGGCGCTGTCGGCGTAGTCGCGCACCTCGCGCGCGGCGTCGGTCACGAGCTGCGGCTCGCGCGTACGCAGCGCCACGGCCACCGGGTGGTCGCTGTTGGGGTTCAGCGGATGCTCGCGGCGCAGGCGCGCGAGGTCGTCGGCGACGTCCTGGTCGATCGCGCTGGTGATCGCGCCGCGCAGCGACCCATCGGGCTGCAGGAGGTCGAGCACCGCGACGTCGGCCAGCTCGGGCACGAAGAGGTCGGTGATGTGCGACAGCATCGCCTCCGACTCCAGCGGGGCCTCGAACAGGTCGCCGAGGCGGGCCAGCATGTCGGCGCGGCGGCGGGCGAGCCGCTCGGTGGCGAGCTCCTCGCCGCGCTGGGTCGCGGCGCCCGCGAGGGCCGCCTGCGTGCGGGCGAGCCCGACGGCCAGTGCGCCGCCGACCGCGACCGCGACGATCGCCGTCACGCCCTGGCTGTCGCCGAGGACGTCGTCGTGGGCGGCCAGCGCGAACGCGCCGAGCGTCGCGAGACCCGCCACGAGGCCGGTCTCGGCCGTCGTGCAGCGGGCAGCGGCCAGCAGCGGTCCCACCACCAGCAGCGAGATCAGGACCACGCCGTCGCCGATCACGAGGTCGGCGACGGCCACCGCGACGATCAGGGTGAGAGCCAGCGGCAGCGAACGCGACCGGGCGGTCGCGGGGGCATCGGTCTCCACGGAGCCGATGCTATGCGCGTCGCGCCGGAACTGCCATGGACTGGCAGTCCGGCGCGACGCGCAGCGGCGATCAGGCGGTGATCGACGTCGCCGGCGTCGGGGCGGCCTCGAGCGCCAGCTCGAGGACCTCGCCGACCGTCATGACCGGGTGGAACGTCATTGCCTCGCGGACGTCTGAGGGGACGTCGTCGAGGTCACCGCGGTTGCGCTCGGGCAGGATCACGTCGGTGAGCCCCGCCGCGTGCGCGGCCAGCACCTTCTGCTTGAGCCCGCCGATCGGCAGCACGCGACCCTGGAGGGTCACCTCGCCGGTCATGCCGACCGTGTGCTTGACGGCGCGGCCGGTGAGCAGCGACGTCAGCGCGGTCACCATCGTGACGCCCGCGCTCGGGCCGTCCTTGGGGATCGCGCCGGCCGGGACGTGCACGTGGAACTCGCGCTCCTCGAACAGGTCCGGGTCGATGCCGAGCTCCTCGGCGTGCGCCCGCACGTAGGTCAGCGCGATGCGCGTCGACTCCTTCATGACGTCGCCGAGCTGGCCCGTGAGCTGCAGGCCGGGCTTGCTGGACTTCGTGGCGCTGGCCTCGATGAACAGCACGTCGCCGCCGGTGCCCGTGACGCTCAGCCCCGTCGCCACGCCGGGGACGGCGGTGCGCTGGGCCACGTCGTGGAACACCTTCTGGCGCCCGAGGGCGTCGCGGACGTCGTCGAGGTCGATCGCCACCGGCGGCGTCACCGTCGCGCTGGCGATCCGCGTCGCGGTCTTGCGCAGCAGCGTGCCGAGCTCGCGCTCGAGCTGGCGGACGCCCGCCTCGCGGGTGTACTCGCCCACCACCGTGCGCAGGATCCCGTCGTCGGCGCTGACCTCGTCCTCGCGCAGCCCGTTGCGCTCACGCTGACGCGGGAACAGGTAGTCGCGGGCGATCGAGACCTTCTCCTCGACGGTGTAGCCGTCGAAGCGAATGACCTCCATGCGGTCCAGCAGCGGGCTGGGGATCGTCTCGGCCTGGTTGGCGGTCGCGATGAACACGACCTCCGACAGGTCGAGCTCCACGTCCAGGTAGTGGTCGCGGAACGTCGAGTTCTGCGCCGGGTCCAGGACCTCGAGCAGGGCCGCGCTGGGGTCGCCGCGCCAGTCGGCGCCGACCTTGTCGACCTCGTCGAGCAGGATGACCGGGTTCATCGTCCCCGCGTCGCGCAGCGCGCGCACCAGACGGCCCGGGAGGGCGCCGATGTACGTGCGGCGGTGGCCGCGGATCTCGGCCTCGTCGCGCACGCCGCCGAGCGACATGCGAACGAACTCGCGGCCCATGGCGCGCGCGATCGACTCGCCGATCGACGTCTTGCCGGTGCCGGGAGGGCCGATCAGCGTGAGGATGGCGCCGGAGCGCTTGTCGGCGGCGATGCCGCGGTCCTCGCGCAGCTTCTTGACGGCGACGTACTCGACGATGCGGTCCTTGACGTCGGACAGGCCGGCGTGGTCGGAGTCGAGCACCTCACGGGTGTGGACGGGGTCGAGCTGGTCCTCGGACCGCTCCGACCACGGCACGGAGACGAGCCAGTCGAGGTAGGTCCGGATGGTCTGGGCCTCGCCGGACTGCTCGCCGGAGCGCTCGAGCCGGTTGAGCTCGCGCTCGGCCTGCTCGCGCACCTCGTCGGGCATGCCCGCCTCGGCGATCTTGGTGCGGTAGTCCTCGCCCACAGCGGCGTCGTCCTCGCCGAGCTCGCGGCGGATCGACTCCATCTGCTTGCGCAGGACGTACTCGCGCTGCTGCTTGGCGGCGCCGGACTCCACGTCGTCGCGGATCTTGGCGCGCACCTGCAGCTCGGCCAGGCGCTCGCGCTGGCGGGTCAGGGCCAGCTCCAGGCGCTCGGTCACGTCGACCTTCTCCAGGAGCTCGACCTTCTGCTCGAAGGTGATGTCCGGGGAGTAGCCGGAGGTGTCGGCCAGGGCGCCGGGCTCGCTGATCGCGCGGACCCAGGAGGAGATGCGGCCGTCATCGCCGCGCAGCTCGAGGATCTCCTCGATCGTGGCGCGGTACTCGCGCTCGAGATCGCGCGAGCGTCCGTCGACGGGGACGTCGTCGATGCGCTCCTCGACCTCGACGCGCAGGCGCCCGGCGTGATCGGTGTGGGCCGCGCCCGCGATGCCGCGGGAGACGCCCTCGAGCATGGCGCCATGCCCGCCGCCGGGGAGGCGGACGTGCTGGACGACCTTGGCGATGGTGCCGACGGAGGCGTACTCGCCCTCGTGGCGCGGGACGAGCAGGACGCGATCGTCGGTGCCGGTGTCCACCGGCAGGGTCACGTCCATCGTGGGGAAGACGACGGTGTCGTCGAGGGGGATGAGCAGGAGAGAGGTCATGCGTGAAGATCCTTGAGTCCGCCAACCGTTGCGGATGCAACAGTTCAACTGATCTTAGCGCGCCCGGCTCAGATGTTCTCCAACTCCTGTGGTCCGTGACGAAGTCGCTGCAAGCGGACGGAGATGTGCGAGGCGCCTGACCTAGGCGGGGCGACCGCAGAGACCGCGGCGTGGGGACTGTCCCCCTTTTCGCACCCGCACTGCATCAAGGGGTCAGACCCCTTAATGCAGTTGGGGTGCAAGAAGGGGCTATCCCTCGTGGAAGGGTGCGCGGCGCGGGAAGGCTGATCGAGGCGGCGTTCCGTGATGTCGACATCCGCACCGGAGCGTGAAGCGCGGGATCGATGCCGAAGCGAGCGCGTGGCCGTGTACAGCGGAGCGAGCGAACGACGCCGGGGGCGCGAAGAGCAAGCGCGACGCGGAGGGGCGGTGGCGAGCGTCACGGAGTGCCGCCCGGCCAACCCCGCTCGCAGCACGCGCGAGCGAGGCGAAGCTACGACGCCAGCGTCTTCTCGCGCTGGCGCTCGGGTGTGATGCGCACGACGTTCCAGGCGAGGCCGAGCTTCTCGAGGCCGGCGATGACCATGCCTGCGGGGTCCATCGCCTGCTCCCACCGCTTCAGCCCGTGGTTGGCCGACCGCGGGAAGGTGTGGTGGTTGTGGTGCCAGGCCTCGCCGAAGCTCGGCAGTGCCAGCCAGAAGACGTTGGTCGAGTGGTCGTCGACGTCGAAGCGCCGCGTCCCGAAGAAGTGGCAGATCGAGTTGATCGACCACGTGACGTGGTGCAGCAGGAAGATGCGGACGAAGCCGCCCCACAGCAGGCCGGTCAGCGCGCCCGTGAGCCGGCCGGTGATCAGGTAGCCGGCGAGGGCCGGGAGACCGAGCGACACGAGCACGAGCCAGTGGAAGTTGTCGCTGATGCGCTTCATCCAGCGATCCTCGACGAGGTCCTTGGCGTACTTGGCGCGGTTCTCGCCGCCCTCCTCGGTGAGGATCCACCCCACGTGCGCATGGAACAGGCCGCGCAGCGTCCCGAGGACGCCGCCGCCGGCGAAGCCCGCGTGGGGCGAGTGCGGGTCGCCCTCCTGGTCGGTGTGGGCGTGGTGCTTGCGGTGGTCGGAGACCCACTGGATCACCGAGCCCTGCACGGCCAGCGACCCGGCCACGGCGAAGATCCGCTCGACGGTCGGCGACGTCTGGAACGACCGGTGCGTGAGCATCCGGTGGAAGCCGACCGTGATGCCGAGACCGGTCAGGACGTACATGACGGCCAGGAGCACGAGGTCGTGCCACCCGACGATCCGGTTCCAGAGCAGGACGACCGCCGCGATGAAGGCCAGGAGCGGGAGGACGACCGCCGCCAGGTTGATGTTGCGCTGGGCTCGCGACATGGACTAGAGGTTAGGCCTCAAGGAGTGCCTCATGTGGGCGTCGCATGACAACCTGGTACTCCAGATCTGTAGCCTCGTGACAAGGTGGCCGAACAGCTCCCATCCGATCTCGCCGACGTCCTGCGCCCTGTCCTACCCGCGCTGGCCGAGGAGATCATCACCGCCATCGGCGCCGAGGTCCCCGAATACGCCCGGCCGCTGGAGGGCCCGTTCGGTCGCGGGCTGCGCGCCGGCGTCGAGCGCGCCCTCGGCCGCTTCGTCGAGACGCTGGGCGACCCGGCCGCCGACGACGGCGAGACGCGGGAGATCTACGTGGCCCTCGGGCGCGGCGAGATGCGCGCCGGCCGCTCGCTCGACGCGCTGCTCAGCGCCTACCGCCTCGGCGCGCGTATCGCCTGGGAGCGGTGCGTCGAGGTCGGTCAGGCCGCCGGCCACACGCCCGCCACGCTCTACCGCCTGGCCAGCGCGATCTTCTCCTACATCGACCGGATCTCGGCCGAATCGGTCGAAGGCTACGCCGCCGAGCAGTCGGCCACCCTGGCCGAGCGCCAGCGCCGCCGCCGCGCGCTGGTGCGCGTCCTGGCGCGCGAGGACGCCGGAGCCGAGGAGGTCCGCGACCTCGCGCAGCTGGCCGTCTGGCCCCGGCCCGCGACGGTCGCCGGCTTCGTCGTGCGGGCCGAGGACGGCGACCGGCTGGCGTCGCGGCTGGGCGGCGAGACGATCGTCGTGGCCGAGCAGGGCCTGGCTCTTGCGTTCGTCCCGGATCCCGACGCGCCCGGCCGCCACGCCGAGCTGACCGTCGCGCTCGACGGCGCGCCCGCCGCGCTCGGCCCGACCGTGCCGCTCGAGCGCGCAGCCGGTTCGCTGGCGCGCGCGCAGGCGGCCTTCGGGCTGCAGGAGAGCGGCGTCCTGCCCGCCGCCGGCCCGCTGGTGACCGACGAGCACCTGTCCGACCTGCTGCTGCACGGCGACGGCGCGCTGGCCGCCGACCTCGCCGCCCGGGCGTTGGCGCCGCTGCACGAGCTGGCCGAGGGCGCGCGCCTGCGCCTGACCGAGACGCTCGCCGCGTGGCTGGACGAGCCCGGCCAGGTGTCGCGTGTCGCCGAGCGGCTGCGCGTCCATCCGCAGACCGTGCGGTACCGGATGGCGCAGCTGCGCGAGCTCTTCGGCGATCGTCTCGACGATCCCGAGGCGCGCTTCGAGCTGGCCTTGGCGCTGCGGGTCTCACGCGCCGCGCCCGCGGACTGAGGCGAAGCCCCGCGTCAGCGCGGGCCGCGCGGCGCGGCGAGGTCGACGACGTACGTCGCCCGATCGCCCGCCACCGAGACGCCGAGGCCGACGTCGCGGAACCGCCTGGCCAGGAGGATCCGGCGCGTCGGCCCGTCGGCCAGCCACGCCGAGACGCGTTGAGCCGGCGTCGCGGAGCGTCCGACGGATCGGCCGAGCGCCTCGCCGGCATCGAAGGCCTTGCGCGCGCCGCCGGCGTAGCCGGCCTGCGCGAGGCGGTCCTGCGGACCGGTGCCGCCGCGGCCGAGGTGCGTCAGCGGCTTGTGCGGGTCCAGCGCCTCGGCGAAGCGCTGGGCGGCGCGACCGGCGTGGACGTCGGAGCGCAGCCCGGGCAGGTGGCGCTCGGCGCGCGCGGCGTCGAGCAGGCAGAGGACTCCGGCGCGCGCGCGGGACTCCGTCGCGGCCGTCGGGCGCCGGTCGGCGCCGGCGCACGGCGCGTCGGACGCCGCCCCGGAGGACGCGGTGCTCACCAGCGCCGCCAGCGAGCCGGCGGCGACCATCGTTGCCCAGACCTTGCGCAAGCTCCGGATTCTGGCAGGGAGAGCCGTGTGGGACCCTCACCGTTCGGGTGGTCGGACGACGGTCGTCCGCACGCCGACGCGCGGCCAGGAGCGGCGCGGCGGCGGGTCTAACCCTGGTTCGGTCCGTCGAGCCGCGCCCGGAGCATCGCGATCTCGGTCACGACGGCGCCCATGTAGGCCGAGCGGTAGGTCGCGATCTCGTCTTCGAGGTCGGCCATGTAGGAGCGGTCGTGGTCCAGCCCGGCCTCGTGTGCGAGGACGCGCTCCTCGCCGAGGAGCATCAGGTGCTGGCGGACTTCGGTGGCGTACATGGTCGTGATCTCGGAGGGCATGAGCTGGGGCTGTTGGGGTTGGTACCCGGGAAACGGTGGTTCCCACGTAGGACTACGTTCATCCAACCGCATCGGATCCCTGCCGGGGCTGGGGCGGACTCGTGTCTTCACGTCGGGCTAGCCGTAGGCGCGCACGGGGGGTCCCACGTACGTGGCGCCGTCGGCCGCCGTCCAGCGCACGCGCCACGTGCGACCGGCGCGCCACCGCGCCCGCGCGGTCCACGTGCCGGCGGCGTCGGTCGGTCGCGCGGCGCTGACGGCGGAGTGCGCGGCGCCGCGGTCGCGGACGAGCACCTCGACCCGCGTCGAGCTGCCCGCCGGGCGCACGAGGCCCCACAGCAGCGCCGCCGAGCCCTGCCGGCGCACGGTCAGCGGCAGCCGGAACTCGTCGAAGCTGGGCTTGGCCCGGCCGGCCGCGGTGATCAGCCCCGACTGGAAGCCCGACAGCGCCTGGTCGTCGGTCAGCAGGTACTGCGCGGTCGCCGCGACGCGGGGGTCGTTGCGCAGTAGGCGCTCGGCGATCGAGCGGAACTCCGCCTGCTGGGCCAGCGGGACGCCGAGGACCGTGTCGGGCGTGCTCTGCACGCCGAACTCGGTGACCCACACCGGAAGCGTGCGCCGCCCGGCCCGGTCCAGCGCGGTCTCGAGGCGCTTCATGACGCCGATCGTCACGTTGTCGCGGTCGGGCGGCACGTAGAACGGACCGCGCCGGTTCGCGTAGGGGTGGTGCGCCCAGCCGTCGACGCGCAGCTTCTGGCCGGGTGGGTGGGTCGGCGTCAAGACGCCCCGCAGGAACTGCAGCGGCGGCACCGAGCGCCGGCGGTCGCCGCCGGGCGCGGTCTCGCCGCCCAGCATGGTGTCGCCGGCCTGCCCGGCCGCCTCCAGGCCGCGCACGCCGGCCAGGTGCAGCGCCCGGTACAGCGCGGGCGCGGCCGGCCGGCCGCCGACGTACTGCGGCTTGAGGAAGCGCGGGTGGTTGGGTTCGTTCCACAGGCCCCAGGCGTCGACGGCCGCGCCGAAGCGCCGCCCGGCCGCGGTGGCGAACGCGCCGAACTCCGTCGCGCTGGGGCGCGTGACGCGGTCGGCGGCCGCGGCGGCCCAGCGCGGCGCGGGCGCGCTGAAGGTGACCAGCACGCGCCACCCGCGCGCCTGGGCGGCGTCGATCAGCCGGCCGTACCCGCCCCAGTCGTAGTTGGTGGGGTCGGTCATGTCGAGCGCCGGGCGGCGGACGCTGCCGGCGCCGGGGGCGACGGCGGCCCACACGAGCGTGACGCGCAGGGCGCGCACGCCGAGCGAGTCGAGGCGCTGCAGCGTGGCGGCGCGGGTGGCGTCGGCCGTCCCGGCGGTCCCCGCGTCGACGTACATCGGCGCGCGGGGAGCGGCCTGCGCGGCGGGCGTGGTGCCGGCGGCGCAGGCCAGCAGGAGGGCGGCGGCCAGCGCCACCCGGGTGAGGGCGTCTCGAAGCATGAGGAGGAGCGGCCCCGGCGCCACGTGATCGGGAGGACTCTGCGCGCCGGGGCCGTGTGGTGGGAACGGCTGAGGGCGCGCGGAAGTTGCGGATCAGCAGGGGCGCGCGGCACGGGCGCGAACTCCGCAACGTGGCCACCCACGCGCACGCACTGCCTTACGAGGACTACGACGAGTACGAGGACGAGCTGCCGGGTGGCGAGGCGGAGGCCTCGGTCGGCTGGTGGGAGCTCGTGACGCTGCTGGTGCTGGTGGTCGCGGGCGCCGGGCTGCCGGTCGTCGGCTGGCTCACCGGGATCGCGATGGTCCACGCGTCGCGGGCGTGGACGGCGCGCGACGCCCGCATCGCCACCCTCGGCCCGCTGCCGGTGATGATCGCGGTCGGCGCCTGGGCCGGCGTCGGCGACCCGAGCGTGCTGCTGCACCTCGGTCCGGTCGGGGCGATCCTCGTCTTCGGCGGCGCCGTCGCCGGCCTGCTGGGCGGCGCGTACCTCACGGTGCGCGCGTTCGTGCTCGCCTAGGCGCCGCTCAGGCGCTGCGCGGGCGCTCGGGCAGCTCGGGCGCGCCCGGGGTCACCGTCGGCTCCTTGAGCAGGCCCTCCGGCGGGCGGTCGCCCGGAGCCGAGCCGCGCTCGAAGCCGGCGGCCCGGTAGGCCTCGCCCTCGTCGAGCGTCTCGCGCTCCAGCAGCTCGCGCGCCAGGCTGTCGAGCCGGCTGCGGTTCTCGGTGAGCTCGTCCACCGCGCGGACATAGCACTCGTCGACGATGCGCTTGACCTCACGGTCGATGAGCTCGCGCGTCGCCTCCGAGGCCGGCTCGGCGCCGGGGTACTGCGGTTCGTCGGAGATCACCGACACGAGGCCGATCTCGTCCGACATGCCCCAGCGACCGACCATCGAGCGCGCGATGCGGGTGACCTGCTCGAGGTCGGACTCGGCGCCGGTCGTGACCGTCCCGTAGACGATCTGCTCCGCGGCCCGGCCGCCCAGCGCGCCGGTGATGCGCCCCAGCAGGTAGGCGGTGTCGTAGCCGTAGCGGTCGCCCTCGGGAGACTGGAACGTCACGCCCAGCGCGCGGCCGCGAGGGACGATCGAGACCTTGCGCACGGGGTCGGCGCCCGGCTCGAGCATGCCGAGCAGCGCGTGGCCGCCCTCGTGGTAGGCGGTCCGCTCGCGCTCGGCGTGGCTGAGCGTGATGCGCCGCTCGGTGCCGAGGACGATCTTCTCGAACGAGTTGTAGAAGTCGGAGGACTCGACGGCCGGGTGACCCTGCTTGGCGGCCAGCAGCGCGGCCTCGTTGACGAGGTTGCGCAGGTCGGCGCCCACCATGCCCGGGGTGGTCTGGGCGATGGCCTTCAGGTCGACGTCGTCGGCCAGCGGGACCGAGCGCGTGTGGACCTCGAGGATCTTCTCGCGGCCCACGACGTCGGGCGGGCTGACGGAGATCCGGCGGTCGAAGCGGCCCGGGCGCAGCAGCGCGGCGTCCAGGACGTCGGGGCGGTTGGTCGCCGCCAGGACGATGACGCCTTCGGAGCCGGTGAAGCCGTCCATCTCCGTGAGGATCTGGTTCAGCGTCTGCTCGCGTTCGTCGTGGCCGCCGAGCCCGGCGCCGCCGCCGCGCTGGCGGCCGATCGCGTCCAGCTCGTCGATGAAGATGATGGACGGCGCCGCCGTCTTGGCCTGCGTGAACAGATCGCGCACGCGGCTGGCGCCCACGCCGACGACCATCTCGATGAACTCGGAGGCCGACATGGAGAAGAACGGCACGTCGGCCTCGCCGGCGACCGCGCGGGCCAGCAGCGTCTTGCCGGTGCCCGGCTGGCCCGAGAGCAGGACGCCCTTGGGGATCATCGCGCCGAGCGCCCGGTACTTCTCGGGACGCTTGAGGAAGTCGACGATCTCCTCGAGCTCGTCCTCGGCGTCGTCGATGCCGGCGACGTCGGCGAACGTCGTGCGCGACACCTCGCCGACGTCGTAGCGCTTGGCGCGCGATCGGCCGAGGCCGCCGAGGCCGCCGACCCCGCCGGCGGCGGAGGCGCGGCGGGCGGCGAAGACGAAGATGCCGACCAGCAGCAGCGTCGGGCCGAAGAACAACAGGACGTCGGCCCACAGCGAGCGGCCGGTGTCCAGTGGCTTGGCGTTGACGATGACGCCCTTCTGCTGCAGCTCGGACAGCAGCGGGTCGTTGGCCGGCGCCAGCGCGGGGCGCAGCGTCGAGAACTTCTTGCTCGGCTTGTCGGCCTTGCCGTTGAGCTTCTGCGGCGTGACTTCCTTCTTGAACGTGCCCTGGATCTCGTCGCCCTGGGACGTCAGCTCGGCGACGTTGTTGCGGTCGACCTGGGTCTGGAACTGCGAGTACGGCACCGCCGAGCGGTCCGTCTTGCTGGGAACCAGCGAGGCGAACAGGAAGTTCAGCGCGAGCAGCGCGACCACGAAGTAGAGGAAGCGGCGGCCTCCGGGAGGCCGGGGCATGCCCATCGGGCCCTTCTTCTTGGCCTCGGGCGCCCCCTCGACACGCCACGGCGTGGGCTTGTTGTCGTCCCTGCGGCGGGGTGATTCGGGCTCGGGAGGCATGGTGCTCCGGTCGCAGTCTACGAAGCGGCGGGGCGCACCCGGAAATTGGCTCGGTCCCGAACGGCCCGGCGGGACCGCGAACGTCGTCTGGATGTGCTTGTCTTCGCCGTTGAAGTCAACCAGCCGAGTTCCGACGGCACGACCGTCGGGAGCGGGGGAACCAACGGGTCCGAGCGATCGGACCCACGGGGCGAATCGCCGTCATCGCACGGCGTAGCGCAGCTCTTGAGCGCGAGCCCGTCAGCTAACCCCGTAGGCGTGAAGAGCTATAGGAGCACCCTTCGTGATGCACGAACTCGAACGCGCCTGCCAGGCGTCCCTGGAGCGCTCGCGCCTGCGCCGGCACGCCATGGCCCAGCGCCTGGCCGTCGTCCGCCGTCGCCGACGGCGCTCCGGCAGCACCTCGGTCGCCGTCATCGGCGCCGTCCTGGCGCTCGGCGGCCCGCTGGCGCTGGCCCAGTCCAGCGCCCAGGCGCCGGCCCCCGTGACCCTGAGCGCCGGGTCGGCGGGCTCGCCCGTGTCGGCCCTGCAGGCCGCCCTGGGCGTCCCGCAGACCGGACGCTTCAGCGCCGCCACCAGCCGCGCCGTCAAGGCGTTCCAGCGCCGCAGCGGCCTGACCGTCGACGGCATCGTGGGCCCGCAGACCGCTGCGGCGCTTGGCCTGCCCTCCGGCCGGCAGGCCGACGCGCGCGCCGCGTCGACCTCGGCCGGCGGCACGTCCGCGTCGGCGCCCGCGGCGGGCGGCGGCTCGACGCTGTCGGCCATCGCCCAGTGCGAGTCCGGCGGCGACCCGACGGCGATCTCGTCTGACGGGACCTATCGCGGCAAGTACCAGTTCACCCGCTCGACCTGGAAGGCGATGGGCGGCAGCGGCGACCCCGCCGCCGCCACCGAGGCCGAGCAGGACCGCCTCGCCGCCGCGCTGCTGGCCGCCCAGGGCACCGCGCCCTGGCCGGTCTGCGGGCGCGGCCTCTCGTAGGCCCGGGCCACCATTGCGCGGAAGCGTCGCCGACGTGCGACGCTTCCGCGCGGTGACCCCGCCCGACCAGCTCTCCCTCACGCTCGGCCCGTGCTTCTCCGTGGAGGTCGCGGACCGCTTCAGCGCCGGTCTCACGGGGCGCCACGACCGCAACTACGTCTCGCCGGCGCAGTCGCGCGGCGATGCCCTGACCCTCGCGGCGCTCCTGCTCGACATGGGCGCCGACCTCGAGGGCGACGGCCCGTGGCAGAAGGCGATCGCCGGCGGGCGCCGCACGGTCCGCCTGGTCGCCGCGCCTGACGAGGGCTGAGCGCGCCGCCTCGGCGCCTCGTCCGCGCCGCCGGCTCCCGCCTCAAGTTCCCGCCGCGACCGGCCGACCACCGGAGAAGCGTCGGCGTTCCTCCTCCT